>DUMS01000061.1 GCA_012839745.1 Tissierellia bacterium
ATGCAAATAACCCTCATGTAGGATTGTACAGAGGCATATTTTCCGTACCGGCACATGCTGTATTTGCAATCACTATGGGATATTATCTATCGTTATCCAGATATGATTCTGATGAGAGAAGGAAGAGAATAAATTTAAGAAGGTCCCTTTATATGCCTATATTACTGCATGGGACTTTCAACTTCATATTGATGTCCAACATACCTCAGCTTACTATGCTGTTTGTTCCATATGTAATATATATCTGGTGGATTAATCAGAAAAAGCTCAGCAAATTTCTATATGATTCCAAGAATAGAGTTATAGGTATTAGAAGAGAAGAATAATCAGGTTGATTATTCTTCTTAATAATTATAAAATAATAATGACATCTATATTAGAAATGAGGAAAAAAATGAAAAAGATATTGACTTTATTATTAATCATATTGAGTGTAGCCTTGGCAGCAGTTTCGCTAGATAACGATTGGACAGCCTATAAGGAATCTGTAAATGAAGAGAATTTTGAGCCTGAAGATGAAGGTACAGGTGATGTAATAGAAGAGAATCCAGAGGACAAAAAGGCAACAGCCAGCATATTGGCAGTTGGAGATGTTATGTTTCATATGCCTCAGATTAAATCAGCCTACAACAAGGATACCAATTCCTATGATTTTACCCATGTGTTTAAATATGTCAAACACTATATCCAATCTTCAGATATGGCAATAGCTAATTTTGAAACGGTAACCTATGGAAATGATGCAGGTTTCTCCGGATTCCCCCGCTTTAATTCTCCTGTAGAAACCCTATATGCCCTTAAGGATGCAGGATTCGATATTTTGAATACTGCTAATAATCATGCCATTGATATGGGAAAAGATGGAATCATAAATACCATTGACTATATAAACAGCTATGGCATGAAAAATATAGGAACCTACAAGGAACCTGGTGACAGCATTTTAATAGAGGATATCAATGGAATAAAAATAGCCATATTGTCATATTGTTATGGATTCAACGGATTGGAAAGCCTGCTGACAAATGAAGAACTGTCCTATATGGTAAACAGGATAGACGAAAATAAAATAAAACAGGATATAGAAAGAGCCAGGGAGCTAAATTCCGATATAGTAGTGGTATTTATTCACTGGGGAGTTGAATACCAGAGGGAGCCTTCACAATATCAGATAGAGCTGGGAAGGAATATGATTAATTGGGGAGCAAATATAATACTTGGAACTCATCCCCATGTAATACAGAGGTCAGAGATTGTTGAAAAAGACGGGAAGGATAATTTTATAATATATTCCATGGGTAACTTTTTATCAAACCAGCGGAAGGAAAGTACTGGAAACAAGTATACGGAAGATGGCATTATGGTGAGGATAGAATTGGAAAAGGATATTGAAGAAGGAGATACTGTTATAAAGGATATCAGCTATATACCAACATGGGTTAGAAGGTATCAGGATGGCGGAAAGGTAAAATATGAGATACTTCCGGTAGAGGATTTTATCAATGACCAAAATCTTTATATTAGCCTTAGTGAAAATGAAAAAAAGAGGATAGCCGAATCCTTTGAAAGCACCATGGAGATGATGAATGACAATTAATATTCCATAATCAGTTTAAAATCTTATTCATTTATTATATAATAATAATGTATCACAAGAATTTGAGTAAAGGTGGGTATACCTTGCAATATCTAAAGGATTTATTTTTAAACATAAGGGTAAGGGATATTTTTGATATATTAATAGTAGCCATGGCCTTTTATAAGCTGTTTATGCTGATAAGAGAGACAAGAGCTGAACAGCTGATTAAAGGAATTTTTATTCTTTTTGCACTTACAAAGGTAAGCGAATGGCTAGAATTATATACCCTGAATTTTATTCTGGATACTGCAATGACAGTTGGAGTAATAGCAATACTCATTGTATTTCAGCCTGAATTAAGAAGAGCATTAGAGTATATTGGAAGAAGCAGATTCTTTACCAGGTCATTTTTGGAGATTAAAAGTGAAAGCTTAAAGGAAGTATTTGATGAAATAGTAGATGCGGTAGCTTCATTATCAAGGCAGAAAATAGGAGCTTTGATTGTCATTGAAAGAGAAACTGGCTTAAACGAGGTTGCTGAAACGGGAACCATGATTCAGGGGAAGGTTTCCAGTGACCTTTTGATAAATATATTTATCCCTAACACACCTCTTCATGACGGAGCAGTAATAATCAAGGATGATACAATAAAGGCAGCTGCCTGTTTTTTACCTTTAACTGACAATGCATCCTTAAGCAAGGATTTAGGCACCAGGCACAGGGCAGCTCTAGGCATTTCAGAAAGGTCTGACTGTTTGGCAATAGTTGTTTCTGAGGAGACCGGTTCCATATCTATAGCTGAAAATGGAAGTTTAGCAAGGTATTTAGATACCAAGACGTTGAAGCAGATATTAATGGATATGTACAAACCAAAGGACCAGCAGCCATCATTTTTGATGAAATGGAGGAACAAAGATGGGCAAAGAGAAGAAAAATGATTTGACTATCAAAATCCTTGCTCTAATTATAGCTATAATACTATGGAGCTATGTTATGAGTGAAGTAGACCCTGTAACAAAGGATAATATGAATGTGGATGTTAATTTTTTGAATGTAGCTTCACTGGAAAGACAGGGGTTAGTGGTATTGGAGCCGGAAAATGCCAGTGTTAGGGTACAAATATCTGGAAGAAGGTCTCAGATTATAAAGGTATCTGAAAAGGATATAATAGCCCAGGTAGACTTAAGCGGCTATTCGGAAGGAAAGCTAAAGGTGCCAGTATATGTACAAGCTCCAAGCTTTGTAAATATTGAGGATTATAACCCAAAGGAGATTCTGGTTACATTTGACAAAATTATAACAAAGGAAATACCTATAACTGTGGAAACTACAGGCGAAGTCCCAACCGGAAATGTAATAGGCACTCCAGAGGCAAGACCCCAATATATAGTTGTTGAGGGGCCAAGAACATGGCTTAACTCTGTATCAAAGGTAGTTGCTACATTAGACGTATCTAAATCAAATGATGATATAAATGTGCCTGTTCCAATTAGAATAGTGGACGATGAAGGGAATGATGTAAGGGGCGTATCATCAAACTTGAATGTTGTAGATGTTTTTATACCTGTATATAAGGTAAAAACTGTACCAATAGAGCTCAGGACAGAAAATGAGCTTCCCGAGAATTATGAGATAGTGGATATTACAATAAAGCCTAGCACCGTTTCAATTGTAGGAAAGAAAGATGTATTGCAGAATATTACCCAGATTAATACCGTGCCCGTGGACATTCTTACATTGATGAACAGCAAAGATGTGCTTGTGGATTTGGATTTGCCAGATGGTGTTACACTGAGGAACCTGGAAGAGCCTGTTAAAGTGACCTTGAATATAGAGGAAATACTGTCCAAAACATTTGAGTATACACTGCAGGATGTAGAAATAAAAAATATCAATCCAGGACTGAAAATTGCAGAAGATGATATGAACAAGGCTTTCACAGTCACAGTTCAAGGTATAAGTTCTGTAATTGAAGCCCTGGACCCAGAGGATATTGAGCTTATGTTGGATTTAAGTGAACTGGGAGAGGGAATCCATAACGTGCAGATTGCTGTAGAGGAGAAGGATTTTAAAGTGATTCAGGTACAACCTGAAACTCTGGATATAAGGCTAGTTAAGATATAAAGAAAAACTAAATTATTTAAATGGAGGTGTTATTTTATATGGTAAAAACATTTTCCGAGCTGATAGCTGCTGCTCAGCAGAAAGATCCTAAAAAGCTGTCTGTTGCAGTGGCTGAAGATATAGAGGTTTTAAGTGCAGTCAAAAAGGCTAAGGAATTAAATATTGTTGAACCCATTTTAGTTGGAAACAGGGAAAAAATTGAAGAAATAAGCCGCGAAATTGGATTTGACCTAAAGGATATTGAAATAGTTGATGAAAAGGATGGGCAATTAGCTGCAAGAAAGGCTACAGAACTGGTAAGCAGCGGAAAAGCGCACATATTGATGAAAGGGCTGATTGACACATCCATTATTATGAAGCAGGTATTGGATAAGGAAATAGGATTAAGAACAGAAAAAATAATCAGCCATGTGGCAGTTTTTGATGTAGATACCTACCATAAGCTTCTATTTGTGACAGATGCTGCGATGAATATAAGCCCTGATTTGAACCAGAAGAAAGATATAATTCTAAATGCTGTAAGCTTGGCTCATTCCATGGGGATAGACAATCCTAAGGTTGCTGTAATTGCAGCCAAGGAAAAGGTTTCTCCAAAAATGGAGGCTACTATACATGCAAAGGAATTGGCTGAAATGAATAAAAATGGAGAAATAACAGGATGTATAGTTGATGGTCCCTTTGCATTGGATAATGCCATTTCAAGGAAAGCAGCAGAAACAAAGGGAATAAAATCAGAAGTTGCAGGAGATGCAGATATATTGCTTATGCCCTATATCGAAGCAGGAAATGTATTGTATAAATCCCTAACGTATTTTGCAAATTCCAAAAATGCAGGAATCATACTAGGGGCAAAAGCTCCTATTGTATTGACATCGAGAGCTGATAGTGAAGAGACAAAACTATATTCCATAGTTCTAGCAGTATTACTAAGTTCAAAATAAGGAGGCTTTTTTTATGGCAGAAAATTATAGGATACTGGCTATAAACCCAGGTTCAACATCCACTAAAATTGGAGTATTTGAGGATAATCAGTTATTGTTCAGTGAAACATTAAGGCATTCTGTTGAGGAGCTGTCAGTATATAATCATGTAGCAGACCAGTATGAGTTTAGACTCAACATAATACTGGAAGCACTAAAGAAGAACAACATAGATATGCATAGCCTTTCAGCAGTGGTAGGCCGCGGAGGGTTATTAAAGCCAATAGAAGGAGGCACCTACAAAGTAAATGAAAAAATGATAGAGGATTTAAAATCAACAGAACTGGGAGAACATGCTTCAGATCTGGGAGGAATACTGGCCTATGGGATAGCACAAAAGATAGGTGTGGAAGCATTCATAGTAGACCCTGTTGTTGTGGATGAGCTTCAGGATGTAGCCAGGATTTCAGGTTTGAAGGATATAGAAAGAAAAAGCATATTACATGCTTTGAACCAGAAGGCTGTAGCCAGAAGACATGCAAAGCAAATGGGGAAAAGGTATGAGGATATGAATTTAATAGTTGCCCATCTTGGTGGTGGAATTTCAGTAGGAGCCCATTGTAAGGGAAGAGTAATAGATGTACCAAATGCTCTTGATGGGGAAGGGCCTTTTTCACCGGAAAGATCAGGTGGCCTTCCTGTAGGTGAAGTGGTGAAAATGTGCTATTCCGGAAAATACACCTATGAAGAGATGAAGAAAAAACTGGTAGGCAAAGGTGGACTGGTTTCATATTTAAACACTAACAGCGCAATGGAAGTATCAAACAGGATTAAAAATGGCGATAAATATGCAGAATTAATATACTATGCCATGGCTTATCAGGTAGCAAAGGAAATAGGTGCTTGTGCAGCAGTTCTAAAGGGGCAGGTAGATGGAATTCTGATAACTGGTGGGATAGCCTATGATGAAATGTTCACCGGCTGGATTGAGGAAATGGTAAGCTTTATATCTAAAGTATATGTATATCCAGGAGAGGATGAGCTGGCTGCACTTGCAGAAGGTGCATTGAGGGTTTTAAGAGGAGAGGAAGCCTATAAAGAATACAAATAGAATCCAGGTGATTATATGTTATTAGATGATAAGAGAATAAGAATTATAGTAGGGCATTATGGAAGCGGTAAAACTGAATTCAGCGTAAACTATGCAGTGAAATTAAGGCAATTAAAGAATAAGGTTGCTTTAGTGGATTTAGATGTTGTAAACCTTTATTTCCGAAGCAGGGAAAAGGCTGAGGAGCTGGAAAAACTAGGAATAAGGGTTATTGCCAGTTCCCTTAGGGGTTCCGGAGTTGATATTCCCGCTGTTTCTGCAGAAGTATATGCACCAATACAGGATGAAAGCTACGATGCAGTACTGGATGTAGGAGGAGATCCTGCTGGTGCAAGAACCTTGGGAATGTACAGCCAATATTTTACTGAAGGCGATTATGATATGTTTTTTGTACTGAATGCAAATAGGCCTGAAACTCAAACTGTAGAAAAAGCAATTGAATACCTTAAAAGGATTGAAGATACTGCAAGGGTTAAGGTAACTGGTATAGTAAATAACACACATATGTTGAAAAGCACCACCTGCGAAGATGTGCTTAAAGGACAGGTATTAGCAGAAAAGCTTTCTGAAAAACTAAGCATACCTATAAAGTATGTTGTTGCATTGGAGAATGTTGCAAAGGATTTACCACCTAATCTAAATGGAGAAGTTTTCCCAATTAAGCTCTTTATGAGAGAAGAGTGGATGGTCTAATAATATAAAACATAAGGAGGTTATATGATGGCTACTGCAAAACCAAAGATTCAAGGAAGAATTACATTTAAAGAAGATATTTGCAAGGGTTGCGGTTTATGTGTCAATGCATGTCCAATGAAGATAATAACCTTGGACAATAACAAGATAAACGCTAAAGGCTATCATCCAGCTACTGTTATAGACATGGACAAATGTATTGCTTGTGCCAGTTGTGCATTAATGTGCCCAGATGTAGTTATAACTGTTGAGAGACTTTAAAAATGAGGGAGGTTTTTTAAATGGCCAAAGTTCTCATGAAGGGAAACGAAGCTGTAGGAGCTGCTGCCATTGAAGCAGGCTGCAGGTATTTCTTTGGATATCCTATAACACCACAAAGCGAATTACCAGAATATATGGCAAGAGAGCTGCCAAAGGTTGGAGGAGTATTCTTGCAGGCTGAAAGCGAAATTGCTGCAATAAACATGGTATACGGTGCTGCAGGAGCAGGAGCAAGGGTAATGACTTCATCATCAAGCCCAGGAATTTCATTGAAACAGGAAGGCATATCCTATATTGCAGGTGCAGAATTACCCTGTTTAATTGTAAATATGATGAGAGGCGGCCCAGGACTGGGAAGCATTCAGCCATCACAGACAGATTATTTCCAGGCAACCAGGGGCGGAGGAAATGGAGACTATAGGGTCGTTGTATTAGCCCCATCAAATGTTCAGGAATTAGTGGATTTAATTATAGAAGGATTTGATATAGCTGACCAGTATAGGAATCCAGTTATGATACTTGGAGATGGAATGATAGGTCAAATGATGGAGCCAGTGGAGTTCAAGAAGCCAAAACAAAGAGAATTGCCTCCAAAGGATGACTGGATAACAAATGGTACTAAGGGAAAGAGGAAACCTCATATAATTAATTCCTTATATCTAGCACCAGAGGAGCTGGAAGCACACAATATAAAGCTTCAGGAAAAATATAGAAAGATAAGGGAAAATGAAGTAAAGGTAGAATCCTATAACATTGAAGATGCTGACGTAGTAATTGCAGCTTACGGAACTACTGCAAGAATTGTAAAAACTGCTATATCCCAATTGGAAAGGGAAGGCTATAAGGTAGGGCTTATAAGGCCTATAACCCTGTGGCCATATCCATATGATGAGTTTAAGAAGATTAATCCTCAGTGCAAAGGAATATTAACTGTTGAAATGAATACAGGACAAATGTTAGATGATGTAAAAATAGCTGTTGAAGGCAGATTCCCAGTATACTTCCATGGAAGGACTGGAGGAATGGTGCCTACTCCAAACGAGATAATAGAAAAAGTTAAAAGGATCCATGGAGGTGAAATGTAATGGCTATAGTATTTGAAAAGACCAAAGGATTGACAGATGTGCAGACCCACTATTGCCCTGGATGTACCCATGGTATAATCCATAGGTTAGTTGCTGAAGCTCTGGAGGAATTGGGAGTTCTAGACAAAGCAATAGGGGTTGCGCCAGTTGGATGTTCAGTTCTTGCATACAAGTATTTCAACTGCGATATGCATGAAGCAGCCCATGGAAGGGCTCCAGCAGTTGCAACTGGTATAAAGAGAGTACTTCCAGATAATTTTGTATTCACTTATCAGGGAGATGGAGATTTGGCTTCCATAGGAACAGCAGAAATAGTCCATGCAGCCCATAGAGGAGAGAAGATTTCTACAATATTTGTAAACAATGCAATCTACGGCATGACTGGAGGACAGATGGCACCTACTACTTTAGTAGGACAAAAAGCAACTACTGCTCCTTTTGGAAGAGATGAGGCACATTGCGGGAAACCAATCAGAATGTCTGAATTGCTTGCTACAATAGATGGAGCTAAATTTGTAGAAAGGGTAACTGTAATTTCACCAGCTCATGTCAGAAAGGCTAAAAAGGCAATAAAAGAGTGTTTCAAAGTTCAAATAGAAGGAAAAGGATTTGGAATAGTGGAGGTTCTTTCCACTTGCCCTACAAACTGGGGAATGACACCAACTGAAGCATTGAAATGGCTGGAAGAAAATATGATACCATATTAT
Organism: Tissierellia bacterium; assembly: GCA_012839745.1. Taxonomy (GTDB): domain Bacteria; phylum Bacillota; class Clostridia; order Tissierellales; family Tepidimicrobiaceae; genus DUMS01. The sequence goes on from DUMS01000061.1 coordinate 8,481, forward strand.
CCTCTGGGAAATTTCAAAAGGCCTGAGGGGGTGGAGTAAAGTGGAAGAAAGGATTACCATAGCAGGATTTGGAGGACAGGGAGTAATGGCCATAGGACAATTATTGACCTATGCAGGCATGCTGGAGAATAAGAATGTTTCTTGGTTGCCATCCTATGGACCAGAAATGCGTGGAGGTACTGCAAACTGCAGTGTAGTAATATCAAGCGAAGCTGTAGGTTCACCTGTTGTAGTAAATGCAACATCTGCAATAATAATGAACAAGCCATCAATGGATAAGTTTGAGCCAACAATTGTAGAAGGCGGCAAGCTATTTGTCAATTCCTCTTTGGTGGATAGAAAATCAAATAGGGATGATATAGAAGTTTATTACATTCCAGCCAATGAAATAGCAAATGAACTGGGTAATATGAAGGTGGCAAATATGGTAATGTTAGGGGCTTATATAGAAGTTACAAAAATGGTAAGCATAGAATCCATATTGGAAGGATTTACAAAAGTGTTTGGAGAGGACAAAGCCCATCTAATACCATTAAATAAGGAAGCTTTGGAAAAAGGTGCAGAATCAGTCAGAAATCAAATAGCTGCAACTGTATAAAAAAGGAGCCAGTAATTTTGGCTCCTTTTATTAATTCTGCCTAATGAAATTCATTCCATTTATTGCAAAAAATTAATAAAACTATTGCATAATTAAAAAAAATATGGTAAACTACTACTACAGGCATTGTACATACTTTTCAGTTCAAACACCGCCTGTACGGTTTCTGAACATTTCTGTTCATGCATTTTGTATCTTTATTGTATTTTCCATTTGACTTACTATAATTTTCAATATGAAGTTCAATTTTATATAATCGCTGAATTCTCTTTTTGAGAAGCGGGGGAACCAATTTCTTGGGGTGAATCCTTTTGGACGGGCGAAACCCTTAGCCCGAACCCGACAGCTAACCTCGTAAGCGTTTTTGAGGGTAGTATTGTCAATTATAACTATAGAGCTCCCTCTATAGTTTTTTGTTTATCAAAATTAAGCAAGAAACTCCCGCTTATGTTATATAAGCGGGAGATATGTTGCCATAGACTGTGATAGACACTACCCGAAGTGAAACAGAGAATCCCCATCTTCTACAAAGATGGAAGGTTCAAAAATAAAGTAGGGAATTTATGGGATAGGAGGTAGTATGATGAAAAGAGATATTAGCTATGCAGTTATTGGAGCCGGCAATGGAGGCATTGCCATGGCAGGATATCTGGCCTTAATTGGTTATGAAGTCAATTTGTACAATAGAACCAGGGATAATATATTATCTTTAATTGATGATCCTGTAATAGAATTATCCGGGGAAGTTGAAGGTACTGGAAGGCTGAACGTTGTTACTGATGACATTGGAAAGGCAATTAGGGGAGCTAACATAATAATGGTTACTATTCCAGCCATGGGGCATTATGACCTGGCTAAGTCCATGGCTCCATATTTGGAGGATGGTCAGATAATAGTGCTTAATCCTGGAAGAACAGGAGGAGCTTTAGAGGTCTATTCTGTTATAAAAAGCTTAACTGATAAAAAGGTAGTAGTAGCAGAAGCACAGACATTTATATATGCATGCAGAAAGACTTCTCCAAAGAGTGCCCATATATTTAAATCCAAAAAGGAAGTTAAACTGGCTGCAATACCATCAATTATGACTGACTACGTACTTAATGCTATAAATGAAGCTTATCCTCAGTTTATAGCAGCTGCCAACGTAATAGAAACAAGCATAAACAACTATGGAGCTATATTTCATCCAGCTCCAACTCTGTTAAACTGTGGCCATATAGAAAGAGGGGCACCTTTTGAATACTATACAGAGGGGATCACCCCTTCAATAGGCAATTTCCTTGAGAAAATGGATCATGAAAGAATGAAGATAGGAAGATTGTTGAATGTGGAAACAGTTTCAGCAAAGGATTGGCTGGAAGAAACCTATAATGCAAAGGGAAATAATCTATACGAAGCAGTGCAGAACAATCCAGGATATAGAGGACTTCAAGCTCCAAAGGGATTGAATATAAGATATATTTATGAGGATGTACCCTATAGCTTAATTCCTTTATCCTCTATTGCAAAGGAACTGAATATAGAAACTCCTGCCATAGATTCCATAATAAGATTGGCAACATTGATCACCGGAAGGAATTTCTTTGAAGAGGGAAGAACAGCTGAACGCCTGGGATTAAAAGGGCTTTCAGTAAAAGAAATGCATGAATATGCAGAAAAAGGATTTATCATGGAAGAAAATAAAGAGGAGGTGGCTTCATGAGGAAAATACTGGCTTGTACAATAGGCAATTGTGTCCATGTAGCAGGTACCATGAATTTTTTAAACCTTGCAGAAAATGAAGGGTATGAAACCGAGTTCCTGGGAATTGGAGTTCCTGTTGATGAGCTTATAAAAAACATTAAGGAAAAGAAGCCTGATATTGTTGGACTGAGCTATAGGCTGACACCCGAACCTTTGGCAAAGATACTGGAAGAGCTGAAACTTAAAATACAGGAGGAAGGCTTAAGGAATATCATATGGATATTCGGAGGAACGGAGCCAACTGGAAAGGTGGCAGAAGAGTCAAATATATTCAATAAGATATTCTATGGATATGAAGATATTGATGAGGTTATTGGATACTTAAAGGGCAAGGAGTATAAGGATAAGGAAGAATACCCAAGGGATCTGATTTCCCGAATAGAATCCAAATATCCATATCCTATATTAAGGCACCATTTAGGACTTCCAACTGTTGAAGCTACCATAGAGTCCATTGAAAAAATAGCTGAATCCAAGGTTCTTGATGTAATATCCATTGCACCTGACCAAAATGCTCAGGAGTACTTCTTTGAACAGGATAAGATGGATAAAAGGCTCGATGGTGCCGGAGGAGTGCCATTGAGAACTGAGGAAGACTTCAGGAAGCTGTATGAAGCAGCACAAAGAGGAAACTATCCTCTATTAAGGTCATATAGCGGTACACAGAATATTATTAAATTTGCAGAAGTGTTGAGAAGAACCATAAACAACGCCTGGTGTGCTGTGCCATTGTTCTGGTATAGCGAATTGGATAAGCGGGGACCAAGGAAGCTGAAGGATGCCATAGCTGAAAATCAACAGGTTATGAAATGGCATGGAGAAAGGAATGTTCCAGTAGAAGTAAATGACCCTCATCATTGGAGCCTTAGAGATGCCCACGATGCAATAGGCGTTGCTGCAGCCTATCTTGCTGCCTACAATGCAAAGAAGATGGGCGTTAAGGATTATGTGGCTCAATACATGTTCAACGTTCCTGCCTTCATATCTCCGGAGATGGATTTAGCCAAAATGCTGGCTAAAATAGAGCTGGTTGAAAGCTTACAGGATGATGGTTTCAAGGTATATAGACAGGCCAGAGCTGGCCTTGCAAGCTTCCCTGCAGATTTAAGCCAGGCAAAAGGCCAATTGGCAGCTTCTGCATATTTAGCCCTGGCTATTAAACCTCATATATACCATGTAGTAGGATATTGCGAAGCACACCACGCAGCAACCCATGAGGAAATAATAGAATCATGCAAAATAGTGAGAGGCGTTATTAAGAATGTATTTTTAGGCTCTGTTGATATCGCTAAGGATAGCAATGTTCAAAGAAGGAAGGAGCAGCTAATCAAGGAGGCTAATATTATAATAGATGCAATAAAGGCAATAGGGCCAAAGGATAAAGACCCATTATCTGACCCTGAAACTTTGGCTAAAGCTGTAAAGATAGGAATTTTAGACGCACCCCATCTAAAAGGTAATCCTGCATGCAGTGGAAAACTGAATACCAGGGTTATAAGCGGGGCGTTGTATGCATATGATAATGAGAATAAGAGGATAATTACCGAAGAGGAAAGAATAAATAGAATACTGGAGGCAAATAAGGTTGGTTAATGGAAGCCTGCTGAATTAAGTAGGCTTCCTAATTTTAATAGTTTTTTTTAGCTTATTGAAATTTTATAGCACTTGTAGTAGTATATAAATATAGGAATAGGACTTTATACCTAAATTTATACATGATAAATGTTTTTCAAACATACCTGACGAATTTTCAGCATTTTTGATAAATTGTTGTCAACCTAATTCATAATAAATATTCCACTTTATAAGCCGTTGGATAAATTGCAAATGTTGTAGAAAAACAAAAATATTATGTTATAATATTTTTTTGATGGGCAGTATCATGCACACCTGTAACTTATGCTATGAGTTAGCAGTAATAAATAGGCAGGCTAATATCTATATTTTTATGCCTGTTGAGAACGGAAATCAGGAAACCATCTACTTCTATAAGTGATGGTAATTTATTTTGAACAGAGGTGCTCATATGGGGGATGAAGGATATTTGAAGAAAAAGTGTTTGGAATTAACTCTTGATTTTTTAAAAGGCATGGATTCCATAAAGGTTATAGACATGATAATAGATATATATGATAATGTCAGGTATTATACTGTGGATGAGGAGTCCATTAAACAGAAGTTTTTAAAGGTTCTTTATAATTTAAAGAATTCAGAAACACTGGATTCCCTGATGGAAGAAAGGGATAAAATGATGTTAAATTCATTTATAGGGGATCTATTGCAGATTAAAACCGATTCCAACAGATTTTATCTAGGGAATGAGGATTTTTCCAATTTGTCATTAGATGACATTTATCATCTGTTAATAGAGTTAAAATATATAAAGGAAAAGGAAATTGAGGACAAAAAGGGAGCTGCCAATTGATTGGCAGCTCCCTTTTATTCTATTGCAAACAGAAATTCACCTTCTGCAGCTACTTGGCCACATACATAAGCAGTGCCTGTTCCTATTCCGATATTCTTTCTCATTTTGATTATTTCCACTTTCATTTCAAGTCTATCTCCAGGAACCACCTTTCTTTTAAACCTGACTTTGTTTATACCTGCAAAATAGGGAATTCTTCCTCTATAGCTTTCTTCCGAAAGAAGTATTACTGCTCCTGTTTGAGCCATGGATTCAATAATTAGTACTCCCGGCATTACTGGCATGTTTGGAAAATGCCCTTTAAAGAAAGGCTCATTTATTGTTACATTTTTGTATCCAGTACCCTTCCTGCCGGGTTCTTCTATTTCCACCCTGTCAACTAACAGAAAAGGATATCTATGAGGTATTATTCTCATTATCTCTTCTATATCAATACTTTCAATCATTTTCTCACCTCTTAATTGCATATTATAAAATAGTTGACCAGCACAAAAAAATATTATATACTTTTACTTAAGCTTTGCTATATATACTATATATAATACAAAAATTGAAAAAATTAGGCAATTTATTTTTTGTGACTGTATTGTGAAGGAGGTGATAAGAATAATCAGGCTAATTAATTAAATGGAGGTGAAAAATTGAATATATCAGTAGGATTAACTGGCATAGGTAGTTATGTACCAGACAAGGCTGTAACCAACGAAGACCTGTCTAGAATAGTTGATACTTCCAATGAATGGATAGTAGAAAGAACAGGAATCAGAGAAAGAAGAATTGTAGATTATTATACTTCCACTTCCGATATTGCTACAAAGGCAGCACTAAGAGCATTGGAAGATGGTAATACTTCACCTGAAGAAATAGACATGATAATAGTAGCAACTGTAACTCCTGATATGTCCTTTCCATCAACAGCTTGCATCGTCCAGAAGAGCATAAGAGCAGTAAATGCTGCAGCTTTTGATATTTCTGTAGGGTGTTCAGGATTTGTGTATGGACTGAGCATAGGAATGAGCTTCATAAAAGCAGGAGTTTGTAGAAAGGTTCTTGTTATTGGAGCAGAGACCCTTTCAAAGATTGTTGACTGGCAAGATAGAAGCACTTGCATATTGTTTGGTGATGGGGCTGGAGCTTGTATTTTGGAAAGATGTGAAGAAGGATACGGTATTTTATCACAGGATTTAGGGTCAGATGGAAATGGAGGTAATCTGTTAACATTGCCTGCTGGTGGCTCAAAACTACCTGCTAGTTACGAGACTGTATCGAACAATCTTCACACGATAAAAATGGATGGCAGAGAGGTGTTTAAGTTTGCAGTAAGGGTTATAGAAAAAACTGCAAATGATGCCCTTGAAAAAGCTCAGCTATCCTTAAAGGACATTGATTTTTTTGTTCCCCATCAGGCAAATTTAAGAATCATACAGTCAGCCATGAAAAAGCTGGATCTCAAGCAGGATAAGGTATATGTGAATCTGGATAAATACGGGAACATGTCTTCTGCTTCAATACCTGTGGCATTGGATGAAGCCTACAGGAAATCCATGATAAAAAGAGGAGATGTAGTATTATTGGTAGCTTTTGGTGCTGGATTGACGTGGGGCTCATTAGTTCTGAAATGGAACAAATAGGAGGTGTGAGTATGTTTGATACGAGGATTTGTAGGCTATTGGGTATTGAGTATCCCATAATTCAGGGAGGCATGGCTTGGGTGGCAACACACGAACTGGCAGTAGCAGTATCTGAAGCTGGAGGGCTAGGCATAATTGCAGCTGGAAATGCTCCACCGGATGTCATAAGGGAAGAAATAATTAACTTCAAGAAAAAAAGTCAAAAGCCTTTCGGAGTAAATATAATGCTTATGTCACCTTTTGCTGAGGATATAGTAGGTATAATCTGTGAAGAGAGGGTTCCCGTGGTGACTACAGGTGCGGGAAATCCAGGCAAGTATATAGATAAGTTTAAGAAGCATAGAATAAAGGTAATACCTGTAGTACCTACTGTGTCCTTAGCAAAGCGATTGGAACGGATTGGAGTAGATGCTGTAATAGCAGAAGGAACTGAAGCAGGTGGCCATATTGGAGAATTGACTACTATGGCACTTGTTCCTCAAATTGTGGATGCAGTGGATATACCTGTAATTGCAGCCGGAGGCATTGGAGATGGAAGAGGATTTTTGGCTGCTCTATCCTTAGGCGCTGAAGGTGTGCAGATGGGAACAAGATTTGTATGCTCTACTGAGTGTACAGCCCATGATAACTATAAGGAAATGATAGTGAAATCCAAGGATAGGGATGCAGTAGTTACAGGAAGGAGTACAGGAAGGCCTGTTAGAGTTTTGAAAAATAATTTCGCCAAAGAGTACCTGGAACTGGAAAAGAAGGGTACTCCCTTTGAAGAGCTTGAAAGTCTTGGAGCAGGAAGATTGAGGCTTGCAGTAAAGGAAGGAGAGGTTACTGTAGGCTCTGTTATGGCTGGACAGATAGCAGGCCTTATAAAAGACATAAAGCCCTGCAGGAAAATTATTGAAGATATTGTTAAAGAAGCGGAATTGATGCTGAAGAATATAGCCTCTTTAAAAGGGGGTGTATTCTTTGAATAAGATAGCTTTCATATTTCCTGGACAGGGGGCTCAGCACGTAGGGATGGGCAAGGACTTCTATGAGAACTTTAAGGAATCACGTCTCGTGTTTGAAGAAGCCAATGATTCACTTAACATGGATTTGAAGTCCATGTGCTTTGAAGGGTCGGATTCAGACCTTATGAAGACTGAGAATACCCAGCCGGCAATACTTGCAACCAGCATTGCAATTATGAAGGCCCTGGAAAAGGAAGGCATAGACTGTGATTACACTGCTGGGCTTAGCTTGGGAGAATATACTGCTTTAGTGAAATCAGGAGGAATCAAGCTAAGGGATGCCCTAAGGCTTGTTAGAATCAGAGGCAAGCTGATGCAGGAAACAGTACCTCAGGGAGTAGGCGGAATGGCAGCCATATTAGGCTTAAGCAGAGATAAGGTAAAGGAGGCAATAGAAGAAGTAAGGGACGAATATCTGGTGGAAATAGCAAACTATAATTCACCTGAACAGATAGTAATATCGGGAGTAAGGGAAGGAATTGAAAAAGCCTGTAGGAAGGCATTGGAACTGGGAGCAAAAAAAGCAGTTGTGCTTCCTGTCAGTGCACCATTTCACTCAAGCCTGCTGGAGCCTGCCGGAAGGAAATTAAAAGAAGTACTGGATGAAATAGAATTATTTGACCTGGAAAAGAACCTTATATCAAATGTAGATGCCAGACCTGTAATAAAAAAGGATGAAGTAAAGGAAAAGCTGGTAAAACAGGTAAGCAGTTCAGTTCTTTGGCAGGATAGCGTAGAATTCTTAATTAACCAAGGAGTAGAAACATTCATTGAAATAGGTCCAGGCAAAAGCCTTACGGGATTTGTAAAGAGAATAAGCAAGTCGTTAAATAAGGATGTTAAGTCGTACAATGTCAGCGATATTGATACATTTGTTAAAACCATTTCAGCAATTAGAGAGGGGGAGATGAATTGAGCCTAGCTGGAAAGAATGCCCTGGTGACAGGAGGTTCAAGAGGCATAGGAAAGGCAATTGCTGTAGAGCTAGCCAAAAATGGAGTAAATGTAGCCATAACCTTTGTTAACAATGAGGATTTGGCGGAGAGGACAGTAGATGAAATAAAAAAGCATGGAGTCAGGGCCTTAGCTGTAAGAGCAGATGTATCCAGGGAAGAGGATGTTTTAAACATGGCAAAAACAGTTAAGGAGAATTTAGGCAGCATAGACATACTTGTTAACAACGCAGGAATAACCAGAGATAACCTGCTTATGAGAATGGATACGGAAGATTGGGATAAGGTAATTGACACAAATTTAAAGGGTACCTATCTCTGCACAAAATCCGTTATCAGGGATATGATAAAGAAAAAAAGCGGCAAAATAATAAACATAGCATCTGTAGCAGGAGTTGCAGGCAATTTTGGTCAGACCAATTATAGCGCATCGAAGGCTGGAATTATAGGATTTACAAAATCCCTGGCAAAGGAAGTTGCAAGCAGAGGTATAAATGTAAATGCAGTGGCACCAGGTTTAATTGAGACAGACATGACATTGGCATTGAAAGAGGATACAAAGAATTCACTGGTTAAAAATATTCCTATGGGAAGGCTGGGAACTGTTCAGGATATAGCGAACATAGTAGTATTTTTAGCTAGTGAAAAGTCGGATTATATTACAGGCCAGGTTATAAATGTAGATGGCGGAATGATAATGTAGAGGAGGAATAAGTATGATGGTGTTTGAAAAGGTGAGAGATATTATTGCAAATATATTAGAAATAGATGATATTGAAAGCATAACAATGGAAACTTCTATTATGAGAGATTTGGATGCAGATTCATTGGATGCTGTAGAGGTAATGATGGCTCTTGAGGATGAATTCCAGATAGAAATACCAGATGAGGATGCAGAAAAATTCAACAACATTGGAGACATAGTAAAATACATCCAAGGGAAAATTGAGTAGTTTTCGTGAGGAGGCTAAAAAGTGAATAGGGTAGTCATTACAGGGCTTGGAGCCATTACGCCTATAGGCATAGGTAAAGATGAGTATTGGAACTCCCTTATTGAAGGAAAATCAGGCGTAGGATATATTACCAGGTTTGATACGGAAGACTTTGTTACGAAAATAGGCGCTGAAGTGAAGGGCTTTTATCCGGAAGATTACATGGATAAAAAGGAGGCAAAGCGCTGTGACAGATTTACACAGTATGCCATTGCAGCTACGCACCTTGCCTTAAGGGATGGAGAAATAGATTTAAGCTGTGTAGACAGGGACAGGGTAGGAGTTGTAATTGGTTCAGGCATAGGCGGAATGGAAACGCTGGAAGAAGAGCATAACAAGCTTATAGAAAAAGGCCCTAAGAGAATAAGCCCATTGTTCATTCCCATGATGATATCAAATATGGCACCAGGGCAAATCTCCATGAAATACGGCTTAAAAGGGCCTACCATGACTGTTACCACAGCTTGTGCATCTGCAAATCATGCTATAGGAGAATCCTTTAGGATGATACAGAGGGGAATATGTGATATGGTGATTACAGGCGGAAGTGAAGCAGCCATAACTCCAATTGCAGTGGCTGGATTCAATGCCATGAAAGCCCTATCCACAAGAAATGAAGACCCATCTCGTGCAAGCAGGCCCTTTGATAAGAATAGGGATGGATTTGTAATGGGAGAAGGAGCTGGCATACTTGTACTGGAAGAGCTCAATCATGCACTGAAAAGAAATGCTACCATATATGCTGAAATAATAGGATATGGAGCAACTTCAGATGCATACCACATAACTGCTCCAGACCCAGAGGGAGAGGGAGCAAGGAAGGCCATGGAACTGGCTCTGTCAGATGGCAACGTAAAATATGACCAGATAGACTACATCAATGCTCATGGAACAGGCACCTATTACAATGATAAACTGGAAACTTTGGCTATAAAGAGATTATTTAAGGAACATGCATACAGGTTGAGCATAAGCTCAACTAAATCCATGACGGGCCATCTTCTTGGAGCTGCAGGAGGTATAGAAGCAATTGCAACCTGTTTGGCCATTAAAGAGGGAATAGTTCCACCTACTATTAACTATGAAGTTGCTGATGAGGAGTGTGATTTAGACTATACACCCAATAAAGCTGTTAAGAAAGACATAAGATTTGCCATTTCCAATTCCCTGGGATTTGGAGGGCACAATGCAACAATCCTTCTTAAAAAATGGTAATAGAATAATCGAAAGGTTTGAGGAAATTTCCTCAAACCTTTTTGTATAATGGGATACTTTGCAACCTATACTATGCTATACTTATATTATCTTGAGTATGGAGTGATGCTATGAGAATTAATATTCCAGGTTATGTAGAAAACATAATAGACAGGTTGGAATCAAATGGCTATGAAGCCTACATAGTTGGAGGCTGCGTGCGGGACATGCTTTTGGGAAGGGTTCCCAAGGATTATGATATAACTACAAATGCACTTCCAGATGAAGTTGAAATGCTGTTTAGAGATTTTAAAACCGTGAGTGTAGGCAAGGAATTTGGCACCATTATTGTATGCCATGATATGGGGCCTGTAGAGGTAACTACCTTTAGAAGGGAAGGGAAATATCTGGATGGCAGAAGACCCCAATGGGTGTTTTTTTCAAGGAAGATCGAGGATGATTTAAGCCGCAGGGATTTTACCATCAATGCCATAGCATACAACAGCAGGAGGGGAATCATAGACCCCTTTGACGGGCAGAAAGATATAAACCTAAGAATAATAAGAACCGTCGGCATGCCTGATGAGCGCTTTAGGGAAGATTATTTGAGAATAATGAGGGCAGTAAGATTTGCAGCTGAACTTGATTTTGAAATTGAGGAGGAAACCTTAGAGGCAGCAAAATCTTACAGCAGGCTCGTTGAAAGGGTCAGCATGGAGCGCATAACAGATGAGTTTTTTAAAATGATTATGTGCAGTATCCCATCCAAAGGCATAAGGTTGCTGGAAGAGACGGGATTGTTGGATATAGTGCTGCCTGAACTGATTCCAGCCATTGGATTTCAGCAGAGAAACCCTCATCATGAGATGGATGTATACAACCACATATTATGCGTATTGGACAATACACCTCCAATACTTGAGGTAAGACTTGCTGCCCTTTTTCACGATATAGGAAAGCCTCATACCTTAACTGTAGATGAGGAAGGGGTAGGACATTTCTACGGACATGACAGGCTGGGAGCTGATATAGCAAGGGAGGCTTTAAAGCGGCTTAGGGCATCAAACCTGCTAATTAAAAATGTATGCACGTTGGTAAAGGAGCATATGAACCATCATGCCCATTTTAAGGATAAGGGGCTAAAAAGGCTTATAAGGAGAGTTGGGGAAAATGAAATATTCAACTTAATGGAGCTGCAGAAGGCTGATATTAAATGCTCAAACAAGGAAGCAACAATAGACCACATTCTGGAAAGGGAGAGGAGAATTAGAGAAATTATTGATAACAATGAGCCCTATAAGCTATCCCAGCTGAATATAAATGGAAATGATCTTATGAATTTAGGATTTCAAGAAGGACCCATATTAAGGGATGTACTTCAATACCTGCTGGATAGGGTTATGGAGGAGCCTGATAAGAACAGGAAGGATGTTCTTAAGGAAATGGCAATGGAAAGATTCTTAAAAAAGAGCGTTTCTGGGAATAAAGAGGAAGAGATTAACTTTTAACGCTAGTAGAGGAAATATTATGAATTCTAAATGCATTTGTTAAATATAAAGAACTGTGATATTATTTAAATATCATATACTTTCTTAGGAGGGATAGAAGTGGGCAAACTATTTGGCACAGATGGGATAAGAGGAATTGCAAATATGGATTTAACTCCTGAACTGGCCTTTAAGGTAGGCAGAGCTGGAGCTTATGTGCTGTCTAAAGGGAAGAAAGGAAAGATAGTTGTAGGCAAGGACACAAGATTATCAGGAGATATGCTTGAAGCAGCACTTACTGCAGGAATTCTTTCAACTGGATTAGATGTAATATCCTTAGGAGTAGTTCCTACCCCTGCAGTGGCATATTTGACCAAAAAATATAATGCCCTGGCAGGTGTTGTAATATCAGCTTCCCATAACCCAGTGGAATATAACGGGATTAAGTTCTTTAATGAAGAAGGATTTAAGCTAAATGATGAGATAGAAGAAGAAATAGAGAATTACATAGAGAAGGACCATGAAATACCATTGCGTCCAATTAAAGGGGAAATAGGGCGCACCATAATGGAGTCTGATGGCTATAAACACTATATGTCGCATTTGAAATCAACCATTAATCATGATTTTAAAGGATTGAAGATAGCAGTAGACTGCGGTAATGGTGCAGTATTCAGCATAGCACCAATGCTGATAAGAGAATTAAATGCAGAGGTAGTTGTAATAAACGACAATCCAAATGGAGTAAATATAAATGTAGAGTGTGGTTCCACCAATCCTTCCATGATTAAGTCTTTAGTTCTTGAAACAAAGGCAGACATTGGACTGTCCTTTGATGGAGATGCAGACAGGCTAATTGCAGTAGATGAAAAGGGAAACATTATAGACGGGGATCACATATTGGCAATCTGCGGAACATATCTTAAGGAGCAGGGCAAGCTAAAAAACAATACAGTAGTAGGTACAGTAATGACAAATATAGGCCTCGATGTATATCTGAAAAACAACGGGATGAAAGTTGTAAAGACTAAGGTTGGCGACAGATATGTATTGGAGGAAATGATGAATAATGGCTACATATTAGGCGGTGAACAATCAGGACATATTATATTTCTAGAGCATAGCACAACCGGTGATGGGATGTTAACAGCTCTGCAATTGATAAATGTCATGAAGGAAACAGGCAAAAAGGCTTCTGAACTGAACAGCATTATGACCAGCTACCCACAGGTATTGGAAAATGCAAGGGTAAGAAAGGAATTAAAGGATTCCTATATGGAAAATGAAGAGATAAAATCCGAAATAGAAAGAATTGAGAATATGTTTAAGGGTGAAGGCAGGGTGGTTATAAGGCCTTCTGGCACAGAACCTCTTATTAGAGTTATGATTGAAGGAAAGGATAAAGAAAAAATAGAAGCTGTCGCCAGGGATTTGGCCAGGTTTATAGAGGAAAGGCTGGGGCAAAAATAGCTAACCTATTGACACTATCCTCTATTTAAGTTAGAATATTCCTAGGTTTAACCGTTTTATGACAAAAGTCACCCACTTATTAAAGTGGGTGATGAATACCTGAAGAATTAAATACATGCAGGTTAAAAATTGTCAGAATTTTGGTAAAAGGATATGTATATTTGTCTCATGTCTTAAGTATATTTATTATAGCAACTTAAAAACTGGAAAGTTTTTCTGTTATTAGGAGTTTATTGGCTTTAAATCCATCTTTTGCTTATTCAATTATGTTTCTAATTTTGTATTATACCGCTTGGGCAAAATTAATTACATTGACAAAATTTAATAAGAAGTGGTATAATACAATAAATTAATAATATTCAAATAATGACAAAGGGGGAGTATTTAAAAATGAAAAGAAAGTTATCTTTGCTATTAGCGTTAGTATTAGCGCTAGCACTCTTCATGACTGCCTGTGGCAGTTCTAAGGACACAGCTACAAATGATCCTGAAGAAACTGAACAACCAACAGAAACAGGTGAAGGCGACGAAGAAACCCTAGAGCCACCAGCAGAACCTATGGGACAATTAATCATAGGAAATACTACAGAAATGTCTGGAGAATGGCTACCATATTTCCAAAACATTGCATCAGACTATGACATTTGGAACTTCATTAACGGTTACAGCACAGTAGCTATAACTTTTGATGGAGAATATGTAGTTGATACAACAGTAGTAAAAGACTATAAGGTTACAGAAAATGAAGACGGTTCCAAGACATATACTTGGACAATTGCAGATAACCTAGTATACGATGATGGAACTCCTATTACAGCTAAAGACTATGTTGCATCAGCTCTATTATGGTCATCACAACTACTAGGAGAAATGGGAGGAAGCAACTCCTATGGATTGTACTGGAAGGGCTGGAGTGAATTCTCCAAGGGACAAACTAATGTATTTGCAGGTGTTAATTTAATTGATGATTATACTTTTGCTATTACTATTGATGCTTCAAATCTTCCATACTTCTATGAATTACCAATGGTAAGCGTAGGACCTACTAAACTATCATACTGGTTAGATGAAACTGTAGATATTGCTGATGATGGTGAAGGATGCTACTTTACAGTAGATATAAATGCTAAGAATCCTGATGGTTCTCTAGTATATGCTGAGAAGATCAGTGCAGCTAAGTCAAATCCATTCTATCCAGCAAGCGGTCCATATGTAGTAAAGAGCTTTGATGCTACAACTAAGACAGCAGTTCTTGAAGTTAATGACAAATACGTAGGCGACTATACTGGTCAAAAACCAAAGATTAAGACTATAATCTATAAGCTTGTTAACCAATCAACTCAATTTGACGAATTGGCAACTGGTTCAGTTGACTTATTACCTGAGAATGGTAGTGGAGACGCTATCAATGCAGGTCTTGACTTAGTAGAGCAAGGCGGATTCTCATACAGTACACACCCACGTTCCGGATATGGTAAGATTCACTTCGCTTGTGACTTTGGACCAACTGCAGACGTAGAAGTACGTCAAGCTATAGCACACCTATTGGACAGAAACGAATTTGCTAAGTCATTTACAGGTGGATTCGGTTCAGTAGTAAACGGTCCTTATGGAGAAGCAATGTGGTTCTATCAGGAGACAAAAGCTGAGTTGAATCAAAAAGTAAATCAATATCCATATGATTTGAACAAAGCAATTGAATTGTTAGAATCAGCTGGATGGACATTAAATGCTAATGGCGAGCCATACAAAGAAGGAGACGGAGTACGTTATAAGAGAACTGAAGATGGCAAATTAATGCCACTTATCATTGAATGGGCTTCAACAGAAAACAACCAGGTATCAGACCTATTAGTAGTAAAATTACAACAAAATCCTGATTTAGCAAAAGCAGGTATTCAAATTAACCAAACAACTATGACATTCCCAGAATTAATTAACTGGATGTATCGTGACAAGTCACAAGGAGCAGAATATGCTGTACCAACATACCATATGTTCAACTTGGCAACAAACTATTCACCATGGTATGACCTATCAACAGAATACGTAACAGACCCAGACATGGTTGCAGCTGGCTACAATACAAACTATATATTTGATGAAGAGCTGGAAAGACTATCAAAGGAAATGGTATTAGTAGATCCTAACGATAGAGAAGGATTCAAACGTAAATTCGTAGACTTCATCGTAAGATGGAATTACTTATTGCCAGACCTACCACTATACTCAAATATCTACCATGACTTCTATAATGATAAGCTACAAAACTGGAAGATGAACTCCAACGTAGATGTTACTCAGGCAGTTCTATATGCATGGGTAACAGAATAGTTGAAATATTAGATTATAGAATTTCATAGATTGCTTGTGTAGAAATAGGGTATGCAAATATCCTATTTCTACATATTTAAGCAAAATTTATTACATTAAAACATTAATAGAATCAAGTTTAAAATCATACAAAACTAGAATAAGGCGGGTAATGAGATGGGTAAATATGTTGCTAAAAGATTATTATATATGTTATTTGTTTTAGCAGTAATGACATTTGTATTATTTTTCTTATATAACTTAATACCAGGCGACCCTGCTAGAGCTGAAGTTGAGCCTATGAAACACAGGCTTAAACCGGAAGAATACCAGTACAGATATGAGCAAGCCAGAAAAAGGCTTGGATTGGATGACCCATTAATTGTTAGATATGGGAAATGGGTTAGAAATTTGCTTAAAGGTGATTTAGGAATTTCCAAGGTTTATAATAAACCAGTCATTGAAGTTTTGAAACCTCCTCTAAAGGTTACAGTTACAGTAAATATATTTGTAACTATCTTTTCTTTAGGCATTACCATACCGTTAGGTATTATCTGTGCAGTAAAGAAGAATTCTAAATTTGATAAAGTCGTGCAAGTATTTACTATAGTAGGTTACAGCCTTCCTGTATTTATATTTGCACTGTTGTTTATATATGCATTTGCAGTTAAGCTTAGATGGTTCCCGGTAAGTGGCATGAAAACTCCAAACTTCTCTGGCACTCCATGGGAAGAGTTCAAGGATATGATGCATCATTTAACATTACCTCTTATAGTGTTGATTATAGGTTCCTTAGGAGGTATGACAAGATATGTCCGTGCAGCCATGATTGACGCTTTAAGTATGGACTGCATTAAGACTGCAAGAGCCAAAGGACTTAGCGAAAAAGTGGTAATTTATTCTCACGCATGGAGAAATGCCCTTCTTCCTGTTATAACATTGATTATAGGATGGTTTATGAGCATATTCAGCGGTTCACTGGTCACAGAAACAATGTTTGTACTAAACGGGATGGGGAAGATCTATATTGATGCGCTAAATAATCAGGACTACAATATAGCTTTAGCGATACAGTTATTCTATATAGTAATGGCAGTACTTGGAAACCTGATTGCAGACCTAAGCTATGGAATAGTAGATCCTCGTGTAAGGGTTAATAAGTAAAGGAGGAGGTAAAACATGAGCTCAAGTCAATATAGTAAAGCTAAAGAAAACGATAAAAGTAAAAAAAGTTTTACACGCCTTCTCTTTGGAAAGCTATTTGGAGGGAAGAAGGAGTTATCAATATTTGAAGAAGAGCAGGTGCAAAGCCCTTTTAGAACAGTTATAAGAACCTTCAGAGATAACAAGGTTTCAATGACAGCGTTTTATACATTTTTGATAATGTTTCTAATTTTAACTATAGGACCTATGATAAAACCTATTGACTTATCCTTTTCAGAAACAAGCCAGCAAAATATAGCCCCTGGTTTTGATTTTCTAAAGTTCCCAAAAGAATTAAACGGAAAGGTACAGGACATTGCAATAGGCCCTACTTTTAGCCTAGGAGTTTCTACAGATGGCGATTTATATATTTGGGGTAAAACCCGTGTTTCAAGAACAATAGATATAAAAGCAGAAGTACCTAAAGGAATGGGTAAGATTGTAAAAGTTGCTGCAGGTTTTGACCATGTACTTGCTCTAAACGACCAAGGAGAAGTATTCGCATGGGGCAGCGGTAGACAAATGCAGACTACAATTCCAGATTATATTAAGAGTTTAAATAATATTAAGGATATAGAAGCAGGCTATCAGAACTCCATTATACTGACAGAAGATGGTTATATTCACTACTTTGGCAATGCTATGAACAATGACTATAACGAATTCAATGAATATCAAGGCCAGATAAAACAGGTTGCCCTTACTGCTGATGCTGTAATAGGACTGACTTTTGATGGACAAGTAGTTTACTTAGGTATGATGGATAACAGCTATACTAAAATACCTGAAAATATGGGAAACGTTATAGATATAGCTGCTACAGCTACAACAGTGGCTGCATTAAATGACCAGGGACAGGTTTTTGTATGGGGTAATATTTCTACATTTAGTGACGGAAATGAAGCACAGGTTGTTGAAACTGATAGTCGCATAATTGATATTGAGGGTGGAAGAACTCATTATACAGCATTAACAGAATCCGGGCAAGTTGTAGCCTGGGGTAGAAACTACTATAATCAGGCATCTGTTCCAAAAGAGCTGTCAAATGTTAAAATAGAAAGAATATACACCGATTTTTATCAGAATTATGCAATTGATGAAAATGGGAATATACACGTTTGGGGCTTAAAAGGATATTTAATGGGCACTGATGATATTGGAAGAGATATATTTACGAGGCTTTTAAACGGCGGTCGTATGACTATTACCATTGGAGCTGTTGCTGTTATTATATCCACAATAATCGGAGTTATCGTAGGAGGAATATCTGGATATTTCGGTGGGAAACTGGATATGGTATTACAGAGAATTTCTGAAATGGTTGCTTCCTTGCCTTTCTTGCCCTTTGCAATGATTTTGTCATCTTTAATTGGAAATGCTATGAGTGCAACCCAAAGGGTTTACTTCATAATGGTTGTATTAGGCTTACTATCCTGGACAGGATTACAGAGGCTGGTCCGTGCACAGGTTCTTTCTGTTAGAGAACAGGAATATGTAACTGCTGCCAGGTCATTAGGAATTAAGAAATACAATATTGTATTTAGACATATATTGCCAAACGTTATATCAGTAATACTCGTAGATGCAACATTGAGCTTTGCATTAAGTATGCTCACCGAATCAACTTTATCCTTTTTGGGTTTTGGTGTTCAACCTCCACAACCAACTTGGGGTAATATGCTCTATGGTTCAAATAACAGTGTCGTAATACAAAACTATTGGTGGAGATGGGTATTTGCATCTATAGCATTAAGTATATGCGTAATATGTGTTAACCTAATAGGCGATGGACTAAGAGATGCAATAGATCCAAAATCACATGAACGTTAGGGGGAAAATTAGATGGCTCTATTAGAACTTAGAAATCTGCATACTTACTTTACGACAAAAAGGGGAATCATCAAGGCAGTAAACGACGTATCATACTCAGTAGAAGCAGGGAAGACCCTTGGCGTTGTAGGTGAAAGTGGTAGTGGTAAAAGTGTTTCGGCAATGAGTATAATAAAGCTGTTGGATGGCAACGGATATATCCATAGCGGTGAAATAATATTTAATGGACAGAACCTAGTTGATGTTCCTATGAATGAGATGAGAAATATCAGAGGAAATGAGATTTCTGTAATTTTCCAGGAGCCAATGACTTCCTTGAATCCAGTATTTACAATTGAAAAACAGGTTTCTGAACCCTTTATTATACACCAGGGAATGACTAAAAAGGAAGCTGCCAAAAAAGTAGTCGAAATGCTATCCCTTGTTAAGATACCAAATCCGGAATCTGTTGCTAAACAATATCCACACCAGCTTTCAGGTGGTATGCGTCAACGTGTTATGATTGCTATGGCCTTAGCATGTAGACCAAAGCTTTTAATTGCAGATGAGCCAACAACTGCATTGGACGTTACTATACAGGCTCAAATACTGAAATTGATGAATGAATTGAAAGAGGAAGTAGGAACTTCCATATTGTTTATAACTCACGATTTAGGAGTTATCAATGAGATGGCTGATGATGTTGCCGTCATGTATTGTGGACAGGTAGTAGAAATGGCACCAGCAAGAACCATATTTGGAAGGGATAGTAAATATTCTCATCCTTATACAGAAGGATTGATGTATTCAATTCCAAGACTGGATACACCTAAAGGAGTAAGACTGGAAGCCATACCAGGTGCTGTACCTCATCCGCTGGCTCTCCCAGAAGGCTGTAAATTTGCACCAAGATGCAAATATGCCACAGATAAATGTCATAAATATGAACCAAAATTGGAAGATATAGAGCCAGGACATAAGATACGCTGTTTCTATCCAGAGAAAGGGGTGAGGGCAAATGGCTAACAAACAAGAGAATAGGAAGCCATTAATTCGCATACAGCACTTGAAGCAATACTTCCCTGTAAAGGGCAAATCCATATTTGATAGGGAAATAAGAGTTGTAAAAGCTAATGATGATATAAGCCTGGATATATATGAAGGAGAAACATTAGGGCTGGTAGGTGAAAGCGGTTGCGGTAAATCCACATTGGGCCGTTCCCTTTTACAGCTATATGATCAAACCGATGGACTTACCATCTACTACGGAAGAGAATTAGAGGAATTAGCACCAAAGTATGTTTTGGACATACTGGAAAACCTAAGCAGCAAATATAAGGAATTAAAGGAACTGGAAAGAAAGGAAAAGGAAGCATATCAGACTTACGAGAGGCTGCCAGAAGGCGATGAAAAATATGAAGCATTGGAAAAAGCACGTGCTGTAGAAAAGAGCAGGAAAAACCTATTTTTGGATTTAACCAGGTTGGTTGGAGGATTACTGCTTTACGATGACCTTAATGAAGTATCCAGGGAGTTAGTAAAGGAATATAAGCTAAAAATAGAAGTAAGCAGGTTGAAAAGAGAAATTCAGGAAAATCAAGCTAAGATAGATGGAACTATATCTGTACTTCAGGAAAAAGGAGCCAGCAAGGAAGAAATAGAAAGAAAAACAAGCAAATACACTGCTAAAATTAAAGAAAATGAAGGGAGAATAGCAAAACTAAATAAGGAAATCCAATCCATCCAAGATGGCATTGAAAAACTAAAGGATAAGTGCAGAAAACATCCAGAATTTGAAAACTATGAATCATACAAGGACTCAGGTATTGACCTTACAAAGCTTACTGAGGATGAGATGAGAGTATTGCGCAAGGATTTGCAATTGATATTCCAGGACCCATACTCTTCTCTAAATCCAAGATTAACAGTAGGACAGATAATTTCAGAGCCTTTGTTTGCTCACAATATATTTGCTAAAAATGACAAGAAGGTACAGGACTATGTATTAAAGACAATGGATGAGTGTGGTCTGGCGCCATACTTCTTGCATCGCTATCCACACCAATTCTCTGGAGGTCAAAGACAGCGTATTGGCATTGCTCGTTCTGTAGCCTTAAGGCCAAAGTTTATTGTGTGCGATGAAGCTGTATCGGCATTGGACGTATCCATTCAATCTCAGATATTGAATCTATTGCTGGACTTAAAGGAAAAGCAAAATTTAACTTACTTGTTTATTTCGCACGACCTAAGCGTTATAAAATATATAAGCGACAGGGTTGCTGTTATGTATTTAGGCAACGTTATAGAGCTTGCTGACACTGATGAGCTATATGCTCATCCAATGCATCCATATACTGAAGCTCTATTAGCTGCAATACCAACAACAGACCCAGATAGGGAAAAGAAGCAGGTAATATTGGAAGGAGATATTCCAAGCCCAATATCACCACCACCTGGATGCAAATTCCATACAAGATGTAAATATGCTACAGATATATGCAGCAAGGTGGTACCAGAATTTGAAGAAGCAAGACCAGGTCATTTTGTAGCATGCCACCATAAGCTGAACAATGGAGATAAATAGAAAGGTTTGAAAAGTTATGTTTTATCAAAAAAAACTTGACCGTGCTATGAAATGGCTGAAGGAAAAGAGCAATTCACAAAGCAATATCAATAGTACAGATGAAATGTTGGGATATAGCAGTGAAAATATTGAACTGGAGAAAAAAGATATACTTGCCATAATTATTTCAGCATTTTTGATATTTGGACCAATTTTTCTGGTACTCATAATAATATACCTTTTAGTATTTAGGTTATAAATCGGCACTCATTGAGTGCCGATTTTAACACATAAAAGTAAGACAGAGGGACGGTTCTTCTGTCTTATTCTACCCTCTGTTTTTAAAAAGGGTACGTGTTCCAACATTTTTCAAAAAAATTTATTGACAATATTCTATTACGTGTTATAATAATAAAGTAAGCTAAATAAAGCCTATGCGGGAGTGGCGGAATTGGCAGACGCGCTAGACTTAGGATCTAGTGTCATGTGACGTGGGGGTTCAAGTCCTCTCTCCCGCACCATCAAAAAAACCAGTGGTAGTACCATTGGTTTTTTCATATTTACATAAAAATGTGAAATAATACTTATGAATTTGCTAATATTGTTTATTGTGGTATAATTTTATGGTATAATAAATTAGCTTAAAATGGAGAATAAATATTATGTTTAGAGAGGAGCATATAAATGGATTTCGTTCTAAAGAACAGTGAAAACAATAAAATTTCCTTCAATATCGAATTAGGTGCAGAGGAGTTCGAAAAGGCAGTACAAAATGCATATTTAAAAAATAGAAATAAATTTAACATTCCGGGGTTTAGAAAAGGTAAAGCTCCAAGAAAAATAATCGAATTGAATTATGGTGAAGGAGTATTCTATGATGAAGCGTTAAACAGCATTTTACCAAAGGCATATGAAGAGGCTATTGAAAGATTTAAATTTGAACCTGTTGACAATCCGGAGATTGACATAGAGAGCATAGAAAAGGGAAAACCAGTTATTATTTCAGTTGAGGTAACTGTTAAACCTGAAGTTAAGTTAGGAGATTATAAAAATATAGAAGTTGAAAAAGTAGAATATAATGTTACTGAAGAAGATGTGGAAAGAGAATTAAAAACAGTTCAGGAAATGAATGCGAGAATTATAGATGCTTCTGATAGGGAAACTAAAGAAGGAGACATACTCATAATAGATTATAAAGGATTTGTTGATGGGGAACAGTTTGAAGGCGGTACTGCAGAAAAACAAAGACTGGAAATTGGCTCAAAAACTTTTATACCAGGATTTGAAGAACAACTGATTGGAAAGAAGAAAGGAGATGCTGTAAAAATCAATGTAACCTTCCCTGAAGACTATTTTGAAGAGAATTTGAAAGGCAAGGAAGCTACATTTGAAGTAGTTATTCACGAAGTAAAAGAAAAACAGCTTCCAGAATTGGATGATGAGTTTGCAAAGGATGTCAGTGAGTTTGACACATTGGAAGAATATAAGAACCACATTAAAGAAGAGCTGGAAAAGAATGCAAAGAACAGGGAAAAAATAGAGTTTGAAAATAAGGTAATTGAGAAGGTTGTTGATTCTTCTGAGGTTGACATACCAGAAGTAATGATTGAACATCAAATAGAGCATGAAATTGAAGAATTTAACTATAGGCTGAAAATGCAAGGACTGGATTTGGAAAAGTATTTACAGCTAACTGGAAGCAAGCTGGAGGATTTGAAGGAGCAACTTAAACCTATAGCTGAAAAAAGGGTTAAAACAGAATTAGTATTTGAAGCCATTGGAAAGGCAGAAAACATAGTGGCTACAGATGAAGATATTGATTTGGAACTGGAGAAAATTGCAAAAGAATACAAACAGGAAAATGTTGAACAGTTTAAGGAAAACATGAAAAAAGGAGATTTAGGATTTTTAGAAGAGGGTATAATTAGAAATAAGGTAATAGACATGTTGATAAATAATGCAAAAACCATATGATAGATAATAGGAGGGGGTATTTATGGCATTAGTACCTATTGTTGTTGAGCAAACTAACCGAGGGGAAAGATCCTATGACATATATTCAAGGCTTTTAAAGGAAAGAATAATATTTCTTGGTGACGAGATAAATGATGTTACAGCAAATCTGGTAGTTGCACAATTGTTATTTTTAGAGGCTGAGGACCCTGATAAGGATATACAGCTTTATATTAACAGCCCAGGAGGGTCTATAACTGCTGGATTTGCAATATATGACACTATGCAGTATATAAAACCGGATGTATCAACTATATGTATAGGCATGGCTGCAAGCATGGGAGCATTTTTACTTGCAGCAGGTACAAAAGGCAAGAGATTTGCATTGCCTAATTCAGATATAATGATTCACCAGCCTTTAGGGGGAGCCCATGGCCAGGCAGAAGATATTAGAATTCATGCAAAGAGGATTATTGAAATAAGGGATAGAATTAATAAGATATTAAGTGAAAGGACTGGCCAACCTCTGGAAAAAATTGAAAGAGATACAGACAGAGACTTCTTTATGACTGCACAAGAAGCTAAAGAATATGGTATAATAGATGAGGTAATAAAATCACGAAAATAATTTAAGCGAGGTGTAAGGATGTCAAAACATGATGACAAACAGCTTCGTTGCTCTTTCTGTGGTAAGCCTCAGGATCAGGTGCGAAGGCTTATAGCAGGTCCTAATGTTTTCATATGTGATGAATGCATAGAGCTTTGTCAGGAAATAATAGATGAAGAGTTTATTGAAAATTACGATGAAGAGTTGAGCGAATTACCTACTCCTGCTAAAATAAAGGAAATATTGGATGAGTATGTAATTAAACAGGAAAGAGCAAAAAAAATACTAGCTGTTGCAGTATATAATCATTACAAGAGAATAAACAAGAAGCCATCAAAATCCAATGATGTGGAGCTGCAGAAGAGCAATATAGTAATGATTGGACCAACTGGTTCAGGCAAGACATTACTAGCTCAAACACTAGCCAGAATACTAGATGTACCTTTTGCAATAGCAGATGCTACCTCTTTAACTGAAGCTGGATATGTGGGAGAAGACGTTGAAAATATAATATTGAAGCTAATTCAGGCGGCAGATTACGATATAGAAAGAGCTGAAAAAGGTATAGTTTATATAGATGAAATAGATAAAATTGCTCGCAAATCTGAAAATCCATCAATAACAAGGGATGTAAGCGGCGAAGGAGTACAACAAGCATTACTGAAGATTTTGGAAGGCACTATAGCCAATGTACCACCACAAGGTGGAAGAAAGCATCCACATCAGGAATTCATACAGGTTGATACAACCAATATCCTGTTCATAGTTGGTGGTGCTTTTGATGGTATTGAAAAGATTATACAAAAGAGAATTGATACAAAGTCAATGGGATTTGGTGCTGATATAAAGAGCAAGGACAAGAAATCCACAGGAGAGATATTAAAGCATATACAGCCTGAGGACTTGTTAAAATATGGCTTAATACCTGAATTCGTAGGAAGGCTTCCAGTCATTGTAACACTGGAGGAATTAGATGAGGATGCTCTTGTGGATATATTGACAGAACCAAAGAATTCCCTTGTAAAACAGTATAAAGAGCTATTCAGGATGGATAATGTAGAATTAGAGTTCGAAAAAGAAGCTCTAAGAGCAATTGCTAGAAAAGCTATACAGAGGAAAACGGGAGCAAGAGGATTGCGCAGCATTATAGAGGAAGTTTTACTGGATATAATGTATGAAATACCTTCAAGGCAGGACATTGAGAAATGCCTTATTACAAAGGAAACCATAGAGTCCAATGGAGAACCAACATTAGTGCTTTCCGACAGAAAGGCAAAGAATAGAGCTAGTAAAAAAGGTAACAGGGAATCAGTATCATAGATAAAAAGGCTCACTAATTGGTGAGTCTTTTTTCATCATATAAAAGGAGTGAGGTTATGTACAAGGAATCGTATATTGTGCAGAGAAAGAAAATGCCTCTTATACCACTAAGAGGTATGTCTGTATTTCCTCACATGGTTATACATTTTGATGTAGGAAGGGAAAAATCAATAAATGCATTGGAAAAATCCATGGTAGATGAATCCTTAATCTTCCTGTGTACTCAAAAAGATGCAAAAATTGAAGATCCAAATTTTGAAGAATTCTATCATATAGGCACTGTATGTAAAATAAGGCAGATGTTGAGGCTGCCTGGCGGCAGCATACGCGTACTGGTTGAAGGCCTTAACAGAGGAGAGGTTATTAATCTTACCAAAGAAGATGAATACTTCGAAGCTGAAATAGATGAGTATACATACGATGCTGAAAAAATTGTCATTGATAAAGAAATGAAAGCTATAATGAGATTGGTATTGGATGATTTTGAGGAGTATTTGAGCTTAAACAACAGGATTTCATCAGATATATTATTGACTGTTATGGATGTTGATGACCCAAGCAGGCTGGCGGATGTTATAGCTTCCTATATAAATTTCAGGGTTGAAACCCATCAGAAGATATTGGAAACATTTGATTTTTATGAAAGGCTGGAATACCTTCACGGTATTTTAAGGGAAGAAATTGAATTATTGAAGATAGAGGAAAGAATAAATCAAAGAGTTAAAACTCAAATCACCAAAGTCCAGAAGGAGTATTTCTTAAAGGAACAGTTAAGGGCTATACAAAAGGAACTGGGAGAAGAGGACGATATAGATAGGGAAATAGAAGAATACAAGGAAAAGATAGAAAAGGCAAAGATGCCTAAGGAAGCTAAGGAAAAGGCTTTAAGGGAAGTAGACAGACTAAATAAGATGAGCCCTCATTCTGCTGAAACAGCAGTTATAAGGACATATCTGGACTGGTTAATCGACCTTCCATGGAGTAAGGAAACAAAGGATAAGGTAGATATAAAAGTAGCCAGAGACATACTGAATAGAGAGCATTATGGTCTTAAAGATGTTAAGGAGAGGATTCTGGAATTCCTTGCTATTAGAAAGCTGGCTACAGATATTAAAGGGCCTATCCTCTGCTTAGTAGGGCCTCCAGGAGTAGGAAAGACTTCCATTGCCAGAAGCATTGCAGAATCATTGAACAGAAAATTTGTAAGAATGTCACTTGGAGGTGTGCAGGATGAGGCAGAGCTTAGAGGACACAGGAGGACCTATGTAGGAGCTATGCCTGGAAGAATAATATCCCTAATAAGAAAATCCAATTCAAAAAATCCAGTATTCCTGTTTGACGAAATAGATAAGCTGAGTACCGGGTTTAGAGGGGATCCAGCAAGCGCCCTTTTGGAAATATTGGACCCTGAGCAAAACAGCACCTTTACAGACCACTATATAGATATCCCCTTTGACCTTTCAAAGGTGCTATTTATCACTACAGCCAACACCACAAATACCATACCGGCACCACTGCTTGATAGAATGGAAGTAATAAGAATAAGCGGGTATACAGAAGAGGAAAAGGTTAATATTGCGATGAACCATCTGGTTCCAAAGCAGATTAAGGAACATGGCCTTAAAGAAGATAACCTGAAAATTTCCGAAAGCGCCATAAGAAAGATAATAAACAACTATACAAGAGAATCTGGAGTAAGGCAGCTGGAAAGAAATATTGCAAATATATGCAGAAAGGCTGCAAAGAGAATCGTGGAATTTGAAGATAAATCTGTAACAGTTAATAAAGGAAATATCCATAAGTACTTAGGCAGGGAACTTTATCGTTTCGATACAGGAGAGAGGGAAAACCAGGTAGGAGTAGCTACTGGGCTTGCCTGGACTGCATTTGGAGGAGATACCTTATCAGTGGAAGTTAACTCAATGAAGGGTACCGGAAAGCTTCAGCTGACAGGTCAGCTGGGGGATGTGATGAAAGAATCTGCCATGGCAGGCATTAGCTACATTAGAGCAAATTCTGAAAAGCTTGGTATAGACAGCAACTTTTATAAGGAAATGGACTTGCATATTCACGTTCCGGAAGGTGCCATACCAAAGGACGGACCCTCTGCAGGCATTACCATGGCTACAGCTGCCATTTCAGCCTTAACAAACAGGCCAGTCAATAAGGATGTGGCCATGACTGGCGAAATAACCCTGAGAGGAAGGGTTCTTCCTGTCGGAGGTATAAAGGAAAAAGTGCTGGCAGCAAATAGAATAGGCATAAAGAAGGTTTTAATACCTTATGAAAACAAAAGGGATCTGGAAGACATACCTGAGAAGATAAGAAGGAAAATTAAATTCGTTCTGGTAAAAAACATGGAGGAAGTACTTGAACATGCTTTGGTGAAAGAGGAAGATAAGCATGAAAATAACTAAAGCAGAATTAGAAAGAGTAGCTGTAAATAAAAGTCAATATCCTAAAGAAGAGTTACCTGAAATAGCCCTTGCTGGAAGGTCCAATGTAGGCAAGTCGTCCTTCATTAATTCCATGGTAAATAGAAAAAATCTTGCTAGGATAAGCGGAAAGCCAGGGAAGACTAGGACCATTAATTTCTATAATATAAATAACAAATTAAGATTCGTAGATTTACCTGGCTATGGATTTGCTAAAATTTCAAAAGAAGAAAGGGAAAAATGGGGAGAAATAATAGAGGAGTATTTAAACACCAGAGAGTGTTTAAAAGAAATAATACTTCTTGTGGACATTAGACATGAGCCTACAGAGCAGGATGTAGTCATGTATAACTGGATAAAATCCTATGATTTTACAGGGCTTGTAATAGCAACAAAGGCAGATAAGATATCAAAAGGAAAGTACCAGCATCATATTAATATCATAAGGAAGAAGCTTGGAATAGAGAATGAAAGCCTTATAATCCCCTATTCTGCTGTAAACAGATTTAATACTGATAAGGTATGGCAGATAATCACAGACCTTATAAATAATAAAGGCAGCTAATTAACAGCTGCCTTTTTAATTAGTCCTCTTTTACAAACATATCCTTTGATGCGCCACATACTGGGCATACCCAATCATCTGGAAGGTCTTCAAAAGGAGTTCCTGGTTCTATACCGTTATCTGGGTCACCTACTTCTGGGTCATAAACATATCCGCATGGTTCACATACATATCTATCCATAACAAATTCTCCTTTCAATATGTAATTAATCAAATATTACCCAATAATAAAAAATTTTAAACTGGTTTTTTAAAAAATTATTTGTTAAAATATTGTTGTAAATATAAGAGGTTAAAGTTAAACGGTTGTGGGTAAAATTATAATAGCTATACAATAACAATGAATAGGCGTGATTCTTATGGGGTTTAGATTTCAGGGTTCAGTTTGTAGCGATTTACACGATATAAAGATGTTTATAAACAAAGTACTATCCTATTTGGAAGAAATACTATGTGATAAGAACCTGATGTTTGACATAAGGTTGATTTTGAACGAACTCATAATAAATGGTGTAATCCACGGAAACAAACTGAACAGAGAAAAATGTGTAAATCTTTTTTTAGAGATTATAGAGGATTCTATAAGAATTGAGGTTGTTGATGAAGGGCAAGGGTTTGATTTCACTATTGAAGATTATGATCCTATGGAGTTAAAATGCTGCGGGAGAGGTCTTCTAATAGTGAATGGATTATCTGATGAGGTTCATATAGATAAAAATAAAATAGTGGCAATTAAATATATTTCTTAATTAAAATGTACGGCAGGCTAAAACCTGCCTTATATTTTCCTATGAATTTATAATAAATTGTGTTACAATTAACTTTGGCAAAAAATATATTCTATATTTAGAAATGGAAGTGAAAGGTTTTTATGAGAATAAAAAGGGACGATTTAAGGAATATAGCTATAATTGCTCACGTGGACCATGGAAAGACAACATTGGTGGATAGCTTATTGAAGCAGAGCGGAGTTTTTAGGGAAAACCAAGTAGTAGTGGAAAGAGTTTTGGATTCCAATGATATAGAAAGAGAAAGAGGAATTACAATTCTTGCTAAGAATACTGCCGTAAACTATAAAGGAAAGAAAATAAATATAGTTGATACGCCAGGACATGCTGATTTTGGAGGGGAAGTAGAAAGGGTTCTGAAGATGGTGGATGGTGTGGTGGTACTTGTAGATGCCTTTGAAGGACCAATGCCACAGACCAAATTTGTATTGAAAAAAGCCCTAGAGCTGGATTTGCCGGCAGTTGTATGTATAAACAAGATTGATAGACCTGAAGCAAGACCTGAAGAAGTTATTGATGAAATGCTTGATTTGTTTATTGAATTGGGAGCAAAGGAAGAATATTTGGAATCTCCATTTGTATTTGCATCAGCAAAGGAAGGCTATGCTACCTTGGATTATAATGTTAAGAAGGACAACATGGATGATTTGTTTGAAACAATAATAGATTATATTCCAGCACCATCTGGAGATATAGATGGGCCCCTTCAGATTCTGATATCTACCATAGACTATAATGACTATGTAGGAAGAATTGGAATTGGAAAGATTGAAAGAGGTAAAATTAAAGTAAATCAGGAAGTAATAATAGTAAATAAGGAAAAACAGGATTATTCAAAGAGGGTTAAAGTAACAAATATATTTGAGTTTGAAGGGCTTAACAGGATAAGAGTTGAAGAATCCTCTGTGGGAAGCATAATAGCCGTAACGGGCGTGGAAGGGATTCACATTGGAGATACAATATGTGATGTGGACAATCCTGAGCCCCTTTCCTTCGTTAAGATATCTGAACCAACCATCGCCATGACATTTTCAGTTAACGACAGCCCCTTTGCAGGACGTGAAGGAAAGTATGTGACATCCAGACAGTTAAGAAGCAGGCTGTTTAGAGAGCTGCAAACTGATGTAAGCCTCAGAGTTGAAGAAACTGATTCCACTGATGCCTTTAAAGTATCAGGAAGGGGAGAACTGCACCTTTCTGTGCTAATAGAAAACATGAGAAGAGAAGGGTATGAATTTCAGGTATCAAAACCTGAGGTATTATATAAATATGAAAATGGCAAAAAACTAGAGCCTATGGAAAGAGTAATAATAGATGTTACAGAGGAATTTGTTGGAGTAGTAATAGAAAAGCTGGGAAGAAGAAAAGGAGAATTAATAAGCATGACTGAGTCTAATGGAGGATATGTAAGGCTTGAATTTTCCGTTCCTGCAAGAGGTTTAATTGGATATGCCCAGGAATTCATGACTGACACAAAAGGCAATGGAATTTTGAATTCCATATTTGACGGATATGCCCCATATAAGGGAGATATTCCAATGAGAAAGGAAGGTTCACTTATTTCCTTTGAAACTGGTGAAGCTACTACCTACGGATTGTATTCAGCCCAGGAAAGAGGAATTCTATTTATCACACCAGGAGTACAGGTATATGAAGGAATGGTAATAGGTTCAAACCCAAAAGGATTGGACATAGAAGTAAATGTCTGCAGAAAAAAACACCAGACAAATATTAGAGCTGCAGGTTCAGATGAGGCACTTAGACTATCTCCTGCAAAGGAAATGTCTCTGGAGGAAGCCATTGAGTTCATAGAAGATGATGAACTAATAGAGATAACTCCAAAAAGCATAAGAATAAGAAAGAAAATACTTGATTCAAATAAGAGATATAAATCCAAGAAAAACAGTTAGTGCTTTTACACGGTGTTTTATGGAGACAGCTATATATAGCTGTGGAAAACAACTTTGGTTAAGGATAAAAATTCACCTCTGGGGAAACACTATCCTAAGAGGTGATGAACTTGAAATGGAGAATACCTTTAATATATGCAATAATCATAACAACCTTATTAACAGCTTGTGTGAACCCCTCGGAAAAAAGCAGCAAGATAAGCAAAAAGGATAAGGCTCCAGAAACTTTAACTAAGGTATCTGAAGGAATTGATGAGATATTTAAAAGCGTGGATTCTATTATGGAAATAGCTAAACTCAGTGAAAGCGAGTATCAGGCATTAAGGACCCAGAAGGATAAGAAGAAGGAAAAATCCCAGCAGGGGTATCAGAGCAGTGGAGGAGGTCAAGAGGGGGAGGGAAACCAGGGAGATGGCCAGGGACAGAGCGGTCAAGGAGGGCAGCAACAGCAGCAGGAACAGGAAGATATTATGACTAAAGACGAAGAAATATTTCTGAAATGGAGAGAGGTTGATAAAAAGCTTGAAGAAATCCATACAAGCTGGAACCAGTATGAAGCGGAAAACAAGGAAAAAGGAGCTACTCAGCAAAAAGGGGAAGAGCTAAAAACAAATCTGAATGATTTTACAGTAGCTGTTGCCAATAGAGAGATTAGGGATATTATTGATGCAGGAAGCAAAGTTCATAACTCATTGGCTGTTTTCTTTGACATGTATAAGGATGAGATATCAGGAGATTTGTCCAGAGTAAAGTATTCAGCATATAGGGCATATTTATATGCTCAGGAAGGAAATATAGAAGAAGCAAGTAAGCTTCTTACCTCAGCTGAGGAACATATATCTAGAGTCAGGAAAAATCTGGAGGAAGATAAGGTTAAGGACTTGGAAAAGCTGTCACTATCAATTGCAGATATGAAATTAGCCTTAAATAAGAACAATATGGAACTTTTGAAGATAAAGCTTGATATAATAGTTGAAAACATAAAGGTTTTGAAGGGTTAATAAAGGGGGAATTGTTTTTGAAACCAGAGGCAATAAAAAAATACTACATGGCAAACGGTAGATTAATATCAACTGATGACCTTGATATATTTTACAGCATAGAAAAGCTTCCAATTTATGAAGTTATAAGGGTTATTGATGGAATACCCCTTTTTTTGGAGGACCATTTGGAAAGAATGAGAATATCAGGAGAACTGGTAGGAGTAAGCATAAACAGGTCAGATGAGGAAATAGAAAAAGACATAATGAAGCTTATAGAAGCTAATGGGGTTGAAAATCTGAATATTAAGCTATTATGTGCCAATATTGAAGGAGAAGGGCAGGTTCTTTTAGCCTATTTCATAAAGAGCTTCTATCCACCTGAAGAGTATTACAGAGATGGAATTCATACAATACTGTTTCATCATGAGAGAGAAAACCCAAATGCAAAGGTGCTAAAATATTCCTTTAAAGAAGAAGTAGCAAAAAAGCTTGAAGAAAATAAGGCCTTTGAAGCACTGCTGGTAAATAATGATGGGTATATAACTGAAGGCAGCAGGTCCAATATGTTTTTCGTAAAGGAGAATAAAATATATACAGCACCAAAAGGTACAGTATTATTGGGAATTACAAGACAGCATATAATGGAGGTATGCAAGGAGCTGAGTATAGAAGTAGTAGAGGAAAACATACATGTAGATGATTTAGATAGGCTGGAAGGAGCTTTCATGTCAGGAACATCAGTCAATGTATTGCCTATTTCCACTATAGAAGATATAAGGCTTAATTCAGTAAACAACCATATCATAAGGAAGATTGCAAAGGGATATGAAAACAAGATGAAGGAGTATATTAAGAGCAAAACCTTGTAAAATTACAAGGTTTTTTATTTTTGTATCAATTTCTATTGACAATCATATAATATTAGTATACTATAAAATTAATACACTAGTACGTTAAGTCGCGGAGGTGATAGAATGGACTTTAACGACAATTTGCCCATATACATGCAGATAATGAACTTAATCAAAAGCAAAATGGCTTCCGGAGAAATAAGTGGAGGTGATAAATTGCCATCAGTTAGAGAATTATCAAAGGAATTAAAGGTAAATCCAAATACAATTCAAAGAGCATATCAGGAGCTGGAAAGAGAGGAGCTGGTTTTTACCCAGAGGGGAATGGGAACCTTTGCAACTGAGGATATGGAGGTTATAAAGAGCTTAAAGAGGAAAATGGCCAGGGAACTGGTGAACAGATTTTTTATGGAGATGAAGAAGCTGGGATTTAGTATTGATGAAGTAAAAAGTATAGTTTTTGAGTGGATTGAAAGGGAGGATGGAGAATGAAAAATATAGTTGAGATAAAAGGCCTAACAAAAAAGTATTCCAGCAAAGTAGCGCTAAATAATATTAATTTAAATATAGAAAAAGGAAAGGTAGTTGGAATACTGGGACCAAATGGCAGCGGAAAGACCACATTAATTAAGATACTTGCAGGACTGCTAAGGCAGACATCAGGAGAGGTTCTTATAGATGGAAGGAGTATAGGTGTATATACTAAATCCATAGTATCCTATTTGCCCGATAGAAGCTTTCTATATAAATGGATGAAAATAGAGGATGCAATGAATCTGTATAAGGACTTTTACTCTGATTTTGATGAAGAAAAGTTTAATGAGCTATTATCATTTATGAAGCTGGAAAGAAACATGAAAATAGATGCCCTTTCAAAGGGAATGCATGAAAAGCTGAATTTATCCTTGGTATTAGCAAGAAATTCAAAGCTTTATATATTGGATGAGCCAATAGGAGGAGTGGATCCAGTTGCAAGAGATCAGATCATAGATGCCATTATAAACAACTATAACGAAGAAAGCTCAATGATTATAACTACCCATTTGGTGAGAGATATGGAAAGCATATTGGATGAAGTGGTATTTCTTAAGGAAGGGAATATAGTCCTTACAGGCAGTGCAGAAGCCTTAAGAGAGGAAAGAGGAAAGCAAATAGATGACATATATAAAGAAGTATTTGGTGAATAGGAGGGGAAAGCATGTTTAAATATATGAAATATGAAATAAGAGGAACCTACAGGTATATATTAGGCGTATTGGCATTAGTGCTAATACTTATTACAGGATTATATGTATATATAGATAGAATGGGACGTACAGGAGAGATTTCAGCCATAGGCGGTACTTTTATGGGGCTTTCGGTGATGATTCTGTTTGGCACTGCTCTTGCCACATTTCTATATATAGTGGGCTCCTTCAGAAAGGAGCTATATGAGGATAGGGGATATCTGACGTTTACACTGCCTTTGACAGGAAATCAAATAGTCTGCTCTAAGCTAATTGTAGCTTCTATATGGTTTTTGGGGTTGGGAATTGCAATTGGTTTATACAATATACTAATGGTGGCCATATTTGCACCAGTTGAAGTATCCTTATCTGAACTTTTTCGCGAAATGTCTGCAATTGTGGCTGTAAGAAAAGTATTATTTTCTATAATATCAGGAATATTTAGCATAGTTAATATGCTTATTATCATATACTTTTCCATGGCTCTTGGTAGAGTTACATTCAGAAACAAGAGAATTGGAGGATTATGGTTTATAATATTTATTATTATAAGCATACTATTGGGTTCTGTAGCATTGACGATTTCTGATTATCTGCCATATTATTTAGACTTGAACACATCTAGAATAGGAACGTTAGATTCAATAAGAATCAATTATCAGATTAATATAGATGTAAATGCAGTAGCAGTAAAGACATCATCAGATATGGCAACAATAAACATTGCAAGCACTATATTTAATATAGCTACTACGGTACTCTTATTCCTTGGAACAGGATATTTAATAGATAGAAAGATTGACTTATAAAAAGGGGTCAGGCTTGAATAATTGAATAATTCAAGCCTGATTTTTAATTATATCTTCTAAAATTAAATATTGAAAAATAAACATTCTATGCATAACATAAGCTTATATTGTATATTAATAATAGGATGATTTTATTAAATTTGTGGGGAAATGTTATGGAGAGGAAATTATCTATTTTTATTGCTGCTTTTTTCATTTTTCTTATGCTTTTTATTTCAGTAATTCTCATAAGTGAATACAGAAACATGGATAGACTAAAATCAAAGAACCCATCTATTCCAGAGAAAAATTATAATTACAGGAAATCAGCCCTGAAGCTGTGGGCAGTGAATTTGGTAATAAAATTCCTGGTACCGGTACTTTTGCTTGCAACAGGTATTTCAAACAGAATATGGCTATTTGCAGAAGGAAAGGGAAGAAATATTTTTTTTGCGGGGATTATTTATGTGGTCATTTTTTCAATCATAGATTTGTTAATCACATTGCCTACAGACTACTATGGATTTGTATTAAGGCATAGATATGGATTATCAGACCAGACTATATACAGATGGCTGGAGCTGAATCTGAAAAACTTTATATTGAATACCATAGTGTTTTCCTTAGTAATATGGTTTCCATATTATCTTATGAGGATAAGCCCCAATAGATGGTGGCTGTACCTGGGCCTTTTGGCCATACCTGTAATCGCATTTGTAAACTTCATATCTCCTACCTATATAGACCCCATATTTAATAAATATATTGCTGTAGATAAGGGAAATGATGATTTGGGAAGGGATATAAAGAAGCTTCTAGATAAAGCAGGAGTAGGGGATGCAGACATATTTATAGTAGATAAGAGCAGGGATACCAATACGTTAAATGCCTATATGACAGGCATATGGTCTTCAAAGAGAATAGTGCTGTGGGATACTACTGTAAACAAAATGGAAAGGGAAGAAGTTCTTTCAGTTACTGCCCATGAAATAGGCCATTATGTGCTGGGACATATTTGGAAGGGCATAGTTCTTGGAGGGCTTTTCTCCGTATTATTGGTATATCTAATATATAAAACTTCCAATTGGATGCTTGTGCGCTCCAATGGAAGTTTTGGATTCACTAAAATATATTCAATTGCATCTTTACCGCTATTTATATTCGTGTTAAATATGTATATGTTTTTAGGCAATCCAATTGCCAACTTTGTTTCCAGACATATGGAAAGGGAAGCAGATGCCTATGAAATCAACCTTACAAAGGATAGAGAAGCTGCCATTTCTGCCATGATTAAGCTAAGCGAAGAAAGCTTAAGCATCCCACGTCCCAGTGAGATATATAAGATATGGTTCTATACCCATCCGCCTGTTGAGGAAAGAATTGAGTTTTTTGAAAAGGTCAACATTCAAGAAGATAGTCCTTAAGGCCAAACCTTGAGGTATATCTTCTTATTTTATTTAATGCCTTATTTTCAATTTGCCTTATCCTTTCCCGGGTTAAGTTATATTTGCTTCCTATGGCTTCAAGGGTCAATGGCTCTTCTCCGTTTAATCCGTATCTAAGCTTTATAATTTCCTTTTCCTTAGGTGTCAGCATGTTCAGAAGATTCATTATCTGGACTTTTAAGTCATCTGAAATTACCGCATCTTCAATTGAATAGTCGCAGGGTATGTAGTCCTGAAGCTCTGCATAGTTGTCATCTGAATCTATGTTTATTACAGAGTTTAATGAGATTAAATGGGAGAAGTTTGTCTTGTAGGCGTTAATCAAGAGATATTCCTGTTTTGTAATATTTATCTCATTACACAACATGTCAATATCCAGGTTTTCATTGTTTGCAAGGTAGGAGTTTTCCATTAAAGATATGGCGTTTAGCTTTTCGTAAACATAGGCAGGAAGTCTGATTAGGTAGCCGTTATTCATAACAGCTCTATCCATCTGTTGAGTGATCCAATAATAGGCATAGGTGGAGAAGCTGACATTTTTAGTTATATCAAATTTTTCTATACTTTTTATCATTCCTATGATGCCTTCCTGAACCAGATCCTCTATTGTAAAGCTGGTGTTGCTTTTCACCTTCTTTTTTGCTGCCGAGTATACCAGCCCAATATTATTTAGTATAATCCTGTTTCTAATGCTTAAATCCCTGTTTTCCTGGTAAAGGGCTATGAGCTCTTCATTTGACATATAGTTATTGTTAACTTTATGCTGTTTGGCATTTATCATAATCATCACCTAATATATTATATTCTATACTTATTGATAAAATCCTTCTTTTTGCAGTAAAATATATGTTCTACAATGGGGTAGTTAAATTTTGCACAATAAAATGATGGAGCATTGAAACTCCATCATTTTAATTGTTTCGCTTTGATAATTCTTCCAACAAAGAGGAAGTTAACCTGTTTACATCTTCTATTTTGCTGTTTAATTCCTGAAATTTCTTGCTTAGCTCCTCATCCTTTGTGCTGCCTAAATCATTGGATGCAAGCAACATATTTATGCTGTTTAGACATTGAGCGCTATCGAAGTTGTTTTCATCAATTTTCTTAGTCTGGTCTATTATTTCCTTCAGAGACCTTGGATTTTTCACAGAATTCATCCTCTCGTAAATATAGCCTTCGTCTTTATATAGTATGTACAAAAATTAAAATAATAAACTAAAATTTATATAGAAACCATTTGCAGCTGTCCACTTCGTATTTTAGCTCATATACTCTATTAAGGTTGTTTATTTTGCTTTCGCATCTATAGAGAATCATCCTGTTGCCTGCCAGCTTTTCTTCTTCAGCAAATAATATGCGGTCTACCTTTATTACTTTAAATGTATTGTTTTCATCCATAATTCTGTATCTTAATGGAATCGGCTTTTTATCTGTAGTAAACCAGGCTATCATTTCTATTGGTTTCATCAATATCTTCATTTACACCACCTCTAAATAATACTGGACATCATAGGATATTCCTCTTCCATTACTCCTCCAATAATTGGATTTATACCGGAATGGAGAAAACAGGAGCGAATTATGGAATTGTACCCATACTTACATCGTATTCTATCTATTGCCTTGTTTAGCTTCTCATCCTTTTCGCTATAGCCTTCCAAAAGGGACAGCTGATAAAAATCGCTGGATGAGAGTTCAGACAATGTAATGTTAAATCGCCTTATAGGCTTTCCATCCCACATTTCATCAAACAGTTTTTTGCTGGTTTCATATATGGTATTGGTAGAATTTGTGGCTACATCCAGCTTTCTTTGATGGGAATAGGAATAGAACTCCTCATTCCTTATTGAAACAGACACTAC
Source organism: Tissierellia bacterium (assembly GCA_012839745.1). GTDB lineage: Bacteria > Bacillota > Clostridia > Tissierellales > Tepidimicrobiaceae > DUMS01. The sequence goes on from DUMS01000061.1 coordinate 46,602, forward strand.
CTTTCCACACAGCTTTAAATCTCTGGTCCTCATGCCAACCATTTCCGATATGGCCAACAGGAACATATATGCTTCCTTTCTATTGTCTACATCATAGGAGGTTGTGGTAGAATTTCCTATGGATTTAACAGGATAGGAGATGCTTCTTACCGGTGAATTCTCTATTCCATTAGCATATTCCCATATTAACAGCCCTGGCATTTTTAACCAGGAGTATATATACTTCCTATCCAGATTCGCCAACTCCCCTATGGTGTATATGCCTCTTCCATTGAGCTTTCTCTGGGTTTTGACTCCTATCATGAATAGCTCTCCAACGGGCAGAGGCCACATCTTTTCCTTAATTTCATCCGGAAACAGGGTATGTATTCTATCAGGCTTCTTAAAGTCTGAAGCCATTTTAGCCAACAGCTTATTGGAGCTTATGCCTATGTTTACAGTAAAGCCTAACTCCTCTTTTATCCTTTCCTTGATTTCGTATGCTATTTTCAAAAAATCCTTACCCTTAAAGTGTGAGCAGTCCATAAAGACCTCATCAATGGAAAACCTCTGTATAATGGGGGAGTATTCATTGAGCAGGCTTATCATGCTGTTGCTGGCTTTTATGTATCTTTCATAATTAGGGGGAACAATGGTCAAATTTGGGCATTTCTGCCTGGCGGAATATACGCTTTCCCCGGTTACTATGCCATATTCCTTTGCAGGTATGGATTTGGACAATACTATTCCATGCCTCTTTGATTCATCTCCTCCCACAATAGAGGGTATTTCCCTTAAATCTATGCTTTCTCCATGCTGAAGCCTATAGACTGCTTCCCAGGACAGGTAAGCTGAATTTACATCAACATGAAATATAATCCTCTCCTTCATATATATTCCTCCTGTTTACATTATATCAGAACATATGTTCTTAGTAAAGGGTGTTTTTTAAAAACTATTGATATATTTGATAAAAAGTAGTATAATTAAATATAGAAAAACTGAATAGTGATTGATATAGGTTGCAGCTGCATTAATAGGGAAACAGGTGAAAGTCCTGTGCGGTCCCGCCGCCGTAAGGCATTTATGTAGTTTATTACGCCACTGGGAAACTGGGAAGGCAAACTACATTTAAAAGCCGAGCCGGAAGACCTGCCTATATCTATTACAACTAACTTCACGAGGAATGGAGGTGTTGTAAGTATTTAAGGCCAAAATGGTTAATCCATTGGCCAAATATATGCAAGTATTCTACCTCTCGACATGAAGTTGAGAGGTTTTTTATTTAGTAGCAATACATTTTAAATACAAGGAGGAATATTTATGAGCAAAAAAATTATTGCAATAATATCTGTATTGGTGCTGGCAGCCTTAGCGTTTGCAGGGTATAAGGCTTTCTTAAGCCCAAAGGGTGTTGAAGGAGCCAAAGAGGTAACTATTAACATTGTTATTGAAAAGGAAGGCATAGATAAGACATTTACTTATAATACAAACCATGAATTTTTGATTCAGCTATTGGAAGAAAATAAGGAGGAGCTAGGTATAACCTTTGAGGAATTTGATTTTGGCAAAATGATAACAGGAATGATGGGTTATACAGCAGATCCAACCAGCGAATACTTCCACATATATGTTAATGGAGAGGATGCAACTACCGGGGTGGCAGAGATACCTTTAAATGACCAGGACAGCTATACATTTGAGTTGAAGAATTTCTAGAACCATGAATTCAAAGGATATTGTGCTAATAGGTATTTTAAGTGCCACCATAACGGCAGGGAAATTAGCTCTAAGCTTTATACCAAATATAGAGGTTGTAACCCTGCTATTTATTGCATATACCATAGTATTTGGTTATAGGAAGACCATGTTTGTATCTCTGATATTCACTACAACTGAAATATTCATATACGGGTTAAATACCTGGCTTCTTGTATATTATTTCATATGGCCGTTTTTAATATTATTGACGGAGATAATGAAAAAGGCAGTAAAATCAGAATATGGATATGCAGTATTAGGGGGAATATTTGGATATGCTTTTGGTTTTTTCTTTGCAATAGGTGAATCATTGTTTTATGGCATAGCCTATGGATGGGCATATTGGATTAGAGGGTTGCTTTTCGATTTGATACATGGTACTTCCAACTTCATAGTAATACTGACACTTCTAAATCCATTAAAGAGCTTATTATCCAAACTGAAAATGGCATATTATAGAGAAAAAAGCTGAGTTTTGTGCTCAGCTTTAATTTTGTAGAAAAATAGCAATATATGTGTTAAAATAATAAAAATGGGACATGGTTATAAAAGCTTTATAGAAGCAGTTTATATTTATACTTATGTGGAGAAAATAGAATATGAGGTGAAAGGATGAAAAATAAAGCCGTTATACTTGGGGCAAATTATTATATAGGTTTGAGCATTATTCGCTGCTTAGGCATTTATGGAATACCTACAGTAGCAGTAGATTATTCCAGAAAGGGTACATATGGTTTTCATTCCAAATACTGTTCAGAAACGCTAATTGGACCGGATGTTAAGAAGGACCCTGAAGGAATGGTGGAATTCCTCATAGATTATGCCAGAAAACAGGACCATAAGCCTGTACTTTTTCCATCAGCAGATGGATATGTGGAATTCATAGATAAATATGTTTCCATTCTGAAGGAGTATTATCTTTTTAACCAGACAGAGGATAGAATACACACAAAAGTCATGGACAAAAAAACACTGCATTCAATAGCCAAGGAACACAATGTGTTGGTACCCGAGACGGTAAAAACAGATGAGGAGAACTTTAAGGATAAAGTAGAGGAGTATATTAAATTTCCATGCCTGGTAAAGCCAACAGACTCTCCTGCTTTTGTATCTAAGTTCAGAAGAAAGCTCTTCACGGTATATAATATGAAGGAGCTGGAAGAAGCAGTTAAAAAGGCTAAAGATGCTGGTTTGGAAGTAATCATACAGAGAATAATTCCCGGATTTGATGACCATATGTATACTTTTGATGCATATTTGAACAAAAATTCAAAGGTAACCCACTGGGCCACATGTCAGAAGTTCAGACAATTTCCCATAAACTTTGGAGCCAGCGTATATACCGGACAAAAATTTGTACCGGAACTATATGAAATTGGCGGTAGGTTTCTGGAATCCATTGGGTATAAAGGATTTGGAGAAATAGAGTTTAAAAAGGATGCTGAAACGGGCACATTCTATTTAATAGAGATAAATACCAGAACCACAAATTTAAATAGCCTGCTGTTTAAGGCTGGATTAAATATGCCATATATTGCCTACAGGGAGCTTGTGGGAGAGCCAATGGAGCCCTATGCCATAACAAATGATACTGGACTGGTATTCTGGTATGCATACGAGGATCTGTTTGCTGTAAAGGATTATCTGAAAACAGGGCAGTTAAAGCTGATGGATGTAATTAAATCCTATAATAAGCCTAAGGCATACGCCATTTGGGATGCAAAAGACCCAAAGCCTGCTTTTGTATTTTTAGGCAGCAAGGTAAAGAGAATTTTTGAAAAGGCATTTAGGGTAGGTTAATATTAGTCAAGGAAGGGGAAACAAATGATAAGGCTATACGATTTGTTAAAATCCATAAACATAATTGAGTCCTTACACGAAGCTGATACAGACATAAAGGGAATTGCCTATCATTCCGGAAAGGTAAGGGAAGGATTTCTATTTATAGCCATAAAAGGATATAAAACTGATGGACATAAATATATACATCAGGCAATAGAAAATGGAGCAGCAGCTGTTGTAGTAGAAGATATACAGTCAGATATATGTATACCACAGTTTAAAGTTGAAGATAGCCGTAAGGCTCTGGCAGCCTTAAGCGATGCCTATTATGGCCATCCTACCAGGTATTTAAAGGTTATAGGCATTACAGCTACAAATGGCAAGACATCCAGTTCCTTTATGACAAATTCCATACTTGAGAAGGCTGGGCTTAAAACTGGCATAATAGGCACAGTAATGACTAAGTTTGGAAATTATATTGAGCCTTCCATATTGACTACTCCGGAATCCCTGGATTTACAGCGATATTTTTCCCAAATGAGGGCACAGGACGTAACCCATGCAGTAATGGAAGTTTCATCTTCTGCCCTGGAGCTTAAAAGGGTGGAATATGTTGATTTTGATATTGTAACGCTAAACAATATAGGCAGGGAACACATAGATTTACACGGGTCTTTTGAAAACTACTATAATGCTAAAGCAAGCCTTATAAGAAATGCCAGGGAAACTTCCTGGGCAGTTCTAAACTTAGATTGTCCTTATTCCTGCAGACTTGCAGAGGAAACAAAGGCCAATGTTCTAACCTATGGAATAAAGGATAGAAGCGGACATATAACCATTGATGATTTGGACCTGTCAACAGGAAGGGGAAATTTCAAGGTAATAATCAATAAGCCCATAAGAGCGGAAAACAATGAATATAAACCACAGAAGTTTGATATAAGCCTGTCTGTACCTGGATACCATTCAGTATACAACTCCTTGGTGGCCATATCAATAGGCATACTGTGCGGTATTGAAATACCGGTAATCCAAAGCGCCATCAATTCCTTTAAAGGTGTTGAAAGGCGATTCCAGATAATATATGACAGGGGATTTAAGATTATTGATGACCACTTTGCCAACCCTGGGAACATAAATGTGACATTGGAAACCATAAGCATGATGGATTATAACAGACTGCACCTTATTTATGCAATAAGAGGAAGCCGTGGCGTTACAACTAATAGAGAAAATGCGGAAGCAATAGCAAAATGGGCCAAAAAGCTTAATCTAAAGGAGATAATAGGAACTCTAAGCAGATCCAACGTTATGGAAAAGGACAGGGTAACTAAGGAGGAACTGGAAGTTTTTCTGGAAGTCATGGAGGAGAATAATATAAAGGTTCGCATATATGATGAGCTTAGGGATGCAATATCCTATGGGTTAAGCAATGTTTCCAAAAATGATATTGTATTATTGGCAGGCTGCCAGGGCATGGATTATGGGGCTAAAATTGCACTGGAGGAGCTTCACAGGCTTAGACCTGACATAGATAAAAGGGAGCTATTTGAAGCATTAAAAAATAGAATAGCAGGAATTATTTAATTAAGTAAATTTATTGTTAAGGCATATTGCAGGATTAAGTCTTAAACTAAAGTTTATCTTGCAATATGTCTTTTTGTGTATTTAACTCTGTATTTGTGATATAATTATCAAAAGATATTAATTAAAGCAATGGGGGTATGGTATGACAAACAATGAAAATATCAAAATACAGAGCAGTTTAATGATAATAATATTATTATCAATCAGTTTTATAGTAATGGCTTTTGTTTTAGAGCCTCCCCAATCGCTATTGAAAGGACTACTTGATATAATCATTGCCCCAGATATTCTCTTAACTGATTATATAGCTGTTGGTGGAATCGGTGCTGCTTTCTTAAATGTAGGATTGATGGGACTCATAAATTCTTTTTTATTGTACAGGTTTAGAATTCATATGCATGGCCTTGCAATTGCATCAATATATACTGTTATGGGATTTTCTTTCATAGGAAAGAATATATTTAACTTATGGCCCATTTATATTGGAGGTTATTTATATTCAAGATTCAAAGATTTGGAATATAAAAGCATTTTTTTGATATTGATGTTTGCCACTACTTTGTCACCGGTAGTCAGCGAAATAGGTTTTGGAACCTATCTTCCACGACATATTGCAATACCTGCTGGAATACTTGCAGGAATAGTCATAGGTTTTATAATAGTACCTTTGTCAGCTCAGGTTATGAAATTCCATGATGGTTATAATCTATATAATATTGGATTTGCTGGAGGAATACTGGGAACAGTGATTACATCCCTAATGAGGGGATTTGGAATTAATATTAATACACAGAATGTTTTATCATATGAATATAGTTTGCATTTGTGCATTTTGCTTATTATAATATTTGTTATGTTTATTATAATAGGATATTTTAAAGATAATAATAAGCTAAAGGAATACAGAAAGATATTCAATTATGTAGGAAGGACTGCAACAGATTTTACCCAACTATTAGGGGATGGAATAACATATGTAAACATGGGTATCATGGGTTTGATTTGCATTATATATGTGATTTTATCAAAAGGGTACTTTAACGGACCTGTTTTAGCAGGAATATTCACAGTTGTTGGTTTTTCAGCCTTTGGGAAACATCCCAAAAATGTACTGCCTATACTCATAGGTGTTATGTTATCTTCATTTTTTAACATTTGGGATATATCCTCAACTTCAGTAATTATTGCAGGCTTATTTGGCACTACTTTGTCTCCAATTGCAGGTAAATATGGCTGGATAGCAGGAATAATAACTGGAGGAGTCCACTTAGCCATATCTATGAATGTAGGAATGGTACATGGAGGGATTAACCTGTATAACAATGGATTTGCAGGAGGAATTGCAGCTGGGATTATAATACCTATTTTAAAAATATTTGAGAAGGAGAATTGACATGAATAGAGAGATGACAAAAATTTCTAGCATAACAAAAGAGCTTATCAATTATTTTCTTATGCATGATGCCAAAGATATTGAGCTGAAAATCAAAGTTAAGGAAGATAAAACAGAAATAAATATACATAGTGAAAATATAGAGTTTACAGAAGAGGATATGGAAAATATAAAAAGCTTATTAAATGTTGGTAGGGAAATAGAGAATGATGAATATTATTGCCAGGTGATAGGAGTAAATTCCGAAGGGGAGGAACTATCAGCTATTGGAGTCATGGTAGATGAGGCAAAAATAAAATGGAATAAGCCATCTCTGGATATTTCATTGATTAGGAAAAGATAGTATTACAAATATTTTTGAAAAAATAATAATGTTACCATTAATATATATAAACAATGAAAGGGGTGGAATGATGTTAAAATTACAAAACCTATCAAAAACTTATGGAAAAGGAAGTGTGAAAGCAGTAGATAATGTAAGCCTGGAAATAAGGCCTGGTGAGATATTTGGATTTTTAGGACCCAACGGAGCAGGAAAGACAACCACTATTAAGATGATAGTAGGGCTGCTTAAGCCTGATAGCGGAAAAATTTATCTGGATAATATTGATGTATGGGAGAACCCTATGGAGGCTAAAAGCAGAATATCCTTCGTCCCGGATACGCCAGAAGTATACGATAAGCTAAAGGGAATAGAGTATCTGAACTTTATAGCGGATATATATGGCATACCCAAGGATATAAGGCAGGAGAGAATAGAAAAGTACCTGGATATATTTGAGTTAAGGAATGCAGTAGGAGATATTATTGGAAGCTATTCCCACGGAATGAAGCAAAAATTGGTCCTCATATCAGCTTTAATTCATGATCCAAAGCTGTTCATTCTAGACGAGCCCATGGTAGGATTGGATCCTAAATCTTCCTTTCATCTAAAGGAAATAATGAGAGAGAGATGTAATGAAGGGAAAATAGTATTCTTTTCCACTCACGTATTGGAGGTTGCAGAGAAGCTTTGTGATAGAATAGCCATTATAAACAAGGGAAAGATTGTTGCATTGGGAACAATGGATGAATTGAGAAGGTACTCAGAGGAAAAAGAATCTCTGGAAAATATATTCCTGGAGTTGACTGCAAATGAATAGGATATTAGCATTAATTAAAATGGACTTGAGCATTACTTTTGGATTATCTGCAATCAGGCATAAGATTAGGAACAGAAATGATATGATACAGATGATAATACTTGGAATTGCATTATTATCCTTGATTCCTGCCTACTTAATGATGGTTTCCGGACTGTCCAGAATATATTATGCCTATTTGAATATTGGACAGAAGTCCATGTTCCTGTTAACAGGCATACTGGCATGTCAGGTAATTATATTGTTTTTAGGCATACTGTATGTCATGAGCAAATACTATTTTTCCAATGACCTGAACATTCTGGTGCCATTGCCTCTAAAGCCAAAGGAGATAATTGGAGCCAAGTTTATATCGCTGCTTATATATGAATACATTACTACTCTGCCATTATTGCTTCCTTTTATAATAATATATGGAGTAAATGAAAATGCAAATATATTATACTGGATTTATTCCATAATAATACTGGTTTTCCTGCCTGTAATACCCTTAAGCATATCATCAATAATTGTCATGCTGTTTATGAAGTATACAAATATTAGAGGGAAAAAGGACTTATTAAGAACAATTGGGTATATAGCATTGATTATTGTTATGATTGCATTTCAGTTAAAGATGCAGAATTTAGCCCAAAGAGCAATAGACAATGAAGATTTTCTTTATAAGATAATCACAGACTCCACAATACTTGTAAGGAGCTTGGGAATAGTATTCCCTCCAAGCATGTGGGCTGCCTTATCCTTAAGCAATCTGACCAGCATATCTGGATTTTTATATATACTGTTATTTGTAATAGCATCCATTGCAGTGTTTTATATAATGCTGTTTTTAAGCGATAGGGTATTTTTCCAGGGACTTATAGGGAACCTTGAAGTAAGTACCTCAGGAAGAAAAGCCAGGGTTAAATCCAGCGATTTCCAAAGGCAATCCCCATCATGTATTGCAATTGCAATGAAGGAGGTAAGGGTCCTCTTAAGGACGCCTGTATATCTTATGAATTCCATTGGAGGAGTAGTATTAATGCCTGTACTGATGGTAATATCCTTTTTCATAGAGGGAGAAGAGTCCCTTAGTATGATAAAAATGCTTTTGGAAACTAACCAAAGGATTGTAAATTTAATTGGAGTTGGGTTTATAGTTGTATTGGGTTTTCTTAACTCCGTCTGCTGTACTACATTTTCCAGGGAAGGTAAGAACATGTGGATTCAAAGGGTCTTGCCTGTAAGTACGAAGGACCAGATAATTGGAAGGATATTGTCATCCATGTTTGTACAGGTAATAGGAATTATGGTACTATATGGAAGCATGGCGTATATAAGGGTACTGACTTTGGAAGGAGCATTAATAATTGCAGTATTGGGGCTTTTAGGAAGTATACCTGTTGGAGAACTGGGAATGATTATAGATGCCTATAGGCCTTTGCTCAACTGGGATAATCCTCAAAAGGCTATGAAACAGAATCTGAACGTGATAATATGCATGGGAATTGGAGGGTTATATGTATTTGGAGCAGGCTTTCTGATTTATAAGCTGATGGATACAGTTGACCTTTTAGTTATATACGGAATAGCAGCTGCAATATTTATAGTATCCTCATTAATACTTTACAAGCCCCTCGAGAAAATTATTGAAATGCGATTCAACAGTTTAGAATAAACAAGCGTAGTGGGTTCACTACGCTTATTTTATACCCTTGTGGCTTTCCATATTCCCTTTTTATAATGATAGAGAACCACAGCTACTTCTCCAATTTCAGACAATACAAAGCTTAACCATACTGCAATAACAGGCAGGTTAAGTATATTTGTGCTTAAGTACAGAAATGGTATCTGGATAATCCATCTGGATACTATGGATGCAAGTAAAAATGGAGTATTATGTCCTGAGCCGGTAAATACACATCCCAGTCCTATGGTCCATCCTGCCAGTACAAGTGAAGGAATCAGTATTCTAATCATGGTAATTCCTATTTCTATAACCGGTTTTTCATTTATAAAAAGCTTCATTATCTCTTCAGGGAATAATATGGCTACCAATGAAAATATTCCCATCATTACTGCATCTGCTATAGCTGAAAACCTGGCTGTTTCCTTTGCTTTATCAATTTCATCAGCACCCAGGGCTTGTCCTACCATGGTGCTTGAGCCTGAAGACATGCCCATTATGGGGGTAAAGGCGAAGCCTAATAGCTTGCTTCCTATACCTAAAGCTGCAACTGTGTTGGTTCCATATGTGGATACAAATTTAAGTGTAATCATGCTTGACAGGTTTCTCATGAGAACTTCTATGCCATTGGGCAAGCCAATTGTCAAAAGCTTTTTGTCTATTTCCCAATCCAGTTTAAGCAGCCCTTTTAAATCTATTTTAATCCTTGCTTTTCCATTTATAAGTATAAATAATCCCACTCCAAAGGCAACTACTGTGGATATTACTGTAGCCAGGGCAGCACCGAATACTCCCATATCCAACCCAGGGATATTGGTATATGGTATTTTATCAAACATGAATACCGGGTCCAGAATTATGTTTACCAGGGATGAAAATATCATTATGTTCATGGGAGTCTTTGAATCTCCCAAGCATCTTAAAGCAGTATTTACAGAATAGGATGCAAACATTATAGGAAGAAAGAATATCCTGATATATCCATAGTCCAAGGCTGCCTTTATGACCAGTTCATCCTTTGAGAAAAACCGCAATAAGGGTTCCAGTATAATTGAAATGATTATTCCAGCAATTACAGCAACCAGCATTTTAAAAGTCAATGTCTGTTCCAGTATCCTTTTAGTTCTTTCCATATCGTTTTTGCCGTAGCTTTGGGTTAAGAGGGAAATGGAGCTGGAGCCTATGATTTCATTCAGTACAACAACTATCCAGAATATAGTTGAAAAAACAGTTACCCCTGCCACTGCATTGGCTGAAATCTTGCCAATCCAGTAAATATCAACCATATCATACATAGATTGCAGGGCATAGCCTATACTTGTAGGTAACGCAAGCTTAATCAGATTCATTTTTAAATTTCCTGTTAGTAGTTCATTTTGTTCTGCTGCCTTCACTTTAATTCCCCCTAGAAGTTAATATTGCAATTATTATGCTATTACAAATTCAGCTAGATGGCAATGAGAATTTAAGCAAAACCTGATATTAGAAGCAAAATTTTAATATATCATTTAATAAAATATTGATATAATGTTATTATACTGAAGTAAGGGGGAATTAGTATGAAGATATATATAAGTGCTGATATTGAAGGGGTTACAGGCGTAACCCACTGGGACGAAACGGAAAAGGGAAAAGAAGGATATAAGGAATATGCACAGCAGATGACATTGGAAGTAAAGGCTGCCTGCCAGGGAGCAATTAATGCAGGAGCAAATGAAATATGGGTTAAGGATGCCCATGACAGTGCAAGAAATATAGACCACAATCAATTGCCTAAAAACACTAAGCTCATCAGGGGATGGACCGGGCATATGTATTCTATGGTTCAAGGCCTTGATAGTACATTTGATGCTCTGATATTTGTAGGGTATCACTCTGCAGGCGGAAGCGATAAAAGTCCATTGGCACATACTATGGACAATGGAAAGATTAATTATATTAAGCTAAATGGACAAATCCTAAGCGAGTTTTTGACCCATGCCTACATTGCTGCCTATTTAGGAGTTCCTGTTGTATTTTTAAGCGGAGACCTGGGGCTTTGCGATGAAGTAAAGAAGATAAATCCAAATATAGTTACTATTCCCGTAAAGGAAGGTATTGGAGGGGCTACTATCAGCATACATCCCCAGCTGGCTTTGGAATTGATAAAGGATGGAGTAGAGAAAAGCCTGAAGAAGGATTTATCCTTATATAAGATAGAATTGCCAGAGAAATTTGTGCTGGATATTAATTACAGAGAAAGCAGGGATGCTTCAAAAGCTTTGGATTATCCTAATATGAAATATAATGGGCCAAAGGAAGTAAGGCTTGAAACAGATGATTATATGGAAGTAGTAAGGGCTATTCAGTTTTTAGTATAATACAATAATATGGAAAAGGGAGTCAGTAGATGAGGTTATATTCCAGTAATGTTGAAGACAAGATAATAAGTAAAAAGATTCTGGCCATGATTCTTCCCATAACCCTGGAAGGCGTCCTGCAGATGACTACAAGTGTCATATCCATGGCAATGGTGGGAAGAATCAGCTCCATGGCAGTCAGTGCCCTGGGGATAAGCAGCAACATATTCAATATCATCTGGGCAATTTTCAAAGGAATTGCAACGGGAGTATCCGTATTTGTTGCACAGGCTCATGGTGCAAATAACTATGAAAAGATAAGAAAAATATCAGTACAGACCCTTTTATTCTCCTTTATGCTGGTAATGGTACTGCAGCAGCTGGTGTTTTGGAACGCAGAAAAAATATTGAATATATTCGATCCCAGTGAAGAACTGTTGTTTAATGCTACCATCTACTTGAAGATAACTTCATGGGGGTTGCCTTTCATAACCATAGTGCTAATAGTTGCAGGTGTTTTTCAAGGCATGGGAAATGCCAATACTCCTATGAAGGTAGCAATTATTATGAATGTGGTAAACATAATATTCAGCTATTTGTTTATATTTGGAGAATTGGGATTTAGTCCCATGGGACTTAAAGGAGCAGCCTATGCTTTGTTTATAGCCCAGTTTGTTTCAGCAGTTATAGGTTTTAAACTATTAAATGGTAAGCTAAATATGGCAGATTTAGGGGGAAAACACACTAACAAAATAGGATTTGATGAGATAATTCCTGTATATAAGGTTGGACTTCCTGTATCCTTTGAAAGGATATTATGGCAGGGAGCTTCCATTTTTCTTACAAAGGCAATACTGACCTATGGAGAAACAGCCTATGCTGCATACCAGTTAGGACTGCAGGCTGAAGGAATATCCTATATGCCTGCAGGAGGATTTGCAGTGGCAGCTACTACGTTTATAGGATATGCCATTGGAGCCAAGGACATGGAAATGGGGAAGAAGTATTATAAGAAACTGACTAACTGGACAATTGTATTGACCATATTTACTGGAGGCTTACTGACCTTTTTCCCTGGTGCAATAATGAGAGTATTAACCAATGATTCGGATATTATTGAAATAGGCGCCAGATATCTGTTTGTAATGGGGTTGGTACAGATGCCTCAAAATGTAAAGGGAGTAATAGAAGGGGCTTTAAGAGGTGCCGGGTATACAAAGGCACCTACAGTAATAGCCATGATAGGCTTATGGTGTTTGAGGGTACCCCTATCCTTGTTTGGGGCATATGTTTTAAACACCAGCATCACATTTATTTGGATTGTATTTGGATTGGATTTGGTATTTAGATTCCTGTGCGACCTGGTACTGTTTAAAAGGAAGGATGTATTGAACAATACCAGAGTATTAATTGGAGATGAATAGACATGAAGAAGGATATAGCAAAGGAATTGCTTGAGAAGGAAAACTTAAGCTTAGTAGTGGTGAAGGACAATGAAGTAATATACAAAAGCTGTGATAAGAGCATAAGGCCTATGTACTATGCAGCTACCAGCCTTATTAATAAAGCAAGGGGGAGTTCCATAGCAGACAGGGTAATAGGGGAAGGAGCAGCAATGCTTTGCAGGATTTTAGGAGTCAAGGAAGTCTATCCTCCCCTTATATCAGAGACAGCAATTCAGGTATTGAAGGAGGCTAATATTCCTTTCAGCTATCAGGAGTGCTGCTCCTATATAATGAACATGAAAAAACAGGATTATGCCCTGTAGAAAAAATGGCTATGGAATCTGAAAATGAAGTGGACCTTTTAGAAAAGAGAAAGGGTTTTTTGGAAATAAACAACCCTCAATATGGTATAATAAAAACCAAATAAGAGGTGATTATATGAACTTGCTTATAAAGGATGTTGCTTTGCTTCCAATGGATGGAGAAAATGGCATAGTAAATGGCACAAATATTTACATTAAGGGAAACAGAATAGCCCACATAGGCGAAGTGAGGGAAGATATAAAGGTAGACAGAGTAATAGACGGGAGTAAAAAGCTAGCCATGCCAGGCCTCATAAACGCCCATACCCATATTGGAATGTCACTTTTTAGAAACTATGCTGACGACTTACCACTTCATGACTGGCTTACTAAAAAGATATGGCCTTTGGAAGCCAAACTGACAGCAGAAGACGTATACTGGGGTTCCCTGTTGAGCATGGTTGAAATGATACAATCTGGAACCACCACTTTTTGCGACATGTATTTCTTCATGGAGAAGGTGGGGGAAGGCCTTATTGAATCTGGCATGAGGGGAGTTATCGCTCGTGGTATTATTGAGGAAAAGGGCTTGGAAAAGGGAAAGATTGATTATTCCAGGAAATTGTATGATGAATGGAACGGAAAGGGAGAAGGAAGGATCAAGGTAATAGTAGCGCCCCATGCCCCTTATACGTGCAGCCCTGGGTATTTAAAGGAATTATTGGAACTGGCAATGGAGTTGAATACTCCTATACACATACACCTTTCTGAAACAAGAAAGGAAGTAGAGGATAGTCTAAATCTATATGGAAAATCTCCAATAAGGCATGCATATGATTTAGGGTTGTTTAAGCAGCCTACTATAGCTGCTCATTGTGTGCATGTCGATGAAGAGGATATTAGAATACTAAAGGATAACAATGTTAGTCCCGTATATAACCCAAGCAGCAACTTAAAGCTTGCCAGCGGATTTGCACCGGTGGATAGGATGCTTAAGGAAGATATAAATGTGGCACTGGGAACGGATGGGTCTTCAAGCAACAATAACCTGAACATGTTTGAGGAAATTCATATAGCTTCCATTGTCAATAAGGCGGTAAATATGGATGCCATATCTGTAAAGGCAATGGATGCACTGAAAATGGCAACTATTAACGGAGCCAGGGCTTTAAAATGGGATGATGAAATAGGGTCCATAGAAGTGAACAAGAAAGCAGATATAATATTGATAGACCTGGATAAGCCTCATCTATATCCACTGCACAATCTGGTTTCCCTGCTGGCATATTCAGTACAGGGTTCAGATGTGGATACAGTAATAATAGACGGCAACATTGTAATGGAGAATAGGGAGATTAAAACATTGGACGTAGAGAAGATAATGTACAATGCTCAAAAATTATCTGAAGAGCTTATACTGAGATAGATTCTTGAGGAGAGTCCTTATGAGTATATTAAATGGAGTGGATATCGTTAAGGTTTCAAGGATAGAAAAGCTCATGGATAAGCATAGGGATGTTTTTTTAAACAGGGTATTTACAGAAGGAGAAATTGGATACATTAAGTCCAAAAACTATAACCTGCAGACTGTTGCAGGATTATTTGCAGCAAAGGAAGCCATATCCAAACTATTGGGAACAGGCATTGGAAAAGTGAGCTTTAAACATATGGAGATTATACATGACGAGAATGGCAAACCCCATGTGTTATTACATGACATGGGATATGAGCTGTTTAAGACCTTAAAGATAAGAAATATCGAGATTTCGATATCTCACGAAAGGGATTATGCAATTGCATATGCTGTTGGAGAGGCTTTTAATGGAAAGGTAAGTGTAAATGTTCCAGTAAATATAATGAATATACTTCCAAAGAGAAAAAAGGATTCTCATAAGGGAGATTATGGAAGAGCTGGAATTGTCGCTGGAAAGAAGGGAATGACCGGAGCAGCCTATCTTGCCACCATGGCAGCATTGAGAGCTGGAAGTGGGCTGGTATATGCCATTGTTCCTGATACCATAAGCCAAATACTATCCATAAAGCTGACAGAAGCAATAATTAGACCTGTAGAGGATAAACAGAAAGGCTATTTTATATTGGATTCGTTAGATGAAATTATGGAAGTAATTAAGGATATGGATGTAATAGCTGTAGGTCCTGGAATAGGCGTTAATGAGGAAACTGTTCAGGTAGTCAGGAATATACTGTTAAATTATGATAAAACTATTGTATTGGATGCTGACGGGCTCAATTGCCTATCGGAAATGGGATTGGATATACTGTATGAAAGAAAAGGGGATACCATAATAACCCCTCATCCTGGGGAAATGTCAAGATTAATAGGAGTTAAAACAGGAGAAATACAGAAAAAGCGAGTAGAATATTCCCTGGAGCTATCGAATAAATATAATATTACAGTTGTACTAAAGGGAAATGGCACAGTAGTCGTTAGCCCAGACAAGGAGATATATATTAATACAACAGGCAATCCAGGCATGGCAACAGCAGGAAGTGGAGATGTTTTAACAGGCATAATAACCAGCCTGGCAGGGCAGAGAATTGGCACCCATGAGTCAGCGGTATTAGGCGTATACCTGCACGGGCTTGCAGGAGATTTGGCCAAGGCTTGCAAGGGTGAATATGGAATGATAGCAAGAGATATATTGAATAATATACCCAATAGTATAAAATATATAGAGATGATGAAGAATTGAAATGAATTTGAAAAAATATTATCAAAAAAAGAAGGAATATGTTTTAACATATAGAATAAATAATTAATGAACTATAATATAAAATATTTAACAGAGGGTGTTAGCGTGATTACATTGGATGAAGTAAGGCCTGTATGGGCTGAAATAAACCTGGACAATTTGGCTCATAATATGAGAGAAGTTAAAAAAAGCGTTAAAGAGGGAACATTAATAACTGCAGTGGTTAAGGCAAATGCATATGGCCATGGTTCTGTTTATGCAGCCAGAACATTTTTAAAGAATGGTGCTGATAGATTAGCTGTTGCAACGCTTGCTGAAGCTATAGAGCTTAGGAATGCAGGCATAGACGTACCAATACTGATATTAGGATATACTCCTGTTAGTCAATACTCTTCCGTAATTGAACATGATATTACTCAGACAATATACAATCTGGAAAGCGCTAAGGCATTTTCCCAGACAGCCGGTAAGCTAAATAAAACTGGTTATATTCATATTAAAATAGATAGCGGAATGGGAAGAATAGGATTCCTTCCAACTGATAAATCAGTCAATGATATATTAGAGATTTCAAAATTGCCTAATATAATGGTAGAAGGCATATTTACCCATTTTGCAACAGCAGATGAAAAAGACAAGACCTATACCTATACTCAATACGAAAGGTTTATGTATGTGATCAATAAGCTTGAGGAAAGAGGCCTTTCAATACCAGTTAAACATGTGTCAAATAGTGCTGCAATAATAGATCTACCCGATTTCAATTTAAACATGGTAAGGGCAGGAATTATGCTGTATGGATACTATCCTTCCGATGAAGTCCACAAGGAAAGGGTTAATCTATTGCCTGCCATGAGCCTAAAGGCCAGAATATCACATGTAAAGGCTGTGCCTGCGGATACAGGAATAAGCTATGGACAGATTTTTGTTACAAAAAGGGAGTCTAAAATAGCTACAATTCCAATAGGCTATGCTGATGGATTTACAAGGATGCTATCCTCAAAAGGGGAAGCCTATATAAAGGGCAGAATAGTTCCAATAGTGGGCAGAATATGTATGGACCAGTGTATGCTTGATGTTACAGAAATAGAGGATGTAAAAGTAGGAGATGAAGTGATACTGTTTGGATACGAAGAAGGCTCATTAAATGCAGATGATATAGCAGCAAAATTAAATACTATAAGCTATGAGATACTGTGTATGGTAGGAAGAAGAGTGCCAAGAGTTTATGTACAGGATGGAGAAATAATTGCCGTAGATGATTATCTCATGAGGTAAAATATTGAATAAACATAGACCTATATTGACACAATTATTGTAAGAAATATATAATTTAGTTATATATTTTTGCAGGTTCTTTTTGTGCGTATATAGGAAACACTTTTCTTGGGGGTGCAAATTTAATGGCTGAAACTAAAAGGATTATGGTGAGTCTGCCAGATAGTCTTTTGAAGGAAGTGGATTTTATAGTTTCCATGGAGAAGAAGAACAGGAGCGAATTTGTGAAAGAAGCTATGAAATTCTATCTTCGTGAAAAGAGAAGGATGGAAGTATCTGAAAAACTTAAGGACGGATATCTTGAAATGAGCAATATTAACCTGGCTTTGGCTGAAATCGGGTTTGATCAGGATATGAAGGAATTGAACATGTATGAAATAAATTTAACTGGGTGTGAAAAAATGTGAATGTAAAAAGAGGGGATGTGTTTTACGCTGACTTAAGTCCCGTAATTGGCTCAGAACAGGGTGGGGTAAGACCTGTTCTGGTCATTCAGAATGATATAGGTAATAAATATAGCCCTACAATTATTGTAGCGGCTATTACCTCTCAAATCAATAAGGCAAAATTGCCAACTCACGTGGAAATCAGAGCTTCTGAGTACGGTCTTCCAAAGGATTCTGTTGTGCTTTTGGAACAAAT
Source organism: Tissierellia bacterium (assembly GCA_012839745.1). Classification (GTDB taxonomy): domain Bacteria; phylum Bacillota; class Clostridia; order Tissierellales; family Tepidimicrobiaceae; genus DUMS01. The sequence goes on from DUMS01000061.1 coordinate 64,632, forward strand.
CAGGACAATAGACAAGAAAAGGCTCAGAGAAAAGATTGGGAGATTTAATGATGAGATGATGAGTAAAGTGGATGAGTGTTTAAAAATAAGCTTAGGACTTATAGAGTTATAAAAAATAAGCATTGGAAAGTGCTTATTTTTTTCTTTTTATTTTCTTTAAAACTAAGGCAAACTATAGTATAATCAAATGAAGGATGAGCTAATATGAAAGAAGGTGCTGATTAATTGGTTAAAAAAGAGGATATTATCTATTCATGCAAATTAACCAGTGATCTTACCAGTGCTGAAAAAGAGGATTTCATTAAAGTATTTAATGCAGTTTTCAACATGAACTATACTATGGATTGGTTTGACTGGAAGTATATTAGAAACATATATGGCGATTCTTATATTGTGTTGGCTTATCATGATAATAAAGCCATAGGAGCCAGAGCATTCTGGCGAAATGACATTGATGGATTAAGATGTTATCAGCCATGTGATACAGCAGTTTTAAAGGAATACAGAGGCTTAGGAATATTTACAAAGATGACATTACTGGCATTGGACAATACAAAGGGAGCTTTCATATATAACTATCCAAATGAGAACTCAAGGCCAGGTTATATTAAATTAGGCTGGAAAATAAATAAATACTTCTATTTGAAGCCTGTATTGAACAAATCCAGGCTGGAGGATGAATGCAGGTATATTGAGGATGATTATTTGATATGGAGGTTTGCTGATTCTCCAATAAGCAAATTCTCATACTATGAAAGGAAAGGCCAGTCCTATTTGCTTTATAATAGAGGGAATAACATCTACTATGTATTGGGGAAGTTTAACAGCAAAAATAATTCCCATTTCACCAGAGTTGATTCTCCTATTCTGTTTGTTTACACTGATAAGAAGGGATTTGTAAACAACTTCTTGAAGAATAGAGCAACCCTGGTTTCTTTCAACAATGGCTTTGACCCTGCCATTAATATAGATGTGCCTATATTCAAAGCAGATTACTTTTAATAAACCTAATAAATAAGGGGGATATAGCATGAATATAAAAAAATTAAATAAAACTTTTTTGGCTTTAGTTTTAGTTACGGCAGCATTGGGGACAACCATAGCTTTTTCAGAACCGGGTACAAAGGATGATCCTCTTGTTTCTCTAAGCTATTTGCAGAGTAAAATCGATGAGTTGAAGGAATATGTGGATCGAAGGATATCTGAAATAAAAGAGGACAAACCTCAGGAGGCAGCTTCCTTTGAAGTAGTGGAGCTGTTGGCTGGGCAATCCATTATTGGAGGTAAAGGTACTGAAATAATACTAAGGGGAGGTACCGAAAAAGGTGTTGGAAAAGCCATAGTGGTAGCTTCAGGAAATGATGGCTTATCAGACATTACAGAAGGGAAGGATTTAAAAAACGGTCAGGAGGTGCCATTAAACCATTTACTTATAGTGCCTAGAGATGACGGCAGAGGGGTTTATGCTGTAACTGATTCTGTCTATTTGGTAAAGGGAGATTATGAAATAAAATAATTTAATCAAAGGGTGTCAAAAGTGTTGAAAAAAATAGTTAAGTTATTGCTTAAATATCCTGTGAAAATGGCAAACAGGTTTTATGTTCGTGAATTCTATACAAATGGTCCCAAAAGGGATAAATATGAAGTGGATAGCATAGTGGATGCACTGGATAGAGTACTGGTGTTTTCACCTCATGTAGATGATGAAACCATTGGGCTGGGGGCAACTCTCATTAAATGCAAAGCCATTGGTGCTCAGATGGCACTGGTATACATGACTGACGGCAGCGGAAGTACCAGTGAATTATCAAGAAAAGAGCTTGTTGAGGAGAGAAAAAAGGAAGGATATATGGTTAAGGAGTCCTATGGGTTCCACAGCATATATTTTCTGGATAAGCCAGATGGGAAACTGGATTCCGGGGATAATGAGCTAATAGACAGGATAGTGGACATATTGAAAGTGGAAAAGCCTTCAGCAATATTCACACCTTTCCTGATAGACGGGCACACAGACCATGTGGAAACAACAAAGTCGGTTATCAGAGCTCTGGAGAAATATGATGAAAAATTTGACAGAATATATATGTATGAGGTAAACTGCCCTATATCTCCTCAATTGATTACAAATATCACATCCATGGATTATGCCCTATACAATGAAAAGGAAAGCAAATACAGTATATTTAAGTCTCAATGGGCTATGGGATTTGATGCTTTCAAGCTTCTGGATAGGGCAAAGGGGCTTTTGAACGACAAAAAAAATGAGGTATATGGAGCAGAAGTATTTGTAAAAGCTGATTTGGATGTTCTTAAATCCATAAAGGAAGCTCTGGAATCAGAAGGATTTAATCCAGAAGAATTTAAGCAGTTAAGCAGTGACTACAATGTAATACTGGCATTTAGAAAAAATAAGGATAAAAAGGAGAAGCTGAACAGCAGGGTAAGTGATATATTGACATAAATAAATGTTATGTGAAAGGAGGAAGCTCTTATTAGGGCTATTCATAATGAAAGTACTTCATTTAATAAGCGGGGGAGACACAGGAGGAGCCAAGACCCACATCATATCGCTGATGAAGCAGTTAAACAGGATGATAGAAGCTAAGGTAATTTGCTTTATAAAGGATACATTCTATTACGACCTGTTAAAAGAAGGCATCAACATTGAGGTATTCATGCAGAAGAGCAGAATGGATATGTCAGTTACAAAAAGGCTTGTAGACGAAATACAGAGAGAAGGCTATGATATAATACACTGTCATGGCGCCAGAGCTAATTTCCTGGCCATGTTTATTAAAAACAAAATAAACAAGCCTATGTTAACCACAATCCACAGCGATTACCGTCTGGACTTTCGGGATAATTTTTACAAAAGGATTATATTTACCCCTCTAAATGCCCTGGCATTGAGGAAGTTTGATTATTATATTGCAATATCAGATGAATTCAAAAAAATGCTTGTGGACAGAGGATTTAAGGAGGATAGGATTTTTGTAGTATATAATGGCATAGATTTAGAGGATGAACCTGCCTATGTAAGCAAGGAGGAATTCTTAAATAGATACAACATCGATGCCAAGGATAAGATAATAGCAGGAATTATTGCAAGGCTTGATTTGGTAAAGGACCATGAAACCTTTATTAAAGCTGCCAGGAAGGTATTGGAAAAAAGAAAGGATATTGTGTTTCTAATAGCTGGCAACGGGAAGGATGAAAATAGAATAAAAAGCATGGTGAAGGAGCTGAATATAGAAGAACACGTATATTTTCTGGGATATGTTGAAGACCAGTATTCCTTTTTCAATGCAATAGATATAAATGTATTGACATCAGTCAGTGAGAGCTTCCCCTATGCCATACTGGAAGGAGCCAAGTTTAAAAAGCCAATAATAAGTACAGATGTAGGAGGAATACACCACCTGATAAGGGATGGATACAATGGATGGCTTATAAAGGTCAGGGATTTTGAAACCTTGGCAGATAGACTATTATACCTTATGGAAAATAGGGAAATCATAAATACCATGGGGGAGAACCTCTATAAAAGCGTTGAAAACAGCTTTTCTTCTAAAAGCATGGCAGAATCCCATTACAATATATATGAAAAGATTGTACACATAAGGAGGTAATAAAATTGAAACTAATAGATAATAAGGGTAAGTTATTTGGTATTATAAACATCATAGACCTTATGGTTATAATATTGGTTGCATTATTGGCATATGGAGGAGTTACTCGATTAAAGCAAAGCCCTGTGGCTGAAGCAGAAACAAAAAAGGCCCTAGTAACTATAGAGATTTCAAATGTTAGAATGGCAACTGTAAATGGAATTGAAGTAGGAGATAAGCTGTATCATTATGATAAGGGGACTTTATTTGGAACCATAGTGGATAAGAAGGTTGAACCATATAAAGAGCCTGTTGAAAGCGGAGATGGCAGATGGGTATTGGCAGAAGTTCCGGAAAAATATGTAGTTACTTTAAAAGTAGAGGCAGATGCTAAAGATAGTGCAGATGTAGTAGTAATTGGCGGTGAACACACAAGAATAGGAACTCAGTTCAGATTGAAAAACAAGAAGGTAGCAGTAACGAGTACAGTTCTTGGTGTTGAAATTGAATAGGAAATTAGGAGTGATTGCATGTACAATAGCATTATTGTCAGAAGCCTGATGAGTATATGGAATGCTTTGGCTATTGGATACAAGCATAGCCTTTTAAATAGACTTGTTGTTTTTTTGCTTGGAAACATATCTAATCTAAGCAAAGGTTCATATGTTATAAGGTTTTTTACTTCCAACAGGAGCCTTTGGGAAGAGAGTTTATTCTACGCCATATTCTGCAGTTTAATAGACCTTATCAACAGATTAATAAATTCCATCAGGAATTGGGTTGAAAGATATAATTCTGGTAGCTTTGTTTATAATACAGTTTCTAGGCTATTTGGTACAGAGAGGAACATGATTCAGACCTTTTCTTTGTTTTTTATGGCTTTTGGATTGGGAATAGTAGTAAACAATATACTTAGAGGCTATTACTCAGGAAGGTCATATATTATATCCCTAATACTGATAATACTATCTGTTATCGGGTTAACTCAGGATATAGATGTAAGAGATATTTTAAAAGGAAGCTATGCTTTTAGGCTTATTGAAAGTATTTTTACAATAGATGAGGAAGTGGATAAATGGTGGTAGAAAACTTAAGGAGGAAAGAGCTGTTTTTTCCCATTATGTTGGGTGTAGCCTTTTCCTTGTTATATTACAACATGACATTGAGCTATTTTTCCATTGTTTTGCTTGGACTTTTGGGAGCAGTATTGATATTGTATGACATTAAAATAGGCATATATATGGAGATATTGGCATATCCCTTCTTGCCGGATATAGTCAATCTGCTCTTCATGATCTTATTAGTGGGAGTGTATATATTCAATATAGTATTTAAAAAGGTTAAGCCTTTGAATAAGCACAGCATGATTATGCCCATTATACTCTATATTGTGTTTATCACAATAAATACAGTTACATCCAGTGATATTGTGGGCAGCTTTAGAGATTTGGCAATCCACCTGACTTCCATTGGCTTTATTATTGTTATGGTAAATTCCATAGACAATAAAAGGGATTTTAACATATTGATAGTCCTGCTTGTACTTTCAGCCACTGTTGTTGCAGCCTATGGACTTTACCAGTTTGCAACAGGCGGAGTTGAAATGGAAGCCAAATGGGTTGATAAGGCAACAAATCCCGATGTACAGGCAAGGGCATATTCTGTATTTAGCAATCCAAATATATTTGCAGAGTATCTGATTATGATTATTCCCATATCTGTCAGCCTGTTCTGGTTTTCTAAGAAGATGCACAAGAAAGCATTGTTTTTAGCTACCAGCATGGCTTTAGCATTGGCTCTGTTGCTATCAATGTCCAGAGGCGGATGGATAGGATTTGCTTTCAGTGCTTTTGTGTTTATGCTATTTGTTGAAAAGAGGCTCTTGCTGTTGGCTATACCTTTAGGGCTGGGAGGACTGTTCTTCCTGCCGGATACAATATTGAACAGGATATTGAGCATAGCCAACTTTGCAGATTCATCCAACGATTACAGAATAAGGATGTGGAAGATTACACTGGAGCTTATAAGGGATAATTGGCTTGTAGGCGTTGGCTTTGGACATCTCCCATTTAAGGCAGCCTTTGGAAAGTATACAAGGACCATGCCTACTTATCATGCCCACAACACTTACCTTGAAACTATGGCAGAAATGGGAGTGATAGGGTTTATAGTGTTTATATCCTTCCTGTTTGTGCTGTTTAAATACTCTATAAAGAAACTGATAAAGGGAAATGATAAATACATTAAAATAGTATCCTCGGGGATATTGTCAGGATTGGCTGCAGTACTGGTACACGGGCTGGTAGAAAATATATTATATATACCTAGGATTATCACTACATTTTGGATACTTGTTGGACTTCTATTGACTCTTGTTCAAATCAAGGAGAAGCCTTAGGATATTAGTTAAGAAGGAGAATACTTATGAGTAGAAGCAAAAGGGTTCTTATATCCGGGTACTATGGATTCAATAACAGCGGTGACGATGCCATATTAAAAGCCATAGTCAAGGATTTAAAAAAAGCAGATGAATCTTTGGATATAGTTGTTTTATCCAATAATCCCCGATTAACGGAAGATGTATATAAAATTAAAGCAGTAAACAGGTTTAAAATAATAGAAGTAATAAGAGCTATTGGGAAATGCGACTTGTTTATAAGTGGAGGTGGAAGCCTCCTTCAGGATGTTACAAGTACACGCTCCATACTTTATTACCTGGCTCTTATGATGATGGCCTTAATATTTAGAAAGCCTGTTATGGTATATGCTAACGGTATAGGTCCAATTAACAAGAAGATGAACAGGATTTTGACCAGAGTAATATTAAACAGGGTGGATTACATTACCTTAAGAGATGAGGACTCAAAGGCATTCTTGCACCAGCTGGGAGTAACCAATGAGAATATTATTGTTACTGCAGACCCTGTATTTACTCTGGAAGGCAGTGAATCCAGCAGAATAGATGATATTTTTGCCAAAGAAGGCATTCCTACTGATAAGCCCTTAGTTGGGATTTCAATCAGAAAGTGGGGTAAGGAGGAAAGATTAATAGAAAATCTGTCTAAGGCGATTGAATATATGGTATCCAAATACTCTGTAAATGTGGTATTGATTCCTATGCATTATCCTGAGGACTTAATTATTTCACAGCAACTATTGGAAAGAATCAATAAGGGATGCTATATAATATCAAATAGATATGGCGTTGAGGACATTATAGGAATTATAAGGAAGACTGAGTTCATTATTGCCATGAGGCTGCATTCCCTTATATATGCAGCAGTTCAAAACATTCCTATGATAGGAATTGTATACGACCCTAAAATAAAGAGCTTTTTAAACTCTATAGATATGAATAAAATGTGCACAGTTGAGGACCTTCAATATAACGAACTAATTGAATATGTAGATTATATATGGGAAAACAGAGAAATATTAAAGGAAAGGCTAAAGAAATTGAATACAAGGATGAAAGAGGAAGCTATGAAAAACATACATATAGCTTTGAATCTTTCAAATAGCAGGTGATTTTTATGGAGAAGATAAGCATTTTTGGCATAAACATAGATAATATTACCTTTTATGATGCAACAGAATTGGTGAAGGAATATCTTAATGGAAATACATTGAAAGCCATATGTACTCCAAATACGGAAATAGTAATGGCTGCCAGGGATGACGCATATCTTAAGAATCTGATAAATGGCTTTGATTTGATAATACCTGACGGAATAGGCCTTATTTACGGGTCAAGGATAAGAAAAAAACCCTTGAAAGAAAGGGTAACGGGATTTGATTTATCCGTGAATATGCTAGAGATTGCAGATGAAAAGGGCTATAGCATATTTCTATTAGGGGGCAAGGAAGGAGTAGCCAAAAAGGCCAGCGAAAATATAATAAAAAAATATCCCAATATTAAGATTGCAGGAGTTCATAATGGGTATTTTAAAGGTAGCCACAATGGATATAAAGACCATGATGAGGAAATGAAAGTAATAGAGATGATCAATAGTAGCAAGCCGGATATAATATTTGTGGGACTGGGCTTTCCCAAGCAGGAAATATGGATATCAGAAAACAGGCATAGAATTTACGGGAAGGTTATAATAGGCAATGGAGGTACCATGGATATTCTATCCGGAAATGCCAAAAGGGCGCCTGTAGCATTTCAGAGATTAGGATTGGAATGGTTATACAGGCTGATGAAGGAGCCTTCCAGAATAAGAAGGCAAATGGCATTGCCTAAATTTATATTAGCTGTCATTTTTAATAGAGAAGCTGTTCAATAAAGGTGGGAGTACTATGAATAACAAAAATGCCAATGAGTTAATAATTTCCATAGCAGGAATAACCATAGGGACATTTTTGCTTGCGCTAGGCCTTGCCTGGTTTCAGGAGCCAAATATGATTGCACCGGGAGGAGTAACCGGGTTTGCCATAGTGTTTAAGAAGCTGACAAATATACCCGTTTATATAACAAACCTAGCTATAAATATTCCATTATTCATTATAGGCATAATAGTATTAGGGAAAAATTTTGGATGGAAGACGCTTTATGCCACATTGCTTCTATCACTGTTTTTGAGGATTATGCCTGAAAGGGCAATAACCCAGGATTTATTGCTGGCTTCCATATTTGGTGGTGTTATAGTCGGCATTGGGCTGGGAATAGTATTTAAATCCGGAGGTACTACTGGAGGAACTGACCTGGCAGGTTCCATACTGAACAAAGTGTTTCCGGTGCTTTCAATATCAAATTTTATGATGGCAATAGACGTACTGGTAGTAATACTTGCAGGAATTGTGGACAAAAGAGTTGAAACCAGCTTGTATTCCATCATATCTTTGTATTTGTCAGTTAAGCTGATAGATATCATTCTCGAGGGCTTTGGCTATGCAAAGGCGTTTATTATAATTTCGAATAAATCACAGGAAATTGGCAAAAGAATAATAGAGGATTTTGATAGAGGAGTTACACTGTTTAAGGCAAAGGGCATGTACACAATGGAGGATAAGGATGTGCTGCTGTGTGCAGTTAACAGATATCAGTTTTCCAAAATTAAGCATATGGTCTATGAGATAGATAAAAAGGCTTTTGTAATGGTTACTGATATATCTGAGGTATTAGGAGAAGGATTTAAGGAAATTGAGTAGCTAGGAGGTAAAATATGGATAAGTATAGCGACTTAAGGAAAATTGCATCTAAATTAAGAACTGATATTATAGAGATGTTAAGGGAAGCCAAATCCGGTCATCCGGGAGGATCTCTTTCAGCTTGCGAGGTACTTACTGCTTTGTATTTTAAGGAGATGAGAGTAAACCCAAATAATCCGGAATGGCCTGACAGAGACAGGTTTGTTCTATCCAAGGGGCATGGTGCTCCTGTATTGTATGCAGCACTGGCTGAAAAGGGATTCTTCCCAAAGGAGGAACTGATGAAACTCAGAAAAACCGGAGCTATGCTGCAGGGGCACCCTGATATGAAGGGAACTCCCGGAGTTGATATGACTACAGGTTCTTTAGGACAGGGATTGGCAGCAGCCAATGGCATGGCATTGGCAGGAAAACTCGATAAAAAGGACTATAGGGTATATGCCTTAATAGGAGATGGAGAGGCACAGGAAGGCATAATCTGGGAAGCTGCAATGCTTGCTGCCCATTATAAACTGGATAATTTAACTGTATTTATGGACCACAACAGATTGCAGATTGATGGATTGAATAAAGAGGTTATGAATATAGAGCCTATAGATGAGAAGTTCAGAGCCTTTGGATGGCATGTCATAAACATTGATGGACATTCCTTTGAGGATATATTTAATGCCTTGGAAGAAGCTAAGAACACAAAGGGGAAGCCTACAATGATCATTGCAAATACAGTTAAAGGAAAGGGAGTTTCATTTATGGAAAATCAGGCAGGCTGGCATGGCAAAGCACCTTCTGAAGAAGAAGCTAAAAAAGCTATAGGTGAAATAGGGGGCGTTATAAATGGCTAATATGATTGCAACAAGGGATGCATATGGCGAAGCACTAAAGGAATTAGGCGGAATTTGTGAAGATATTGTTGTGCTTGATGCAGACCTTTCAGGGTCCACCAAGACATCAGTATTTAAAAAGGAATATCCACACAGGTTTTTCAATGTAGGAATAGCTGAACAGAATCTTATCGGCACTGCAGCAGGATTGGCTACTGCAGGCAAGATACCCTTTGCAAGCACCTTTGCTGTATTTGCTGCTGGAAGAGCCTTTGAGATAATTCGAAACTCCGTTGCCTACCCAAAGCTGAATGTGAAGATTGCTGCTACCCATGCAGGATTGACTGTAGGCGAAGATGGGGCAACCCACCAGGCTCTTGAGGATATTAGCCTTATGAGAAGCCTTCCCAATATGGTGGTATTATGTCCTGCAGATGCAGTTGAAACCAAGAAGTGCATCTATAAGGCAGCGGAGTATAAGGGTCCGGTATATATAAGGCTTGGAAGAAGCAAGGTACCTGTAATATTTGATGAAAGCTATGAGTTTGAAATTGGCAAGGGAGTACAATTGAAGGAAGGCAGCGACATTACGATAATTGCTGCCGGAGTAATGGTGGCAAAAGCCCTGGAAGCAGCAGAAAGGCTGGAGAAGGAAGGTATATCAGCCAGAGTTATAAACATGCCAACCATTAAGCCAATTGATAAGGACATTATAATAAAGGCAGCTAAGGAAACAAGGGGAATAGTTACAGCAGAGGAGCACAGCATAATTGGAGGCCTGGGAAGTGCTGTTGCAGAGGTATTGTCAGAGAATTATCCTGCTCATATGGTGAGGATTGGGACTATGGATACCTTTGGCGAATCAGGGGATGCAGAAGAGCTCATGGAGAAGTATGGCTTAAGTGTGGGAAACATTGTAGATAAGTCCAAGAAACTATTATCAAAATAGTTCTGTTGTGAATATAATATAGCACCATAAATATTTTGGTGCTATTTTTGTATTATAAAACATAAACCTGAATCCTGTAGAATATTATGATATAAGAGAAAATGGCTTTGTAAACTAAACATGAAAAAATAGCACAATGTTTTATAGAATTGCTTTAAATTACTTTCAATTTCGCCTTGACGATTATAAAAGTCCGCCTTGAGATTGTCAAGGGTAAAATGAACGCGC
>DUMS01000062.1 GCA_012839745.1 Tissierellia bacterium
CTATTGCCTCTTTTACTACCTCTACTCCATAGACCTTCCTGGCATATTTTGAAATGTATATGGAAATTGTACCTATGCCGCAGTATAGGTCTGCTACAGTTTCATGGCCTTTTAGATTCAGGTATTCTACTACTTTGTTATATAATACTTTTGTTTGAACATGGTTTACCTGGAAGAAGGATTTGGGAGATATTAAAAACTTGTATTCCCCTATATAATCTATAAGCCTTTCTTCTCCATACAGCTTTATATCCTTTGCCCCCAGTATGACTGAAGTATCCCTAGGATTTATATTTTGGTATATGCTTACAACATCTAATTCTGGCTGACTTGTAAAAATATCTATTAACTCCTTCTTATGGGGTAGTTTCTCTCCTTTTGTAACAATAACTACCATTACTTTATTATCTTTATTTGTCCTTACAACTAAATTCTTTATAATTCCTTTTTTTACTTTCCTATCATATCCTTCAACTTTATACTTCTTCATAAACTCCTTTAAAAGCCTTATAACTTTATCTGCAGTTTCCTTTTGAATAATAGAACTTTCTACTGGATAGATATCATGGGTTCCTCTTTTAAAATATCCAATTTCATAGTTTGGACCTACCTTGAATTCCCCCTTGTTTCTGTATCTATAAGGGTATTCCATCCCAATAGTTTCTTTGACTATTATATCCTTAATTTTCCCAATACGTTCTAAATTGCTCTTAACTATATTTCTTTTTAGTTCCAACTGCTTGTCATACTTTAAATTATGAAGTTCACATCCATCACATTTATCTGAATATATACATTTAGATTCTATTCTATATGGTGATTCTTCCAATATCTCAATTGTTCTTCCCAGTCCATAGTTCTTCTTCAACTTTATTATTTCAAATAACACCTTATCACCTAAGGTACATCCCTCAACAAAGAATGTAAATCCTTTATATTTGCCTACCCCCATTCCTTCATTGTTCAAATCAACTATTTCTAATTCCAATCTGTCTCCAATGCTATAATCCATTTTCATACTCCTTCCAAAAAAATAGGGCACTGAAAGCGCCCTTTAAAGAATCAGTTCCCACATTTTTCTTATTATTATGCCCATTTTTTATTAAAGTATACTAATATTATCTAATTCTTATTCTTTTATAACCTTTTTAATCAAGCTTTCTATATTTTACTTTATAATATTTTCATGAACCAAGGTCACAGTTTTCTTACATTGCTTCCTCTAATAGTTTCCAAATATCCTCATGCTTCTTTTTTAAATTAATAGGCTTAATATTCCTGTCTACAAAGGCATGAACTGTATATCCTGTTGCCAGAAGTTCATTATCTTCCTTCCTATATAGCGAATACTCAAATTCAATCCTTACATCTGTAAGCCTTCTTATTCTGGTCTTTATGACTACTTCATCGTCATACCTGGCTGGTTTTATATACTTACAATATGCTTCAGCCACTGCAGTATATACTCCTAATTTCTCCAAATCCAGATATCTGATTCCAAG
>DUMS01000063.1 GCA_012839745.1 Tissierellia bacterium
AAGCAAACTATGAAGAAAGCAAAGAGAAAGTAAGAGAAAAGCTGTTTGATCAAAAATACCCAAGTGCATATAACACATGGATACAGGAAAAGCTTGAGGAATACGATGTTAAGAAATTCCTGAATATCTAGAAAAAATGGATGGTTTAACACCATCCATTTTATTTTACATATAGCCTTGAAAGCTCCACTGCAAGCTCGCTGGCTACTTTTGCATTGTTGTATACCAGCTGTATATTTGCATTGAGGCTGTCTCCTCCTGTTATTTCCTTTACCCTGTTAAGAAGAAACGGAGTGGTTTCCTTTCCCTTGACTCCAGTTTTTTCAGCTTCCTCCAGTGCCCTTTCTATGGCGTCGTTTATGAGTTCATAATCCATTTCATATTCTTCAGGTATTGGGTTTCCAATTACAACACCGCCACTAAGCCCCAGGTCCCATTTAGTTTTCAGTGCTTTTGCCAGCTCCTTAGGTGTGTCCACTCTATAGTCCACCTTAAACCCTGACCTGGATGTATAGAAAGCTGGAAATTCATCTGTTCCATACCCTACCACAGGCACCCCTGCAGTTTCCAGATACTCCAGAGTAAGCCCTATATCCAGTATTGATTTTGCTCCGGCACATACCACTGCTACACTTGTGCGGGCCAGTTCTTCCAAATCTGCAGATATATCGAAGGTTTCCTGAGCCTTCCTGTGAACTCCTCCAATTCCTCCTGTGGCAAATACCCTTATTCCAGCCATATTTGCAAATATCATTGTTGAAGCCACAGTAGTGGCGCCATCAAGCCCTTTTGCCAGAACAAAGGGTATATCCCTTCTTGAAGTCTTGACAACTTCCTTTGACCTGCCAAGATGGGCTATTTCATCCTCTGTTAATCCCACCTTTATTCTGCCCCCTATAATGCCTATGGTTGCAGGCACTGCTCCCTTTTCTCTCACTATGCTCTCAACATTTAAAGCTGTTTCAACATTTTTGGGATAGGGCATACCATGGGATATAATGGTGGACTCCAGTGCCACTACAGCCCTGCCCTCTTCCAATGCCAGACGCACCTCTTCCTTTATATCCATATAATCCTTTAACATCCTACCACTTCCTTCATGTATAATCTAATGTTTCCCAGGGACATATTGGGGTTTATGGTGTCTTCGTGAACAAGTGCAAGTATTGAACCTGCTATGCCCATTCTGGCGCTTTCTTCCACGTCAGCATCCTCAATATATCCATAAGCCAGTGCAGCCATGAATGCATCCCCTGCTCCTGTGGCATTTACCACTTTTACTTCAGGCCCTTTCAAAAATCCTGTTTTTGACCCATTGCAGTAGAATACCCCGTCACTTCCCAGGGTTATGAATACCCTTTTCACTCCTTTATTTAAGAAATACTCACCAGCTGAAATCAAATCATCCCTATTTTCTATACTTATTCCGGAAAGCACCTCTGCCTCCATCCTGTTGGGCTTAATTGTATGGAAGTATCCAATAATATCCTTTACCTTCCTTGCTTTGGCTGTGGATACCGGGTCCAGAAATATGGCTTTGTCCCTGTATGCAGTAGCTATGTACTCTATTACATCGTAGGGTATATTTGTATCCATAACAAGCAGCATGGAGTGTTCTATAATGCTTGATTTGCTCTTTATAAACTCTACAGTCATATTGTTAAGTATATCCATATGGGAAATGGATAGTGCCATATCCCCATTTTCATCATGTATTGCCATGTAGGAGGATGTGGATCCTCCTTCAAGTATCAGTGAATCCAGTATGTCCAGCCCAATTTTCTTGGATTCCTCAATTATCCTGTTTCCATACATATCCTTTCCAAGGGCGGTTATAAGCTTTACAGGCACTCCCAGTCTGGCCAGATTCTCTGCTATGTTTCTTCCAACCCCTCCTGAGGAAATATTTATAACCCCGGGATTAGAATCCTTATATGTCAGGCTATTATAGGGAAATCCCAGTATATCCATATTGGCTCCGCCAATGACTGTTACATAGGGCTCATTGTGTGTAATGTAGCCTCTTCCAAGTATATATCCCTTTTTGATAAGATTTGCAATGTGAACTGCCACTGAAGACCTTGTAATCCCCAGTATATCTGCAATCTGTTTCTGGGAAATCATGGGGTTTTCCTTAATAAGCTTAAGTATCTCCTCTTCTCTCTTCGTCATATACACACCAACTTTTGCTTATATTATTAACATCTGCTTATATTGTATTTCATATCCCTTTGGATGTCAACTATATCCACACAAAAAAATAGCAGTATGACTGCTATTCTCTTGTATGGGCAATTCTGCTGGCTGCTGCTGCAGCAATTGCAGCTACCAGGTCATCTATGAATGTGTTTACCACCTTTCCCTTTTCCGTATCAAGCTTTTTTATGATTCCCTTTTTCTCCTTGTCCAGGTATCCGTAGTTAGTAAGCCCTATGGTTCCATATACGTTGACAATGGAAAGAGGTATTATTTCATCTATTCCATATAATCCTTCATCAGATTCCACTATGTCCTGAAGTGGCTGTGGAAGTAAGTTCTTTTCCGCTAATTCATCCAGGGCTATACCTGTCAGTATGGCGTGGATTATCTCCCTTTTGGAAAGTACGGCATCCACATTATTAACACAAATATCCATGGTTAATTCAGGATAATAGTCCTTTTGAAGATTGTATACCAGTTCTCCTATGTCTTCCAGTGTTACTCCCCTTCTTTTAAGCATATCTACAGCATGCTTCTTCAATTCCATCATATCATATTTAGCCATAATAATCCCCTTCCTTCATTCTATACTATTATAATATTGCATAATGGAGAATTATTATGTAAAAAAGCTGATTATCAGCCAACAAAAAAGGTGTCCAACTACACTCTGTAATCAGACACCTTTCTTAATTATGCTGGTGGGCGATACAGGACTCGAACCTGTAACTTTCACCACGTCAAGATGACACTCTACCATTGAGTTAATCGCCCCTATGGTAGATATTATACAATATTACTTCATTTTATGCAATATTAATTTATTCCATATATATCTGAAAACTCAATATTAACCCTGTCTATTCCCATATACATATCAGCACATGCTCTATCATCCTCTTCTACCATATGTACAGGTAATTCTATAATGAATTCGCTGCCTTCTCCCTCTTTGCTATTGACTTTAATATTTCCTCCATGCATTTCAACTATTGATTTCACAATGCTAAGCCCTATGCCCAGCCCTTCGTTCAGCCTTCTTAATGAGGTATCCACCTGCTTAAGCCTGTCAAATATCTTGTCAACCATGTTGCTTGGAATGCCTATTCCATTGTCCTTAACCCTGATTACTATTGATTCATTTTTGTCTTCAAGGCTCACTAAAATATCAGCTTTGGGTTCTGTAAACTTTATTGCATTTGAAAGGAGGTTCAAAAGCACCCTTTCAATTTTCTGTGCATCACAGGCCATAATCTTCTCACTGGTATTAGATTCAAATCGTATTAATATATCACTGCTTTTTACATATTCAACTGCAGAATGGATTGTCCCTTTTATAATCTTAACTATATCATGATTTCGCAAGTTCAGATTCATATGCCCTGAATCAATTCTCGTTATATCTATCAGGTTATCAGCCAGCTTAATAAGCCGGTAGCTGTTTTTCAGCAATGCTTTAACACTGTCCTCATGCAGCAGATAATAGCCATCTTTATTGCTTTTTCCCTCATACTCCAAAACCTGAATCATGCTCAATATGACATTTAGGGGGGTCCTTATTTCATGGGATATGGTATTGAAAAAGCTTGTCTTCATATCGTCTATTTCCTTGGCCTTTTTCAGCAGTTCCTTCTTTATCTCAATTTTCCTCTTTAATTCCTCCATCTTCTCCTTATCCGTTATATCCCTTACATGAATTACAATGCCTGCTTTCTCCCCTCTATCAATATAAGGCAGGTTTGAAACTTCAAATATCCTCTCATCCTTAAGCTTAAAATAGAATGTATAGGGCCCACTGACTTTTTCAGACTCCATAATATATAAATCAAATTTCTCCGGGTTTGTTAGATTATCCTTTACACGCTTTACTATTTCCTGTATATTTCCACTGGAAGCAATTTCTTGAGGGATGTTAAGCATCCTCATAAACTGACTGTTAACATGCAATAAATCCTTATTGTTATCCAGTACCAATATGCCACTCATTGTTGATTCCAATATCCCATCCAGTATTTGCTTCTTCCTCATATTCTCATGTTCTATTTTTCGCCTATATTCTGACTCTTCCCTCTGAACGCGGACTAACTCTTTCAGTTTTTCATTTTTTTCCATTAGGGTTTGATTCAAGCTGTGCAGTGCTATATAGGGTTCTTCCAAGCTTGTCTTAATAATTTCTATGTATAGAAAATATTGGTAGATTAACTTGAATACCAGGCAATACGAGTGCATTAGCTGAGTTCCTGTAAGTGACAAAAACATTTCCGAGATTGCACTTGTTGTCAGAAACAGCATTAAAAGCAGAGGATATCTATTTATATTAATGCTGCTGCCTTTTACGTAGTATGTGGTTCCTCCTATAAGAATTCCTGTTATTATGAATTCACTTATTATCTTAAAATAGGTCGCTTTATTTTCCCTGGCCATACATTGAGGAAAAATATCCAGATAAAATATTGAAGCAAGAACGAGTATTGAAATAATCAGATAGGCAATAAATGCCTTTTTAATATTAACGTCTATCCTTTTCTTCCCCAAAACAAACGAGGCAAGAAAAGATATGCTCTCCATATACCTGGCTGCTATCCACAGCTGTGCTGAGATGTTACCCGTACTATCTGCAAATGCGCCCATACCGTTGTATGTAAGCATATGAATCAGGTCAAATGCTCCAATAAATCCATAGGCCATTCCTAAAAATATAATGCTTCTATTGGTATTAAATCTGCATGTAGAAAGGGATATGGATAAGAATATAAACGATATTATAATGCTTAATGATTCTACTAAGATATGAAATATAAAGTAACTGCCATTCATAATAAAAGAAAGTCCCAGCACAATAACTATGCATAAAGGCAAATCTCTTAATAAACGCCTGTCAAAAACGCTAATCTGATTATATTTTACATCATTCAATGCCCGGTTACCCCCTAACTCAAATATTTATTACACGATTGATATTATAATACATACAGTTTGTTTTTTTTGTCATAACCTGTCATTGTTAAAAAAAATTATAAATTTTATAGGGCTCAGCAAATAGAGCCCTTTCACATGCGATATGTTGTATGGTCATTTCCAACGTAGTGAATGTTTGCCTTTATTCTTACAATATCGTATTCACCATCATATTCAATTTCCACATCTGATGGCCTTCCGTCATCCCCCCTGTACTCCAGATAGCTATCCAGTATGTTCATTGCATAGTCTTCATTTAATTCATCATAGTATTCCAGGTATTCATCGGCTGAAAGCTCCAGAATCATGCTGTGAAGCCCGTTGTCAACCCTTCTTTTCTCAATGAAGTTGTCAAAGTTCAATATAAAACCTCCTTAATCAATAATACAGTATTATATTGTCACATAATTATTTTTTTATGTGGGTTTAGCTGCATAATTAATGCCTTTAGTGTGAAAATAATGTTAATATTTCTGTTAAAATGGGAGGTATTGCGTTGACAAATAGTGAAAATTTAACAAAATCATACTGGATTGAATCTACGCCTGATACAGATTATCCAGCCTTGATGGGGGACATTGAAACTGAAATACTAATAGTAGGAGGTGGATTAGCCGGAATATCCTGTGCCTATATGCTCAATAAGGAAGGCTTCAGAATAGCGCTCATTGAGGCAGACCATATAGCCCAGGGTGCCTCAGGCCATACAACTGCAAAGATAACTTCCCAGCATGGATTAATATACAATAAAATCAAAACAAAGTTGGGGCAGCATCTGGCAAAGCAATATGCTGATGCCAACGAAAAGGCCATATCCGAAATAGGAAGAATTATTGAAGAGCATAACATAGACTGTAATTATACAAGGCAAACTGCATATGTGTTTACCCAGCAGTATAAATACCTAAAGGAAATTGAAGAAGAGGTGGAAGCTGCCTCAAGCCTGGGAATAAAGGCTTCCTTTGCTGACAGCCTGCCTTTACCCTTGCCGGTAAAGGGAGCAGTAATATTTGAAAACCAAGCCCAGTTTCATCCCAGAAAATATATACTGTCCTTAGCCCAGATAATAGGGAGTAATGTCCAGATATATGAAAATACAAGGGCTGTAGATATTGAAGAAGAAGATGACAGGTATGTGGTAACCACTGAAAGGGGAAATAAAATAAGATCCAAAAGGGTGATAATGGCATCCCAGTATCCCTTTTACAACAAGCATGGAATGTATTTTGCCAGGCTATATCCCAAAAGGTCATATATAGTTGCAGTTAAGGCAAGGGAAAAATTCCCCGGGGGGATGTATATAAACGCCGAAGACCCTACCAGGTCTCTCCGCCAGCAGGATATTGAAAATGGTGAGCTGATACTGGTTGCTGGCTCAAACCACAATACAGGCCAAAGCCCTGATACAAACATACACTATGAAGAGCTGGAGGAGTTTGCAAAACAGATATTTACTGTTGAAGACATCCCCTACAGATGGTCTACACAGGACTATGATACTCCCGATGGGATTCCGTATATAGGGCATTTTACATCCAATACTCCAAATCTATATGTTGCTACAGGGTTTTTGAAATGGGGAATGACCAACAGCATGGTGTCAGCCATGTTAATAAGG
The DNA here is from genome assembly GCA_012839745.1 of Tissierellia bacterium. Taxonomy (GTDB): domain Bacteria; phylum Bacillota; class Clostridia; order Tissierellales; family Tepidimicrobiaceae; genus DUMS01. The sequence goes on from DUMS01000063.1 coordinate 6,776, forward strand.
GACCTGATAGTAAATGGGGAAAGCCCCTGGCAGGAAGTATACAATCCTTCCAGAAAGAATATAATACCATCAGCAAAGACCTTCATAGTGGAAAACCTGAAGGTGGCGGAAAACCTAATAGATGGAAAGATTACACCTCTCCCTCATGAAATTGAATTAAATCCAGGCGAAGCCAAGGTTGTCAAGATAAAGGGGGAAAGAATAGGTGCCTACAAGGATGAAGAAGGAAAAATCCATCTTGTCAATACCACCTGCCCCCATATGGGCTGTGAATTAAACTGGAATTCAGCTGAAAAATCCTGGGATTGCCCATGCCACGGATCAAGGTTTACTTATACAGGGGAGATAATAGAAGGACCTGCTGTTGAGCCCTTAAAGTTTACAGATGATGTAAATACAATTGAAAGATTGCTAAAGGATGACTTTTAGAAATATTCAAGGCTCTTATCCAAGAGCCTTGAATTTATTAATACAGTTGTATATAATATCCCTTAGCTGTACTATAATGACAAGAAGGGAATACCAATGTACCATATAATAGAGTATGAAAATATCGACAAGAACAATATAGATGGAAACTACTGCCTTATAGATGTAAGAAGCCCTGGCGAATACAGGCTTTATACAATACCTGATTCAATAAATATTCCCATTTTTGACGATGAGGAAAGAAAAATGGTTGGAACTGCCTATGTCCAGGAAGGTGCCGAAGTAGCCAAAAAGCTGGGAATTCAGATAGTGTCAAAGAAACTGCCTGATATGTACGATAAAATATATAATCTTAGCAGGAAATACAAAAATCTCATATTCTTCTGCGCCCGAGGAGGATTAAGAAGCGGAAGCCTGGTAGCCCTTCTTGTTAGCCTTGGGATAAATGCAATGAAGCTTAACGGAGGATATAAAAGGTACAGGAAGTACATCATAAAGGCACTTCCTGAATCAGTAAAGGGAGTACAGTTCATAGTGCTCTATGGAAACACAGGCGTTGGCAAAACGGAAGTTTTGAAGGCTCTCAGGGAAGAAGGAATGGATATACTTGACCTGGAGGCATGTGCAAATCACAGGGGCTCATTTTTCGGAAGCGTAGGGCTGAGAGAGCAAAACAGCCAGAAGATGTTCGAAAGCCTTTTGTACAAATCCCTGAAATCCAGAAAATCCAACATCGTATTTGTAGAGGGTGAAAGCAGGAAAATAGGTAAGATTGTCATACCTGACTATATATTCAATGCCATATTGGAAGGAATCCACATAAATATATCTGCAAGCCTTGAAACAAGGATAAACAACATATACAGGGATTATGTAAGGAATAACGACTCAGAAATCATATCAGCCCTGGAACTTCTGAGGAAGCATTTGGGAGACAGGAATATTGAATATTATAAGGAATTGATATATCAATCCCAGCACAGAAAGGTAATTGAGGAGCTTATGGTTAAATACTACGACCCTCTTTATGGATATAAAAGAAAAGACTATACGGAAGTATTCATAAACGAAAACCCTGCAAAAACTGCCAGGGATATAATACAGTGGGTAAAAGGCTTAAAAAACAGGATGGCTATTTAGCCATCCTTTATCTTTCATACTTAATCAATGAGTTTACATAGTAGTCCTTAAGCTTCTCTCTCCCCTTCAGGTTCTCCAGCTCAATTAAAAACTCCATTGCCACTACTTCTCCTCCAATGGATTCAATCAGCCTGGCGGCAGCCAGCATTGTCCCGCCGGTGGCCAGAAGGTCATCTACAATGGCAACCCTCTTTCCAGGTTCTATTGCATCCTTGTGTATTTCCAGGGTATTCTTGCCATACTCCAGCTGATATTCATAGCTGACTGTTTCTGCAGGAAGCTTGCCAGGTTTTCTTACAGGTATGAATCCTACCCCCAAAGCATATGCCACAGTTGCACCAAACAGGAATCCTCTAGCCTCAGGCCCGGCTATATAGTCTATGTTTTTATCCCTTAAATCCTCCACAATCTGATTAACAGCTCCTATAAAAGCTTCCCTGTCTTTAATCAGCGGAGTTACATCCTTGAAGCTTATTCCTTTTTCCGGGAAATCCTCTATTACTCTTATATATGATTTTAGGTCCAAATTATTTCCCCCCTAATAATAATGAGTTCACTATTAAGTTTATCATATTTTTGATATTTTAATAGCTATTTTATTAAAATTTAGATGCCTATAATATCAAGATTTCGTAAATTGTACTTTTCTATAATCCTTATGAGGCTTAGTGCATACTCAGGGTCTGTTGCATATCCTGAGCGCTTTAAAGCCCATGCCCCCAGAATGCTGTTATGCATGACTTCCTTAAAGGGCTCGTATCTTGCTGAATTAAGCAGGAAGTCCTTGTGGTCGGCCCAGCTTTCCCTTATATTGTTATAGGCCCTGAACTCTGCATCCACATAGTATGAAATGCCATTATATACCTCCCTGGTATTTATGGTTACTGAGCCCACTGGTCCCTTTCCTTTTATGCCAAACAGGTTATAGGATACCTTTCCGGTATACTTATCCACCGGAACATACCTTCCCCATCCTGTTTCAAGTATGGACTGGGCAGCCTGAAGTGCTGCAGACATGCCTGTGCTTTTCCATGAATCCACTGCCAGCTGGGAGGCAATATTCAAAAATTCCTCCACATAGTTGTCCTTATTCACTATGGATACTGAACCGTAGGTAATTCCAAGGTAAACCCTAAAGGGTATTTCCTCGCTTTCAATTTCCTTTCCCTTGTATCTTGCTATGGCTTTTATGCTCCAGCTGCCTCCATCATTACTGCCAGGTGTAAATGTCTCCTCAAAACCATTGCCTGAATTGTTTAAAATTACCCTTATTTCTCCCGTATCCCTGTTCTTAAGTATATATTTTACGCTTTCAACATCCACATTGCTTTCCACTCTTATATTCTTGGATTCCCTCACAACTTCATTGGGGCCTATTCCGTATAGAAGCAGTATTGGCTCCCCTCCAATATTCACTTCAACAACATCGCTTCTTAGCGTATTTCCCCTTGAATCCGTAACTTCAACCAGGACTCCCCATTTCCCCTTAAGGTCAGGTCCAGGAAACCACTTATACCCTCCATAGGGCCTTTCGTCAATGAGCCTTTCTTCTCCTGTATTTGGGTTCACAAGTATATATCTGGTATTCTTCACGTCAAAATTTCGCGAAGCCAGCAGTGTAACAGGCCTTGATATGGTTTGTCCATTTGAAACTCCTGATAATCCAAGCTTAGGCTCCACTTCAACGGATATATTTACAGGCATGCTTTCATGGGCATTTCCCAGAGTATCATAGGCAACTGCCTTAATTGAATATCTTCCGCTTTCAGAAACCTTTGGGTTCCAGGTGTAGGTTCCATATGGGTCCTGAGGCACGTCCTTGCCGATTGCAATTGCTGAATCCCTGTCAAGGCTCAGTATTTCATATTCCACTTTGGTTGCAATAAAGCTGGTATCCACTCCAAAAGTAACCGTATCCAGAACATCCCCTTCCTTAATTCCTTTTAACTCAACCTTAGGCTCTACCTCCACATTTACGCCCACTACATCACCTGATATTAGTTTCCCTTCCTTATCATATATCAGCGCTGCCAGTACCTTACGCCCATTGTCCCTTATATCAGGAAGGTAGGTATATTCCTTGTCCAATTCATTTCCCATGGCTATTACAAATCCCTTTGCAGTACCAGGGTCTAAAAGCACGTATTTAACATGCTTGTCATTCTTATCATATCCTTCAGGCAGGTTAATGCCAAGGAGTGTCCTTCCTGTTATCCTACTGCCGTTTTCCATGGCTAGCTTAACATCGTAAAATGGTGTTATTTCTGAGCTTTTACCCGAATCCACATACACAGTCCTTGTAATCGGATCCCATTCTATTCCCACTCCCAGTGCATTGCTTACCAGCCTTACAGGCACAAAGGTCCTGCCTTCCACTATTTTGGGAGCTACATCTGACAGCCCATACAGTCCCTTTTCCTCATCGTATATTACCAGATGGCTGTCTATTCTCAGTATCACCTTTCTGTTGCCCTTTTCTATGGTAACAACCCTCTCCTCATTGTTCCATTCAACTTTAGCCCCCAGCTTTTCAGAAATAAAGCGTATTGGCACCAGAGTCCTTCCATTTTCTATGAAGGGATTAGGATCTGATATCAGCTCCTCACCATCAATTACAATCCTGACTGAACTTGCTGCAAAACAGATGCCTGCAAAAAGGCAAACAAGCCCTAATGCTGCAATAAGCATTAATAATACATGCTTCCTTCCTTTCTTAACCTCATAAACCATAATGACACCCCTTTCTCCTAATAATAATTATATTGTATAGGGGATTATAAGCCAATATAAAACATTTGCAGCCAAAATTAAATTTTTGTTACACAGATTTGGAAGCATGATAATTTATATTAAAATTACAGATAATATTCTTACATACTGCTTTGGGAAGGTGATTAACATACAGAGGATAGAATCAACCTACAGCTTTTTATTGACTAAAATACTGGCCCTTATTAACCCGGTGAAAAAATCCATCAAAAAAACTGAATGTATTGTTCATGTTTATTTGAACAACAAAGCCCTAAATATACTTTTAAACGATGGATATATGAATGAATGCAATCTTTTCAAAAGCTATATAGAAGACCTGAACAAAGGGGTAGTCTGGGCAGACCAGGACTTTAAGAGCTCAAACCACTTCTACAATCCCACAAAGAGAAAGGGATTATTTGGAAGGAAAAATGCAATGGACCTGGCCCTTAATTACCACGAAAAGGCATTGAAATACTGGAGCATGAAAAAGTACAACAAGGCAATGTTCTACTTCGGGGCAACCCTCCATCTGATACAGGATATGACTGTGCCTCAGCATGCCAACATAAGGCTTTTGGACAATCACCACCAATATGAGAAATTCGTTTCAAGGGCCTATCAAAACGTCAATGAGTTTAAAATTGAATCAGGGGCATATCTCTTAGATTCAGTTAGGGACTACATAAGGTTTAATTCAAGGGTAGCCATAAAGATATACAATAAGTTTAAGAACATTAAGGATGACGATACAAGGCTTTACAGGACCACCAGGTGCTGCCTGCCCTTGGCCATCAGGACCACTGCAGGAGCCATGGTGCTTTTCTATAGGGAAATTGCATAAGCATAAAATAAAGCCCTTTTCCTGTTTTATGGAAAAGAGCTTTTATTCTTACCTGTTTTTATATATTCTTATGAGTTCATCCAGTAATTCAAGTATTCCCCTGTCCTTAGCCTCTTTCTTTTCTTCACCCTTATTAGTTTCCTCCATTTCAGGTTTTTCTGCTATTTCTCCTTTAGATTCCTTATAAACCTCTTCATGTGGATCCTTTTTAGCCTCCATATTCTTTTGATTTTCCTCAGCCCTTTCCACCTCATTCTCATCAATCACCTCTGATTCACAAATCTGTTGAGGATTTTCCCAACCTGTTTCATAGGTTCTTCTGCCCAGATTGAATTCCATGCTTTTCACCCCTCATTTATTTCCGTTATCTTCTTAAACAGTTTATAAATAGCCTCTTTATCAAATCCGCATTCTTCTATTAAATGACGGGTTATCTCTTCAGCAGTGCTGTTGGTATAAAAATCCTCATTTTCTGCTATATCCTCCAGCACCTTTTCATACAGCTTCTTCTCCTCTGGAGTAAGCATATCAGTAAGCTTCCTTTTCTTTGCGCCCATGTAAAATCAGGCCTCCTTTTCTTCATAAATGCCAAATACCTTAATGCCGGGCTCTATTTCAATCATGCGAAAGCTTCTGTTGTTTATAGACAATATGCCATTTTCATTCATCCTTATATCCAGGTTCAGATTTTCTAGGCTCAGCCTCTCGATGTAATATGGATTTATGACTACAAATACTGAATTTACCTGTACTGGAGAAGTATTTTGCCTATTGGCAAGGTTTGCCTGATTGGATGCGTTTATCATGAAATTGTAAATCCTGTTATTGTCCCCGTCCAAAAGCTCTGAAAAGAAATCATCTCTTCTCATATCAATATCCATTAAATACCACCCCGTTAGCAATTATTGGTCATCGCTTTTTGTCACCTTTTTATCCGTATACACATATATGTTGCCGTCGTCAATTATGTTTTCTCCAAAACCCTCAATGGAAAGATTCCAGTCCTTATCTATGTTAATTGAGATGGGAATCATCTCCGAAGGTTTTTCCCCATTTAAATATTCAAACCCTAATATGGTTACAAAATTATACTGGCTCAGGGTTATCCCTTTACATCCAAATGTATTTGCCTGATTGGAAAGGTTAAGTAGCAACGAATGCCTAACGCTGTTCACCTAAATCACCTCAAATACTCTGCGATTATCTTCTTTACTTCTTCGTTTTTCTCCTCATCGCTTAGATCCTTATTTCCCCTTAACTTATACAATTTTCCCAATATATCAGCAGGATTTCCCAGCTTTCTTATTGCCAGTTCCATTTCATAATCCTCTGTTTCCAAGCGGATTCTATTTAGTTTTTGGTTCCCTTCAATATTTTCCACCTTTACTACCCCCTTTAGAATTTGACTGTTGTCATTTCCTTCCTGTCAGGTCCTTCCTCTTCCCTGATAATGACAATATCTCCTCTTTTCGCCTTTTTGCCCTCCTCTATAATCCTCTTGTTTCCTCTCCTGCACTCATTCTGCTGTGGTGCTCCACTTCCACATTCAGGTTGGAATACTTTGATGTCTTTTCATCGTAAGGTTCATTGTCTATATACACTTTTCCATCTATGTCAATTCTTATTTCTCCTGGTATATCCTTTTTCTTTCTTTTAAATTTCAACCTGATCCATTCATTGTTTGCTCTGGCAGCATCAGACATAACCCATCCCCCTTACGCAAGGCTTATATTAACTGTAGATGAACTCTGCGTTACAACGCTGTATGCTGTAAGGCACATATTTGACTGCTGGTTTGTATTTATCTGATTGGCAATCTTTGCTCCCATGTAGGTAGTATCCCTTGTAGTTGGTAATGATTTTGCAGATGCTTTTGACATGGCTATTTCCCCCTATTTTATTTTTTTGCTAATATATCTTATGTAATAAAATAGCAATGGTTCATAAAGGAACATTTAGGGGATTAAACTTCTTGCCATTCAGCGTCAATCCGTCCTTTGAGAATCCTACTCTCAAGCTCATCTCTCCTTTCCTTACAATATCTACTTCCCAATCTATTGAAAGGGGGAAGCCCCCCTAACCTGAAACATTATACATCTATTAAATCATCGTCTGTTTGAACAGTAATTCCTAATTGAGCCTCAATTACGCTGGCTACTTGTGCTGCTATGATTGTTAATACTTGTAGTTGAACTTGATTTACAGTTTTTTGATTGATTATTGAAGCGAATATTCTATCTGCCATTCATTTTTCACCTCCCCTTCATGTCCTAGTACATATATATGCATGTACAAATTTTGTGCTACAGAGTTTTAAATATTTTCCTTTCAAAAAATAAAAAAGCTTATAAATTTAAAGTGCTAAATTTATAAGCCTACATGTCTATTCCATATTCCTTCATCTTGTTGTACAAGGTCTGCCTTCTTATTCCCAGTATATCCGCTGCCTTGCTCTTGTTGCCCTCAGCATCATAAAGGGTGTATATAATAAGCAGCTTTTCATACTCCCTTAAAGTCATTCCCGTCTTCTCCCTTAATTCAGGAAAGCTTAAATTTTTCTTGATCTCATATGGAAGATGGTCTATTGTAAGGAGTTCCTCATTCTTCTTGGCCAGTATCACAGACCTTTCTATTACATTCTTAAGCTCCCTTACATTTCCCTTCCAGTGGTAGTTTAAAAGTATGTGCATGGCCTCAAGGTCTATCTTCTTTAAACTCTTGCCGTAGTAGGAGGAAAACTCCTTTAAAAAAGCATTGGACAGGGCTATAATATCCTCTTTCCTTTCCCTTAAAGAAGGGATTTCTATTTTTATTACATTCACCCTGTAGTATAAATCATCCCTGAAATTTCCCTTTAGCGATTCCTCCAAAAGATCCTTATTGGTTGCTACTATAATCCTTACATCCAGATTAATGCTGTTTGAAGAACCTACCCTTTCAAACTGCCTTTCCTGCAATACCCTTAAAAACTTTACCTGCATTTTCAGCGGCAGCTCTCCTATTTCATCAAGAAAAACAGTTCCCCCCTGTCCCTGTTCAAATTTGCCTATTCTCCTGTAGCTTGCTCCTGTAAAGGCTCCCTTTTCATGGCCAAATAGCTCGCTTTCAATCAGGTGTTCAGGTATTGCTGCACAGTTTATTACTACAAACCTTTTTTCCCTTCTTAAGCTTTTCCTGTGAATGAGCCTTGCTATAACTTCCTTTCCAACTCCCGTTTCTCCCGTAAGCAGCACTGTTGCATCAGTTTTGGCAATTTCATCAACCATGGATATTATTGCTTTCATCTTTTCGCTGCAGTATATTATTCCTTCGCTTTCGTTATAATCCAAATTGTATTTAATAAAATTGTCATTTGTGTTACTCATCATAATGAAATCCCCTTTTCAAAAGCTTTAAGCAAATTTCTCAACTAAATTCTTATTATTTCTCCGGGTAATCTGCCTGTGTGGACCCCTTCTTCTATTACTATTTCACCATTTACAATAACATATTTTATCCCTTCAGGGTACTGATGAGGATTATCAAAGGTTGATTTATCTATTATAGTATTTTTATCAAATATTACGATGTCTGCCTTATATCCTACATCAAGAATACCTCTGTCCTTGAGGTTCATCTTCATGGCAGGCAAAAGCGTCATCTTGTGTATTGCATCTTCCAGGGCCAAAAGCTTTTTCTCCCTTACATATCTACCCAATATTCTGGGGAAAGCACCATAATATCTTGGATGCACCTTTATATCCTTGTAGTCGCCATAAGGTGCCACTGCCAGTCCGTCCGTACAAAAAATAGCCATAGACTGTTTCATAACCTCTATTAAATCTGATTCCAGCATAGCAAAGAATATTATCTTTATAACCCCATCTTCCTCTATCAAAAGCCTTATAACTGCTTCCTGGGGTGTCAGGTTCATATCCTCTGCTATTTCCTCTATATTCCTGCCCTCATATTTCTTGTTTTCTGGCTTTTTCATTGAAACTATCCTTATCATATTCCAAGATGAGCCCAGCATGGGATTTCCCCAGCTGCTGTTTTTATCCGTCATTTCATATATTATCTTGTTGCGCGTAATATCGTTTTTCAAGTACTTAACCATGTTTTCCGGACTCAGTTCCCTTATCCAGCTTGGCAGAACATCAGCTAAAACGCTTTCATAAGCAGTATATGGGTATACATCATAATTTATGTCTAATCCGTCATGCCTTGCTTTGCTTATAATTCTGATTGCTTCCTCTACCTTGCCCCAATTTTGGGGATGTGCAGCCTTTAAGTGGGATATCTGGAGCTTCACTCCTGAACGCCTGGTTATTTCCAGCACTTCATTAATTGACTCAAATAGGTAATTCCCTTCATCACGCATGTGAACAGAAAGAATTCCATCATGCTTCTTGACTACCTTGGCCATTTCAATAAGCTCCTCAATGGTAGCCAAGAAATCCGGACTGTTGTCCAATCCCAGGGATAATCCGAAAGCCCCATTGTTCATCTCCTCATCCAGAAGGCCCATCATCCTGTCCATTTCATTGGCAGTAGGAATCCTCTTATCAAACCCCATTACAGCAACGCGAATGCTTCCATATCCAACCAGTGCAGCTATATTTACAGATATGCCCCTTTTCTTAAGGAGGTCAATAAACTCCATGTTGCTTTTCCAATTCCAATAGTTCGGTTCATTCTTGTTTTGAACATAGGAGCTTGTATACTGCTTTAAATCATTCAGGCGTTCCTTATTTACTGGTCCTAAGGTTCTGCCTCCCTGGCCTACCAGCTCTGTAGTTATGCCCTGGCGTATTTTGCTTTCAGCCCTTGGATTACGGTAAAGGGAAAAATCAGAGTGGGAGTCTATGTCAATAAATCCCGGACTTACTACATGACCTTTAGCATCTATAACCCTTAAAGCCTCTGTATCGATATTTAAGGATATCTCCTTTATATATCCGTTCTTAATACCAATATCTCCAAAATAGGATTCCTTGCCTGAACCGTCTATTATTTCTCCATTTTTTATTACCAAATCGTACATGGTTTTTACTCCTCTCTGGTTATTTTGTAGAAGGAATGTTAGTTTTATTCTATCATAAACCTCTAAACCCTGCAATTTAACGGATAATAGCATTAACAGAATGCTGTAAAATAATTTAACATTCTTTATCAGTTTAAATGGATAAATTGTGTATAATTTTTTTACACTTTATAAAAAATAACCTGATTCTTTTAAATGCTTCATTTGTTAGAAAATTCACATGATTTTATTTAAAGCCTGTAATGCTGAAATTTACTTAAAAACATAATTGAGCATATTGTATGGCAAAAAAACTGGTATATATATTGCATATACATTTACAATAAATTTATCATTAAAAATTTTTTGGAGGTGATTATAGGGAACAGGTGATTATATTAAGGGAATTATAATCTTTTCATCCAACATTTTATTCTGTTAATCTATAAGGAGGGTTCAACATGTCACAAAAAACAAATGTAACTAATAGGACCTTTAAGCTTCCTCATACCTATGTATTGATATTCTGCATTATTCTTGTTGCAGCATTGTTAACCTATATTATACCTGCAGGAGAATATGCAAGAGTTGAAGATCCTAATACAGGCAGAACTGTAGTAGACCCTAACTCCTTTACAAGAGTGGAAAGGAATCCTGTAAATCTATTTGACGTATTAACTGCTGTTCCAAAAGGAATGATTGCTGCAGCACAAATAACTTTTTTCATATTCATAGTAGCTGGCTCATTCCAGATAATTACATCTACTGGTGCCATAGAAGCTGGAATCTATAAAGTAGCTGGCATGTTAAGAGGAAAGGAACAGCTTCTGATTCCTATATTCATGTTCTTATTCTCACTGACTGGAGCCTTTTTAGGATTTGCAGAGGAAAATATAGTATTTATTCCTGTAGCAATATCCCTGGCCAGAGCCTTAGGCTATGATGCCATAGTAGGAATGTCCCTTGTTACACTGGGCGGTGCAGTAGGATTTAACTCCGGAATAATGAATCCATTTACAGTAGGTATAGCCCAGGGCATTGCTGAACTGCCACTGTTTTCAGGTATAGGATTTAGAATCATAGTATGGATAGTATTGTTAGCTGTATCTATATACTATGTAATGAGATATGCGAAGAAAATTAAGGATAAGCCTGAATTGAGCATTATAGCAGAAGTAGAGCTTGAAGAAAGGAAAAACAACTCCTTTGATATTGCAGTAGAACACAAACTATTGCCTTCTCATTACCTGGTATTTTTAACATTAGCTGCAGGATTGGCAATAATAGTATATGGTGTCTATAAATTTGAATGGTACATTAATGAGATTGCTGCTGTATTTTTAGGAATGGGTATAATAAGCGGATTTATAGGAAGAATCAGTCCTAACGAAATGGCTCAGGAATTCATAAATGGAGCCAGGGGAATCATATTTGGAGCGCTGGTTGTAGGAATAGCAAGGACAATTCTAATAGTGCTGCAGGATGGATTAATACTGGACTCCATAATATACTCCTTAGCAAGCCTTATCAGCGGATTGCCAAAAGCCTTTGCTGCTGTGGGTATGTTTGTAGTACAGAGCTTAATCAACTTTGCCATACCATCAGGAAGCGGCCAGGCTGCAACAACCATGCCAATTATGGTGCCTTTGGCTGATATACTGGGGCTTACAAGGCAAACTGCAGTATTAGCCTTCCACTTTGGTGATGGTTTCTCAAATACATTTACACCAACTGCGTCTACACTTATGGCATCCCTTTCAATTGCCAAGATAGCCTATGATAAATGGATAAAATACTATGGAAAGCTGTTCTTTATATGGAGTGCAATTGGTGCAGTATTCATGGTTATAGCAACTTTGATTAACTATGGACCATTCTAATATACATTAAGAGGTGCAACATGAAATTTGACGAAATACTGAAGGACTTTATAATAATCGATGGCCATACTGATATTCCCAGGGATGTATTCCTAAGGGAATCAAGAGGAGAGAAGGATGCCTTCCGCAGCCACTACACGGAGCTTAAGAAAGCCGGAGTAAATATAGTATTTGCCAATATATTTACCAAAGGTTCCAAGGAAACTTCCTTAATAGAAGGGCTTCTGGAAGTAGAAAAGCTTTACAGGATTACAGAAGAATATGAAGATGTAGTCATAATAAAAAGCAAAAAAGACCTGGAATGCGTGCTTAAAACCGGAAAGCTCGGACTGGTTCTCTCCCTTGAAGGTCTAGAACCCCTATATGGCAATCTGGAGCTGCTTAACATGTATTACAGGCTTGGCGTAAGGGCAGGCATGCTTACCTGGAATAGCAAAAACCCATTTGCCCACGGTACTGATGAAAAAACGGGAGGCCTTACGGATTTAGGCTTACGCGCCATAGAAAGAATGAATGAGCTGGGAATTATTGTAGATGTATCCCACCTGAATGAAGAAGGGTTCTGGGATATAATGAGTATAAGCAAAAAGGCCACCGTTGCCTCCCATTCAAATGCAAGGGCATTGTTCAACCACCCCAGAAACCTGTCGGATGAACAGATAAAGGCTATAGCCAACTGCGGAGGAGTTATAGGAATAGTATCCTATTTCTCAAAGGTGGATGAAACAGACCCCAGCAAGGCAAGGACCAGGGACGATGAAACTGAAACAATACACGATGTAATTAAGCACATAGAATACATGGTTGACCTTGTTGGATACGACCATGTGGCATTAGGCCTTGACTTCAACATGTATCTAGGTGATTTCGGGGTTAAGGGACTTGAAAGTGCCGAAAAAATACCGGATCTTTTGAAACTGCTGTTAGAAAGAGGCCATTCCGTTGAAAATGTAAGAAAGATAGCAGGTGAAAACTGGATAAGGGTATTAATGGAAAGCCTGAAATAAATATAAATTAAAGACTTGCTGAGCTTCAGCAAGTCTTTTTATATGGCCAGTTCTACTTAATGGCTCTAAAAAAATTATAATAAAGAAAAGGGGATTTTTTTGCCGCCTCTCCCAGGTCCAATGTCCTCAGGTCACCTTCAAATACTACTTCTCCTTTAAGATTCAGAAAATCCACGGGCTTGACCAAATTTCTTGCCTTATTAAAATCCACTATTCCGCTTTCCTTGAGAACATGATATACAAATTCGGAACATAAGAACCTGTATTCATAGCACACTTCCTTATTCATCAGGTTGTTTACAAGCCCCAGGTAGTTATACTTATAGTCTTCAGGGTTTGATATGAACTGGTTTAACAGGCTGTTTACATTATTATACTGCTCCTCTGTTATCTTAAGCTCTATTATTATCCCTGGGAGTATTTTTGAGAATTTATATCCCCCTTCGTATAGGTTTTCATGCTTGAATCCTCCAATAAACGGATTTTGACACTCCCAATGACTAAAGTCAGGGGATTCTCTGGTGATTAAACGCCAGTCCATTTCTGGTAGGCAAGTATGACCCAGAGTTAAGGGTGTGTCATCACCCCTCCCTAGGCAGGTCATATAGACCCTAGGGCTGGT
>DUMS01000064.1 GCA_012839745.1 Tissierellia bacterium
CCTCCTTTGTATGTTTTTTTTAGCCAATTAACATTTTAGCAGGTTTATTTCACGAGTGCATTTTATTTTTAGAAAAAATAAATGTTAGGGTAAATTATTTTCCACCCCAACATTTATTATAGAACCTAAAACACAAAGTAAAGTTAAAGTAAAAGGTGAAAAAGGAGAAACTAAATATTTATCTAAAATCACAAAACAAAATGGTATTACTGTAAATGAGGAGATATTAAAAGAAGAGGTTATCAAAGAGCCTGTTGATCAGATAGTAGTACAGGGAACCAAGGAGTTACCTAAAACAGCTGCAACTGGAGCGTTCCTTATGCCTACAAGAGGCAGGCTTACATCCAGATATGGAATGAGAAATGGGCGTATGCATTATGGATTGGATATTGCTGCTTCACCAGGAACAGCCATAAAGGCTGCAGATGGAGGTAAAGTGGTTTATGCAGGATGGAAGGGTTCCTATGGGTATTTAGTTGAAATAGACCATGAAAACGGCTATAGAACAAGATATGCCCATTGTAGCAAGATTGAAGTAAAAGTTGGCGATAGGGTATATAAAGGACAGGTTATAGCGAGAGTAGGAAGTACCGGTAATTCTACAGGACCCCATTTACATTTTGAAGTACTGAAAAACGGGGTGCATGTAAATCCTGCAGGATTTGTGTATTAAAGGAAAACAACGAAAATAATTAAGGCAATATGATTGATTTAAGCATATTGCCTTAATTTTTACTTTTTATTAATTCCTATCCAGCAGATATAATACTAAAAAAAGTGTTAAAAGCTCTTCTAGTACATTTTTTCCAAATGGTGGGGAGTTCTTATTGTTACATTCTTTTATATCCTCTGTCTTATCATTCTTTGACTCCTCATTGAAAAGGATCTGTAAGTTTACTAATCCTGACCCCTGATTTTCCTTAGAATCCTTCAAATCTATACAGGATTCCATCAGTTTCTTTTTTACCTCATCAGGAGACAGAGATCCGTATTTATTGAGCATTAAAGCCACAGAGCCGGAAATCAGAGGAGTAGCCATGGAAGTTCCGCTCATGGAAATATATCCGCTTAAATCAGTGTGAGACAATGAATTGATATTTACACCTGGTGCTACAACATCTGGTTTTGCTAATCCTTCTTTTGTTGGCCCACGGCTTGAAAATCTTGCAATTTCATCATCTGACGGGTCTATGGTTCTCTTATCATCTACGGCACCAACAGTAATGACATCAGGGCTAATACCAGGTGACACTATGGTTTTTGCTTCCGGGCCACTATTTCCTGCTGCAGCTACTACTATTAGTCCTGCATTTTTAGCCTCCTTCACAGATTTACACAATGGATCCTTCAGATAGCTGTTATTTGAAGGACTTCCAAAGGATAGGTTCAGTATCTTTGTATTGTATTCATCCTTTGTTTCAATAACATATTCTATAGCTTCGATAATATCGGACATGCTTCCGCTTCCTCTGTTGTTTAAGGCTTTAATGCCCAGAATATTTGCTTCTGGAGCTATACCAGTATATAGGCCTCTTGATGAATATCCATTACCAGCAATTATCCCTGCCACATGGGTACCATGTCCATTGTCATCATAGGGTGAAGTTTTGTTATTTACAAAATCCTTAAAGCCAATAATTCTATTATATGGCTTGGTTAAATCATTGTGTGGAGCAACTCCTGTATCTATAACTGCAACTGTAATGCCTTTTCCCTTATAGCCCTGATCATGGGGAAAATGTGCTTCCATTGTTGGAACAGATATATCCAAAAGGGCATATACTTCCAGGTCAAAGCTGATATATTCAATATCAGGGTTGTTTGCTAGCCTATATATGGTTTCTGTATCAAGATTACAAGCAATACCTTTAATTATAGGCAACCGCTTTTTAATCTTTGTTGATAGGTTCATAATTCCATTTTCTATCCTGCTATTGTCCCTTCTTAACTGAACAATAACGGGTAATTCTTCATTTGATTGAGACATGATTTTTGCACTTAATATAGGACAAAGCTTTGAGCTATTTATCCTTCTCATACTTGACCCCCTTTCTTGTTTTATTCTATGCGATAAATCTCAAAATGTTCTCAAAAAAGAAAAAGCCCCGAAGGGCTTTTATATTTTTACTATCTATCTCTTATTGCTTTATACAACTCGCTAATTACCAGTGGTATAAATGAAAATACTATAATCATTCCCCATTCTTTCAAGCCTACAGCATAGGTTTCAAATATTGGCTGTAGGAATGGCACATAAAGTACTACTAATAGCAGAAGGAATGAAACAAGTGTAGACAGTGTCATTGTTTTATTGGAGAATACTCCAATCTTAAATATGCTGTGTGTTAATGACCTGCTTGAATATGCTCTTAATAGTTCAGCAGTAATCAATGTAGTAAAGGTAATTGTTCTTGCATAAATGAGGTTTTCAGTTCCATAGGTTTTCATTCCCCAGATATAGGAACCTAGAACTGCTGCACTGATGGAAATGCTCTGTACTATCAATGCCTTTACCATTTCCTTATCAAGTATAGGTTCATTAGGATCTCTAGGTGGTATATCCATTATCTCTGGGTCGCCTTTTTCCATACCTAATGCAAGTGCTGGGAAGCTATCTGTTACCAGGTTTAGCCACAATAGCTGTATTGCAAGCAATGGAACCTTATACCCTAATATAATGCTCAAGAATACAATTAATACTTCTCCTATGTTACATGACAGAAGGAAGAAAACAAACTTCTTAATGTTGCTGTATATAATTCTGCCTTCTTCTACTGCTGCAACAATGCTTGCAAAGTTATCATCTGTTAAAATTACATCTGCAGTATTTTTTGCTACATCTGTACCGGTGATTCCCATGGAAATACCAATATCAGCTTTTTTGAGTGCCAAAGCATCGTTTACACCATCACCAGTCATGGCAGCTATTTCGCCGTTGGCTTTCAAAGCCTCTACAATTCTTACTTTATGCTCTGGTGATACTCTGGCATATACTCTTTTTTCCTTGACAACTTCTCTTAACTGCTCATCAGTTAATCCGTCCAATTCCTGACCCATCATAGCTTGATCTTCTCTTTCTGCCATTCCCAATTGTTTAGCAATAGCAAAAGCAGTATCCTTGTAGTCTCCAGTTATCATTACAGTGTGTATTCCTGCAGTCTTACACTTCTTAATAGCTTCCTTGGCTTCTTCTCTTGGTGGGTCAATCATTCCTACCAGCCCTACAAATATCAAATCCCTTTCAATAGATTCTGTAGTAATTTCATCTGGCAAACTGTCATATTGTCTGAAGGCTAGAGCCAACACTCTTAATGCCTCTCTTGAGAACTGACTGTTTATATCAAGCACCTTTTTCTTCAGGTCGTCAGTAAATGGCATAATCTCACCATTCAAATAAATGCTGCTGCTCTTATTAATAAGTATATCTGGTGCACCTTTAGTGAATGATACTACCTTACCGGGGATAAAGCTTTCATGGAAAGTTGTCATCATCTTTCTGTCAGAGTCAAAGGGCAGTTCTGCTACTCTTGGGAATCTGCTGTTAATCTCTTCCTGTTTAATACCAGCTTTTTCTGCTAATGTTACAAGAGAGCCTTCTGTTGGGTCTCCCAGAATCTTATACCCTTCATCAGTTTTAGTTAATTTCGCATCGCTACAAAGTATGCCTATTGATAGAAGTGTATTTATATTAATGGATTCAGTTGGATTTGATATTTCCTCGTCTCCAATAGTAAATTTGCCTTTTGGTTCATATCCGGTTCCGGAGACATTTATAATCTTATTATCAGTATAGGCTTTAACAACAGTCATTTCGTTTTGGGTCAAAGTACCGGTTTTATCAGAGCATATATAAGTAGTTGTACCCAGTGTTTCAACAGATAACAGTTTCTTTACAATGGCATTACGCTGGACCATTCTATTCATACCAAGTGCCAACACTATTGTAACAATTGCAGCCAGACCTTCAGGAATTGCAGCTACAGCCAAGCTTATGGATGTCATAAACATATCCAGCAAGCCTGTTCCATAAAACAAGCCAACTCCAAATACTACAATGCAAACTCCAATTACAACAATGCCTAATACCTTACCTAGTTGATCAAGTTTCTTCTGTAAAGGCGTGCTTTCATCTTCAATGGTCTGAATCATAGTTGCTATTTTACCTATTTCAGTATCATGGCCTGTACCAACTACGATGCCTTTACCTCTACCGTATGAAACAATTGTACTTGAGTAGGCCATATTTACCCTGTCTCCAAGGGCAACATCCTTATCAAATGTAATATGTGCATCCTTTTCAACAGGCACAGATTCTCCGGTTAAAGAAGCTTCTTCTACCTTCAGGTTAGAAGATTCAATTAATCTTAAATCTGCAGGTATAATATCACCTGTTTCCAGAACAACTACATCTCCTGGAACAATATTACTTGATGGGATAATTTCAACAGTACCATTTCTTAATACCTTAGCACTAGGAGCAGCCATCTTTTTCAGTGCTTCGAGGGATTTTTCAGCTTTGCCTTCCTGATAAATACCCAATGCAGCATTAACAATTACTATGGCAATAATAACGACAGCATCAATTCTTTCTCCAACAGCAAAAGATATAATAGCTGCAATGATAAGTATTATGATAAGGAAGTCTTTAAACTGTTCCATTATCTTTGATAACATGCTTTGCTTTGCTTCTTCCTTTAGTTCATTTGGGCCATATTTTTCCAGTCTTTTTTTCGCTTCTTCATGGGTAATACCTTTGTCAATAAGGGTATTTAACTCAGAAGCTACTTCTTCTATTTTCTTTTTGTACCATTCCATTACAATAATCACCCTTTCATATTTTTTTTTAGTATTCCACTTGAATATTAAAAATAAAATCTGGCTGCTGCAGTAATGCTATATGTAGATATAAATACAAAAAGACCTTTGTTTGGGATTTATCTCCAAACAAAGGTCTTGCTAACTTAGTCCATAAGCTAGTTAACCGGGAACAATCCGTCTTGACGGTTAACTATTTGATAGCTACTCCCCTTTGTAACAATAATTATACAATAATGCTTTACAAATATCAATAAAAAAATAAAATTTACCATCTTAAACCTATTAGAATTTTTGAGAATATTATACAATGATTATGGGTTTGACAACATGAATATATTATTAGATAATTTAATATGGAGATAGTTTATCTATTTAAAATTTAAGTTTATTATGGATGTGATGTGCATGAATAAAAAAATACTGGTTGTTGATGACGAGAAATCAATAGCAGATATTATAAAATTCAATCTGGAAAAAGAAGGTTTTGAAGTTGAATTATCCTACGATGGAGAAGATGCAGTCAGGAAGATTTACAGTGAAAATCCTGACCTGATAATACTGGATATAATGCTTCCAAAGAAGGATGGCTTTCAGGTTTTAAGAGAAATAAGGGCAAATATAAATACTCCGGTACTGATGCTAACAGCAAAGGAAGAGGAAGTGGACAAGGTATTGGGGCTGGAACTGGGAGCAGATGACTACATTACAAAGCCATTCAGCATGAGAGAACTTGTTGCCAGGGTTAAGGCAAATTTAAGAAGAGTTGAAATCAGCAATATTGAAGGGAATAGCGGAGAAGTGCTGAAGGTTGGGAATTTGACTATAAACTATAATAAATATGAAGTGAGGAAAAATGGACAAATAATAGAATTAACCCTCAGGGAGTATGAGCTGTTGAAGTTTTTGGCATCAAATATGGACCAGGTATTTACCAGAGAACAGCTACTGGAAAAAGTCTGGGGATACGAGTATTATGGTGATGTGAGAACTGTAGATGTAACTATTAGAAGATTAAGAGAGAAAATAGAAGATGCCGATGGACAGTACAAATATATAATGACTAAAAGAGGAGTAGGTTATTATTTCAGGAGGGTCTAGTTCATGTTCTCAAGTATTAAGTGGAAATTTGTAGTAGTATATTTACTGCTCGTACTCATGGCCATGATAATAGTTGGAGTATTCATAGTTGAAAGGTTTGAGGCCCAGCAGCTGGAAAACAGAAAAAATACATTAATAAAACAAGTAGAAACTTTAATCAGCACATCAGATTATTTATCCGGGGACAACTGGCTGGATCATAGGGAAGATATACAGAACACTTTAAATAAATGGAGATTTAGCGGTACCGAGGTTCTATACATAATATATGATATAGATATACCAAGAATAATAGCTTCATCCCATATAAAGTATGATAGAATTGTTGGATCTAATGCCCTAGCTTATAAATCCTTGGACCCATCCTTGATTTATTCAGCTTATGAAGGAGAAATAGCAGATGGCGTAATGATGGATTTTAATAAAAATGCCATATTTCAGCATGTAGCTTACCCGGTAGTAAATGAAATAGGTCAGGTTAAAGGAATATTATATATGACTGATGACATACAGGATGTATATAAAACCATTGATGAAACCAAGACTATTTTAATTAGTGCCACAATGCTGGCACTGGCAATTACAGTGGTATTAGGCTTTTTAATTGCAAGCAGCATAACTGAACCAATAAGGGATGTGACTGAAAAAGCTGAAAAAATGGCTAAGGGAGATTTTGACCAGTTTGTTGAAGTAAAATCTGACGATGAAATAGGGCAGCTGGCAAGCATGTTTAACTATTTAACACTAAAGCTTAAGGATACCATTCAGGAAATGGACTTGGAAAAGAGCAAATTAAATACCATTTTCAACTATATGGCGGATGGTGTTATAGCCATAGATGTTAATGGCCATCTGATTCATGCAAACCCTGTAGCAATAAAAATACTGCAGCTGGAAGAAATAAAGGATGAGTTGCTGAATAACAAAATGCCTTTTCCTATGGAAAGGATTAATTTGAATATAATAGATTTTAATAATCCTGATACCCATGAGGGGAGTAAAATAGTAGAAATAAACAACTCCATATATCAGTTAAAATATGCACCTTTCCGCAATGAAAAGAACAATGTGGGAGGAATTATTATTGTATTCCAGGATATAACTGAGCAGCATAAGCTGGACAATATGAGGAAGGAATTTGTAGCCAATGTATCCCACGAACTGAAAACTCCTATAACTACAATTAAATCATATACGGAAACACTAATGGATTACAAGGATGTGGACCCTGAGCTATCATATAAGTTCTTAAGGGTAATAGATAATGAATGTGACAGAATGGCTAGAATAGTAAGGGACCTGTTGCAGCTTTCAAATCTTGATTACAACAAAACCAAATGGAAAAAGGTAGAATGCTCTGTTAAGGAATTAATTGAAGATACCATACTAAAATTGGAGTTCTCAATTAAGGAGAAGAATCATAAGCTAGATGTAGATATAGAGGATGATTTGCCAAACATTATTATAGATAAAGACGGCATGGAACAGGTTATATTAAATATAATATCAAATGCAATTAAGTATACGCCTAATAATGGCCATATTGTGGTATCAGCAGTAATGCAGGATGAAAACATAGTAATTAAAATAAAGGATAATGGAATAGGTATTCCTGTGGAGGACAAGGACAGAATTTTTGAGAGGTTTTACAGGGTGGACAAAGGAAGAAGCAGGGAATTAGGAGGAACAGGTCTGGGCTTATCCATAGCCAAGGAGATAATTGAGGCTTTGGGAGGTAAAATCATGTTGAAATCTGAATTCAATGTAGGAACAGAGGTCAGCATAATCCTACCTGTTTCTGATGCAATTTTAACTGCAATGTAATATAATTGTAATATGAATGTAATATTTTTTGTATATAATGATATTATCCCGTATTAGAGGTATAAAGGAGGATAGAAAATGTGGAGGAGATTTACGGCATTATTATTCGTATTGATTATAATAACCAGCATATCATCCTTTGCTTTTGCAGATGATGTTGACAGCTCAAAATATCAGGTTATTTTGCCTAAAGAAGAAGCCTCTGCGTATAAAAACAAGGTATTATTAATATCCGGGCAAGCTCCTATAGGTACAAAGGTTTCTATAGAATTGTATGGAGTTGTAGATTTAACAGGCAGCAAATACTCACTTGTAAATTTGCCAAAAAAGGAAGATTATACTCTCATATCAACAATAGATGTAGAATCCGGGCCCTTAGGATTTGCCAAAGAAATAGAGTTAATTCGTGGTATTAATAAGATTATTGTTAATTTTAACGTAGAAGGTATTGCTCCAATTGAGAGAATAGTGTATTATTACGAGGCTCAGCAGATATTTGAGACTTTGAAGAACAGCTCTGTAATTCCAACAGCAAACTAATTGCCAGTGATAGAAGGAGTTGAATACAGTGACTAAAGAGAGACTAAAAACCATTCTGCTTCTGTCATTGGTAAGCATTAGTTTGTTATTGACCAGGCAAATATGGATTATGTCCCCCTATAGGACTGATTTGGTATTTGAAGACGGAAAATCAGATACATCTGATTATTTGCAAATAGATATCATTAAACCCCACAAATACCTGCTTAATTTTAATGAAGATAGCCATACAATATTTTATAGCGATACGAATAATAATCTATGGACTAGTATTCATTCTTCTTTGGTGGATATTCTGTCTTCGAATAATGTTAAGACAGATGAGATTTCCAATGAAGAATTTATTGCATACCATGATAACAGGTCCATAGTTTTTTATTTTCCAGAAGAGTATAATACCTATATACTGGCCCGTTTTCTGGATATACCACAGCCAAATGATATAACTGAAAAGATAGAAAAAGTGGATAGCATATATGTTTATTTAGGACAAGGAGAGCCCTTTTTTGTGTTCAGCCATAAGGATTTCCATCTGAAAATCCATGAAATCGATTTAGACCTTGAATATGTTAAAACAAAGGTGGGTCAAATCGAAAAGAGCAATAATATCACTTATTATTATCCAATGAGGGATTCATTGAATGTAGACAATGATATATATATTCCTTATAAAATGAGCAAAGCCATTCCGGCAATTTATGTTAAAAATGAAATAAATACAGACAATATTGAGGACATAAGGGAGATTGCAGAGGTTTTTTTCCAAAAGGATATTGATTACATCAGGGAAATAGTTGAGAATAACGGATCTGTACTGTACTTATACGGTGATAAGGTATTAAAGGTAAGCCAAAATGGATTTTTGGAGTATTATTCCCCTCTAGAGGAACAAGTTTCTGAAAGAAATCTATATATAAGTTTGGTTACAGCTTCTGAATTTCTATCTTCAAATATGGAAATACCAGAAGATCTATACTTAGATGATATTGAAGAAATAGAATTTGGAGAAAACCTGGGATATAGGCTTACTTTTAAATATAGAATAGGCGGGCTGCCAGTAATATTAAAAGATGAGGAAATAGAGGATTTTATACAGCTGGAGGTTTTCAATAAATACATTAGGAGCTACAAGAGATTTATTAGAGAAGAGATGGATACTAAAAGCAATAATTTATTGGAAAAGACGGAAATGCTATCTGCCTATGAAGTTATCAGCATGAATTATAATCTAATCAAAAATGATTATATAGTTGAAAACAATATACAAATGATAGATGAAGAAAAACTTAAAGAAGATATTTTACTAAGCATAGAAGATATATCCATTGCATATCTGGACCCATGCGAGAATAAAGTTAGAGAAAGATTGATTGGAGTATGGATACTGAAGATGAGGGATAACGTATATGCTTTTGATGTATATGATGGAAGCCTGGTTATTAAAAAATAACAGTGGAGAAATTTGGATGGTGAAAACAGATGGACTGGTCAAAGGCTAAGACCATATTGATTATTGCTTTTATTATCACCAATGTATTTATTGTATTTTTACTATTGAGTGATAGACCGATAGAAGAGCCAACTATTACAGATAAATTTATTTCTAACGTAAAAGAACTCCTAAAGGATAAGAACATCTATATAGAAGCCAGTATACCAAGGGAAATTGCCTATTTAAACTCCATGATTGTGGAATTTGAAAAGGCAGACAGCCAAAGCCTGAATAGGCTATATTTTGATAATAATGGAGTAATTCACAGCGATGGGAGCCTAAAGGAGATTACCTATGGCATGGAGTCTATTCTAATAATAAACAACAGGCTTATTATATATGAAAATAATGATGAGAAGGCAAGGTATAATCTGCTTAACATTGATGATGCTATTGAAATAGCCGAAGATTTCCTGATGAAAGGAAACTTCAGCACCTCTGATATGAAGCTCACATATTCAAAGCAGGAAAATAATGTATTTTACTTGGAGTATTCTAAAGTATATGAGGACACATATATTGAAAGAGCTTATACTAATTTTCAGATAGATGAAAGAGGGGTTAAGAGGTTTGAGAGATTGTGGCTCAATGCCAAGGAAATAGGAGATACAAAGATATATATAAGCACAGCTCCAAAGTCACTATTAAACCTGTTAGGTATGCAGGAAGTCTATAATAACACCATTACAGATATTTCCCTCTGCTATTACTTTGATCCTGAAAAACACGAATACATCGAAGAGCCAGGGGAGGCAAAGCAGGGAAAAGCAGTTCCTGCCTGGAGAATACAATTTGAGGATGGATATAAAGTGTATATAGACGAGTACTAGGAAGAACAAAATGTTCTTCCTTTTTTATTTGCAAAAAACACCCTAAAACTATCTGAAACAGATTAATAATCTATAAAATGAAGGAAAAAAATAAAAACTTGCAAAAATATATTGTATTTAAATTTTATTTGTGGTAAAATCATTTCAACTATTTTATTAAACCAGCTAATATTAAGAACTGTAGTAATATAAGTGGATTGTTGTTTGAATTCACTAAAATAAAAATGAATAAAAAAATAATAAAACTTGCATAATTAACTAAGGAGGGTGCAGAATGTATTACAATGGAGTCGATACTTTAAGGCCAAATCTTTTTAAGGATGTATTTCCATATGAGGAACTTCCAAAGGTGAAGTTCAATAATATCCAATTGCCAATGGAAGTGCCTGAGGATATCTGGATTACGGATACAACTTTCAGGGATGGGCAGCAGTCTATGTCCTCAATGACAGTGGAACAGATGGTTAGAATTTATGATTATCTCCATCAGTTGGACAATGGTTCAGGCATTATAAGGCAAACGGAGTTTTTTCTGTATTCGGAAAAAGATAGGAAAGCAGTGGAAAAATGCATGGCCAAAGGATATGATTATCCGCAGATTACTTCATGGATAAGAGCCAGTGAGGAGGATTTTAAACTGGTGAAGGAAATGGGGATAAAGGAAACGGGAATTCTTATGTCCTGTTCAGATTACCATATATTCCATAAATTAAGCATGACCAGGAAGGAAGCCATGTACAAATACCTTTCCATTGCAGAAAGTGCATTGGAGAACGGAATAGTCCCCAGGTGCCATTTTGAAGATATCACCAGAGCAGATTTTTTTGGATTTGTTGCACCGCTGG
Organism: Tissierellia bacterium; assembly: GCA_012839745.1. Classification (GTDB taxonomy): domain Bacteria; phylum Bacillota; class Clostridia; order Tissierellales; family Tepidimicrobiaceae; genus DUMS01. The sequence goes on from DUMS01000064.1 coordinate 11,448, forward strand.
CAAAGAACCTTATGAAGCTATCTGAAAAGTATAATATGCATGTAAAAATAAGGGCCTGTGATACACTGGGGCTTGGAATACCCTATGTTGGTGTGGAGTTGCCCAGGTCGGTACCTGCTTTGATTCATGGGCTAAGATATTATTGCAATGTGCCTTCAGAATCCATAGAATGGCATGGCCATAATGATTTCAATAACGTAGTTGCAAACTCCACTACTTCCTGGCTATATGGAGGAGCTTCCGTCAATGCTACTCTATTTGGTATTGGAGAAAGGACTGGCAATTGCCCCTTAGAATCCATGGTCATAGAATATGGACAGCTAAAAGGCAATACTAGGAACATGAACCTGAGAGTGATAATGGATATAGTAGATTACTTTGAAAGGGAATTAGGCTACAAAGTGCCTGATAGAACCCCTTTTGTGGGCAGTGAGTTTAATGTTACAAGAGCAGGAATCCATGCAGATGGCATGCTTAAGAATAAGGAGATTTATAACAGCTTTGACACGGAGAAGATTCTAGGCAGGCCTCCATTGGTAGCAGTAAATTCCTATTCAGGCTTGGCAGGAATAGCAGCGTGGATAAATGGATATTTCAGGTTGGATGGCTTTAATAGAATAGATAAAGCTGATCCAAGGATTCTGGCAATAAAAAAGTGGATAGATAATGAATACGCCAATGGCCGTACTTCCACTATTAGAAGTGATGAGTTAAAAGAACTGGTATTTAAATATATTCCTAATATTCTTGATAAAGAAGATTCAAAGGCAATATAGATGGGACTGGAGGAGACAAAAATGGGCTTAACAGTTACAGAGAAGATAATAAAAGAGCATTTGGTGGTTGGTAGGTTGGTTAGAGGTGAGGAAATAGGGTTAAGGATAGATCAAACTTTAACCCAGGATTCAACAGGAACAATGGCATACTTACAGTTTGAAGCCCTTGGCATTGATAGGGTAAGGACCAAAAAATCTGTAGCATATGTGGACCACAATATGCTTCAAACAGGACCTGAAAATGCAGATGACCACCTGTACATTCAAAGTATAGCAAAGAAATATGGAATATATTTTTCAAAGGCAGGAAATGGAATATGTCATCAAGTCCATCTAGAAAGATTTGGTGAACCAGGTAAAACCCTCTTAGGCTCAGACAGTCACACTCCCACCTGCGGTGGATTAGGTATGCTAGGTTTTGGAGCCGGTGGCCTGGATGTGGCAGTGGCAATGGCTGGAGGAGAATACTATATTACAATGCCTAGGATAGTAAAGGTAGAGTTAAGTGGAAAGTTAAGACCTGGAGTATCTGCCAAAGATATAATTTTGGAAGTATTGAGAAGATACAAGGTTAAGGGCGGATTGAACAAGGTATTTGAATATACCGGTGAGGGAATTAAGTACCTTACTGTTCCTGAAAGGGCAACAATAACCAATATGGGAGCAGAATTAGGAGCCACCACGTCCATATTTCCTTCAGATGAGGAAACCTACAGGTTTTTAAAGGCTCAAGGAAGGGAAAAAGACTATATTAGAATAGAGGCTGACCATGATGCTTTCTATGATGAAGAAATTAAAATAGACTTGAATAAACTGGAGCCATTAATTGCCTGCCCCCACAGCCCGGATAATGTAGTTCCTGTGTCTTCTTTAGACAGGATTAAGGTTAATCAGGTTGCCATAGGCAGCTGCACCAATTCTTCCTACATGGATTTGATGAAGGTAGCTAGCATATTGGATGGCAAAACCATAGCAGAGGATGTTTCATTGGTTATATCACCTGGTTCAAAACAGGTACTTAGCATGTTAGCTGAGAATGGGGCATTGGCAAAGCTTATATCAGCAGGGGCTAGAATATTAGAATCAGCATGTGGACCATGTATTGGCATGGGACAAGCTCCCAATACCGAGGGAGTTTCCTTAAGGACCTTTAATAGGAATTTCAAGGGCAGGTCTGGAACTTTTTCTGCAAAGGTCTATTTAGCAAGTCCTGAAGTAGCTGCAGTTTCTGCCCTAACAGGATATATTACAAGCCCTGAGAAGTACAAGAAGGATATAGACGTAAAAATGCCAGAGAGATTTTTAATCAATGACAACTTGATAATCAGCCCTGCAGAAAATGGCAGGGAAGTAGAAATCATAAGAGGGCCAAACATCAAGCCTTTCCCCAGGGCTAAAGCTATAGAAGGAGATATAGGGGGGAGGGTCCTCATAAAAGTAGGAGACGATATAACTACTGACCATATAATGCCTTCCAATGCAAAGCTGCTTCCCTACAGGTCCAACATACCTTATTTGTCAGATTATTGCTTAGTACCTTGTGACCCGGAATTTCCAAAGAGGGCTAAAGAGTTTGGCGGAGGAATAATAATAGGAGGACATAATTATGGTCAGGGTTCAAGCAGGGAACATGCAGCTCTGGTGCCATTATATCTGGGAGTTAAAGCTATAATTGCTAAATCCTTTGCAAGAATTCACAGGCAAAATCTAATAAACAACGGGATACTGCCTTTAACATTCAGTAATGAAGAGGACTATGATGGCATTGATATATATGATGAATTAATTATAGAAAACACTCTAACGCAAATGGAAGGGGATAGAATTAAAGTAAAAAATATAACTAAAGGTGAAGAATATGCTTTAATATTGAATGTAACCAACAGGCAGAGGGATATTCTCAAATCCAGCGGGCTGCTGAACTATATAAAGTAAGGATTGCAGAATATTTGAAAGGAGAATGAATATGGCATATAATATTACTTTAATTCCTGGAGATGGAATTGGGCCGGAGGTTATTTCTGCTGCAGCAGATGTTATTGAAGCTGCAGGAGTTCATATTAACTGGGAAGTTGTGGAGGCTGGTATTAAGTCTATAGAGAAGGAAGGAACACCTTTGCCTGACTATGTTATTGAAAGCATAAAGAGAAACAGGATAGCCTTAAAGGGTCCATTAACAACCCCTATAGGTGGTGGCTTTAGGAGTGTAAATGTGATCTTGAGAAGGACATTTGGCTTATATGCAAATATTAGACCTGTTAAATCCTTTGATGGCATTAAAAGCCTTCACAAAGATATAAACCTGATTATTGTCCGGGAGAATACTGAGGACCTCTATACAGGCCAGGAGAGGATGGTAGATGAAAATAAGGCAGAAGGCATTAAGGTCATTACCAGAGAGGCCAGCGAAAGAATATGTAGATTTGCTTTTCATTTGGCAAGGGATTTAAATAGGAAAAAGGTAACCTTGGTTCATAAGGCCAATATTATGAAATTAACCGATGGGCTGTTCCTGGAATCCGGAAGAAAGATATCCAAAGATTATCCTGATTTGGAATTTGAAGATGTTATTGTAGATGCCATGAGCATGAAACTGGTTCAGTTTCCTCAAAACTATGATGTAATTGTTGCACCCAATCTATATGGGGATATATTATCGGATTTAGCTGCTGGGCTGGTTGGCGGATTGGGGCTGGCCCCAAGCGCTAATATTGGCAGGGATGCTGCCATATTTGAACCAGTTCACGGCTCTGCCCCTGATATAGCCAATATGAATATAGCCAATCCTGTATCAGCCATGCTATCAGGGGCTATGATGCTAAAGCATATTGGTGAGTTGGATGCAGCTTTAAGAATTGAAAAAGCCATATCCAGGGTATTGAAAGATGAGATAAATAGAACCATGGATTTGGGAGGAAAACTAGGAACTAAGGAATTTACAGAAAAAGTCATACAGGAAATAAAATAGCTATTCTTTGGAGAATATAATGCTGAAGGTGATGGATATTATGAAGAAATTTAAAAAGGTTTTAGTAGCAAATAGAGGAGAAATTGCTATCAGGATTTTTAGAGCTTGCAGTGAACTGGGCATAAGAACTGTGGCGGTATATTCTGATGAAGACAAAAACTCCCTCTTCAGGGTTAAGGCAGACGAGTCCTATTTAATCGGGAGAAATAAAGGCCCTATAGAAGCATATCTAAGCATTGACGAAATAATAGAGCTGGCATTGAGGAAAGGGGTAGATGCAATACATCCCGGATATGGATTCTTATCTGAAAATCCGGAGTTTGCCAGGAAATGCGAAGAGGTGGGAATAGAATTCATAGGGCCAACCTATGAAATGATGCTTAATCTGGGAGATAAGATAAAATCCAAGAAACTGGCAGATTGCCTGGGGGTTCCCATTATTCCTGGAATAGAAAGGGCTGTCAACTCTGAAGATGAAATTATTGAATTTGCTAGACAATATGGCTATCCATTAATGCTGAAAGCTGCTGCAGGAGGCGGTGGCAGGGGCATGAGGGTAATAAGAAGCGAAAAAGACCTTATGGGAAAATTCCAGAGCGCCAGGGATGAAGCCAGAAAAGCCTTTGGAGTTGCTGATGTATTCGTAGAGAAGTATCTTGAGAAGCCAAAGCATATAGAAGTTCAAATATTAGGAGACAGATATGGCAATATTGTGCATTTGTATGAAAGGGATTGCTCTATTCAAAGGAGACATCAGAAGATTATCGAATATACCCCTGCCTTTACCCTTTCAGATGAGCAAAGAAAAAGGATTTGTGATGATGCAATAAAGATTGGAAAAGCCATTAACTATAGAGGAGCAGGAACTGTTGAGTTTCTATTAGATAAATACGGAAACCACTACTTTATTGAAGTAAACCCCAGAATTCAGGTAGAACATACTGTTACTGAGCTGACTACAGGCATAGATATAGTACAGTCTCAGATTTTAATAGCAGAAGGCTACCCATTGTATTCCAGGGAAATAGGCATAAAAAGCCAGGATGATGTCCAGCCAAGGGGATATGCTATCCAATGCAGAGTAACTACAGAGGATCCATTGAAAAATTTTATACCTGATACAGGAATAATTGATGAATATCGAACTGGTTCAGGATTTGGAATAAGGCTGGATGGAGGAAATGGGTTTACAGGGGCAGTAGTAAGCCCTTATTATGACAGCCTTTTGGTTAAGGTTTCAAGCTGGTCTCGAACCTTTGAAGATACAAGTAGAAAACTTGTTAGAGCATTGAAGGAAATAAAAATTAGGGGAGTAAAGACCAATATTCCATTTTTAGTGAATGTTTTAAACCATGAGGAATTTTTAAGCGGAAAATGTGATACCGGATTTATTACCTACAATCCGGAGCTGTTTGAAATACAAACTAAAGAGGATAAGGAACTTAAAGTGCTAAAATTCATTGGAGAAAAGGTAGTAAACGAAACCAAGGGGTATAAACCTGACTTTAATATACCAAAAGTTCCAATGGTGAATAAGCCTAATGATTATTATGGAACAAAACAGATACTGGATGAGAAGGGACCTTATGGGCTTATCCAGTGGATTAAGAGCAATAAAAAGCTGTTGTTGACAGATACCACCATGAGGGATGCCCATCAATCCTTAATGGCCACCAGGATGAGAACAGTGGATATGCTGAGGATTGCAGAAGCCATATCTGTGCTTGCAAAAGATTTATTTTCATTGGAAATGTGGGGAGGAGCAACTTTTGACGTAAGCTACAGGTTTTTGAGGGAAAACCCATGGAGGAGATTGGAACTGTTAAGAGAAAGAATTCCAAATATATTGTTTCAAATGCTAATAAGAGGGTCTAATGGCGTCGGATATAAAAACTATCCTGATAATGTAATAAGGGAATTCATTAAGGAAGCAGCCAGCAGCGGGATAGATGTTTTCAGGATATTTGATTCCCTGAACTGGCTAAAGGGAATGGAAGTAGCCATAGATGAAGTTTTAAAACAGGGCAAGGTAGCTGAAGCCTGCATTTGCTATACTGGGGATATTTTAGATGAAAAGCGGGATAAATACACTTTGGATTATTATATTAAAGCTGCCAGGGAAATAGAAAAAACAGGAGCTCATATATTGGGGATTAAAGATATGTCTTCCCTGTTAAAACCACAGGCTGCATATAAGCTTATCAGCGCCTTGAAGGAAAGAATTGATATCCCAATCCACCTCCACACCCACGATACCAGCGGAAATGGTGTAGCTACTGTTCTAATGGCTGCCCAGGCTGGAGTAGATATAGTGGATACTGCCTTTAACAGCATGGCGGGTCTTACAAGCCAGCCTGCACTAAACTCTGTAGTTGCTGCTTTAGAGCATACTGAGAGGTCAACAGGCTTGAATCTAGACGATCTGCAGAAGATTTCAGATTACTGGAGCGATGTAAGGCCAATATATAGTAAATTTGAATCAGGATTGAAATCAGGGACAGCTGAAATATACAAGTATGAGATCCCAGGAGGGCAATATTCAAATTTCAAGCCACAGGTGGAAAGCTTTGGCTTAGGACATAGATTTAATGATGTAAAGGAAATGTATAGAACTGTTAATGAGATGCTTGGAGATATTGTCAAGGTTACACCTACATCTAAAGTTGTAGGCGACTTGGCGATATTCATGGTTCAAAACGGCTTAACACCTGAAAATATATACGAAAAAGCCAGGGATATGGCCTTTCCGGATTCAGCAGTATCATATTTTAAAGGCATGATGGGCCAACCTATGGGAGGTTTTCCTGAAAGGCTACAGGAATTAGTGTTGAAAGGTGAAAAACCTATAACCTGCAGGCCTGGAGAATTGCTGGAAGATGAAGACTTCGATAAAATCCATAAGTATTTAAAGGAAAAATACAACATGGAGCCTTCCATGAAGGATATATTGTCTTACGCCTTCTATCCTAAAGTATTTGAAGAATACCTGAAATCCATTAGAAATGAAGGTGACTTCAGCAGGGTAAGCAGTGATGTATTCTTCTATGGGTTAAAAGAAGGTGAAACTGCAGAAGTGGAAATTGAGGAAGGAAAAATATTGGTAGTAAAGCTGCTTGAAATAGGAAAGCTGGATGATGAGGGATATAGAACATTATATTTTGAGGTAAATGGCAGCAGAAGAGCCATAAGGATATTTGACAAGGCAAGCAATGTAGTGAAGAAATCTGAATTAGTCCACAAAGCTGATCCCGACAATAAACTGGAGATTGGTGCCAATATACCTGGAGTAGTAGCCAAAATCCTGGTTCAAGAAGGAGATAAGGTGGAAAAAAACCAAACAGTAGCCATAATTGAAGCCATGAAAATGGAAACAAATGTAACTGCACCTCAAGAAGGCAGGGTTAAATCCATATTCATTAAGGAAGGGCAAAATGTGGAATCAGGGCAGCTTTTGATTAGACTGGAATAAGCTTTCTTTCCCCCTTTTTGAAATATGGAGAATATTTGAGAAAAGTATGAAGTGTTTAGGATTTTACTTTATTAAGTACTCCTAAGCACTTTTCCTTTTTTATTGGTCTTTTTCATCAGCTTATTATATAATATACTTATTAGAATTCAAGCATTGGAGGAATATACATGGGAATTAAGTTTTGTTCCCTATCCAGCGGCAGCAGCGGCAACTGTCAGTACATTGAAACAGACAGGGTAAGGATACTGGTAGATTCAGGCTTTAGCGGGAAAAGAATAGAGTCATTATTATCATCAATAAATGTAAGGCCAGATGAAATAGATTATATTCTAGTAACCCATGAACACATTGACCATGTAAAGGGAGTAGGAGTCTTATCAAGAAAATATGATATACCTATATATGCCAACGAAAAGACATGGATTTCAATGGCATGTCTGATAGGAAATATTGATGACAAAAATATAAGGATATTTAAGTCTGAAAAGGCTTTTGAATTAGAAGGACTGGGTGTATATCCCTTTAAAATATCTCATGATTCAGCAGAACCTGTAGGATACTGCTTCCATTATGGGAATATTAAAATCAGCATTATGACTGATACCGGATGGGTAAATGATAACATGAAGGAAGCTATTAAAGGCTCATCTCTTTATTTGATAGAATCCAATCATGATGTGCAGATGCTTAAGGAAGGAAGCTATCCATGGCCTTTAAAGCAGAGAATACTCAGCACAAAGGGGCATCTGTCAAATATGGATGCAGCCAGAACACTAGCTGAGGTTTTAAGGGGAAATGGAGAAATAGTGCTCTTAGGACACTTAAGCAAGGAGAATAATGTGCCTGAGGTAGCATATGATACAGTTAGAGAATACATAGAAGGATATGGATTCAGTGTACAAAAGAATATAACCCTTGACTTAACATACAGGGATAAAGCCAGCAAGGTATATATTCTTTAGTTGAATGGAGGAATGTACATGTATTATGAAAGGCCACCCAGAAGAAGTCCATTTTCCTATTTTATTGTAGCTCTAATTGGAGCAATAATAGGAGGTATAATTACAGCCTACATTGCACCTAACTACCTGTACGGTAAGCTTATACCAATGCCTGATATCTATAAGCAGAGCCCTGCACCTAAAACGACAGTACAGAACATAAATATAACTCCAAGCGATGAAATATCCGCCGTGCAGGCTGTGGCAAAAAAAGCCATGAGCTCTGTAGTAGGAATTACAATTATACAGGTTCAAAGGCAATTTATCTGGGAAACTGAAGTGGAAGGAATAGGCTCAGGGGTAATTGTTAATTCAAATGGATATATACTCACCAATTCTCATGTTGTAGCAGATGGAAAAGCCAAGAGCATAAATGTCCTGTTTGAAAATGGAGATACCATGGATGGCAGGGTTTTATGGAATGATTCCGTTTTAGACATAGCAATAGTGAAGGTCAATGCAACAGGCCTGCCAGTGGCAGATTTAGGTGATTCAGATTTACTGGAGGTTGGAGAAATTGCAGTAGCCATTGGAAATCCATTAGGTCTTGATTTTCAAAGAACTGTAACTGCCGGTGTAATATCGGGATTAAACCGTTCTATTAGAACAGAGGATGGCAATGTTATGGAAAATCTAATACAGACAGATGCATCCATTAATCCCGGCAACAGTGGAGGACCTCTTTTAAACAGCAGAGGTGAAGTAATAGGGATAAATACTGCCAAGGTACAGACTGGAGAAGGGCTGGGATTTGCCATTCCTATAAATATAATAAAGCCTATAATAAGCGAAGTAATAAGCACAGGAAGTTTTGAAACAGTTTATATGGGAATCTATGGTGTGGAAGTAGAGCTATATGAAAGAAAATATGGAGTAAATACTGGTGTTAATACAGGAATAATAATATTAGAGGTAGTTCCAGATTCGCCAGCAGATAAAGCAGGGATTGAACCGGGGGATATTATAGTTAAGATAGATAATCAGAATGTAGAAAACTTAAACCACTTAAAGAGGGTATTATATAAATATAAAATAGGCGATAGGGCTGAGGTAACAATAATAAGGGATGGAAGATATAATATGATTGATATGGTTTTCTCTGAAGGTAGATAGTTTGGTAAAAATTATTGTATATAATACATTATTTTATGCTATTCTATAATTAAAAAACCTGGAGCTGATAATATGTATGTTGTATGTAATGACCATCTGGAGGATGCAATTGAGGATTTTGTAGAAGTATATCAGCAGCCTCCGGATATATATGAACTTGAAAAGGTATCCTTTACAGATTGGGCAAGTCCTCATAGATGTAACTACTGTGACAAGATGCCCAAGTATCTTGTGGTATAATGCTTGCAATTCACTGATTAATACGCAGAATAACGGAGGTTTAAGATGAGGTTATTATTGGTAAACGACGATGGCATACATGCTAAAGGAATAAATAAGCTGGCTATGGAACTTGAAAAGGAGCATGAAGTAATAATTGTTGCTCCTGATGATGAGAGAAGTGCCCAAAGTCAGGCGCTTACGCTTAGAAAGCCATTATTTGTTGAGGAAGTAAGCCTGGAAGGCATAAAATCCAAAGCATACAGCGTTTCAGGAACGCCTGCAGATTGTGTTAGAGTAGCTATGGCAAAGCTGTTGGATAAGCCGGTTGATATGGTTATATCAGGAATAAACAAGGGATTAAATGTGGGGATGGATGTGCTATATTCAGGTACCATATCTGCAGCAATAGAGGCTAATCTGTATAGAATTCCTTCTATAGCTTTATCTGCTCAGTGGGTAGATGGAAATGTTAACTATGAAACAGCTATAAGATATGGCAAGTTAATAATGGATAAAATGAAGGATGAGCTATTGAAGAATAAAATGATAATTAGCATTAATACTCCATATTTAGATGAGGATAGGATTAAAGGGATTAAGGTATGTAAAATAGGCGGAATAGTATATGATTATTACTTAATGGAAGATGGTGAAATAAAAGGACAATCCATATTTAAAGCAGAAGGCAGAGAAAGGCGTGAGCCTGAAGAGGGCACAGACAGGTTTTATATTGCCCAAGGGTATGTAACTATAACCCCTCTTCAGTACAACCTTACAAATTTCGATCTGATAGAGAAAGTTGAAAGCTGGTTGTAGTTATGAACATAAGAATAATTGGAGTAGGTAAGATAAAGGAAAAATACATACAGCAGGGTATTGTGGAGTTTGAAAAAAGGCTTAAAAGGTACTGCAATTTGGAGATAATAGAAGTAAAGGATGAAGAGGCACCGGAGAGCTTGTCGGAAAAGGAAATGGAAATAGTAAAAGAAAAGGAAGGGGAAAGGATTTTATCCAAAATTCCCCAAAATTCTTTTGTTATTTCCCTGGAAATAACGGGAAAGCAATTATCATCAGAAGAATTGTCGAAAAAAATGGAAGATTTAATGATTAATGGAATAAATGATATAACATTTATAATTGGAGGTTCCCTGGGCCTTTCTAAGGAAGTGTCAAAGAGGAGCCACTTTAAGCTTTCCTTCTCAAGGATGACCTTTCCCCATCAGCTTATGAGGCTTATACTGTTAGAGCAGATATATAGAGGATTTAAGATCATGAAAGGTGAAACTTATCATAAGTGACAATTGTTTTAGATTTATGAGACTTAAAAAATAATATCTCCTTAGTATATACTAAGAAGATATTAAATAAAAATATTCATCTGGAGACGAACAAGGTCTCCGATAGTCATTGTCGTTTGTTCATAGAAATGAACATATATGTTCATATAATATAATATGCAGAATCCTTAAAATTATGTGTATAAGAGGACAAGTATATACTTGTCCTCTTATACACAATATAAATATTTTCTTCTGGGAATGAACAAGATTCCCGACATTAAAATGATTCGTCAGTTCGCGAGCACCAGTAATAATTACCAGAGACGAACGATATATATTTATGTAATTAAATTATATAATTTATATTAAAAATTGTCAATCTTTAATTTTATAATTGTAAAGCAGATTTTAACCTTTTTTTAATTTGCTTCATGTCTGTCGCTAAGTCTACAGAACATATATATTGACCTAACCGAGCCTTGCTTACAACTCTAATATCTTCGCATTGAACTGCAGAATCAAAAGCCAACTGTGGATACTTACTTTTTTTAAGTACATAATGTGTATCATATTTCAGTTTTCGTTTTGTTATAGGGTCTTCCCATTTAATATTTTTACTTAATGTGACAACAATTACATTACCACTTTTCCTATTAATGTTATCTGCTGATACAATTAATACAGGTCTACCAATTCCACATTTTTCGTCACCAATATTTTCACCGAAGTGACAAGTATATATATCTCCTCTTACTGTAAACCAATTTCTAAAATTATTATTTTCATGTTTCTCTTGTAAATACATCTTTACGCAAAACCATCTTGCAAGTTTTTTTGCCTTATCATCCAATGGTATACCTCCTTAAAGAATTATTGTATTGATTTATATTATATAATAAATATACCTTGTTTTAAATATAAGAAAGAGTTAAAATTTGTATAAAAAATAGAAAAAAGAAATAGATTGTCGTTAGATATCATATGTGGCTTAAGGGAGAGCAATAAGAAGAAATCGGTATTATTTACGAATTTGTGAAGTCATGTATTCGGTAAACAACGGCGAGACCTACCATAAGTGAGAGAAAGGCAGTATTATCCTCATAACATAGTATAACATTCAGATGGGTTTGTGATATAATATTGGTGTAATATGTATAACAGGCAGGTGAATAATGTGAGTCCGCTATC
>DUMS01000065.1 GCA_012839745.1 Tissierellia bacterium
ATTTGCAATAGTCTCCACTGAAGAATCTAAATCTGATACTTGAATAATGTACCTCTGAATATTGGACATAATATCCGGAACTTCTATTATTTCACCTTTATCGATAAATATGATCCTATGGGCCAGCTTTTCCACCTCTCCCAGCTGATGAGATGAAAAGAATATTGCCATATCCTCTTCCTTTACAAGCCTTTGCAAAGTGTTTCTCAAATGTATGACTCCTGATGGGTCAAGACCATTCATAGGCTCATCAAGTATAAGGAATTTTGGCTTATTAAGTATTGCTATTCCCAAAGCTAGCATCTGCTTCATCCCCGTGGAATAGCCCGATACCTTTTTGTTCAGCTCTTCTCTCAGTCCTGTAAAATCACAGACCTCCTCTATCCTTTCCTTCCCTATGCCTCTTAATCTGGCTATAAGCTGTATGTTTTCCCTGCCTGTCATATCCCGATAAAGCCCTGGACTTTCAATTAACGCTGCCTGGGATTCAAGAGCTTTTTCCCTTTCCTTAAAAAGGTCATATCCATTGATAATTATCTCTCCGCTATCAGGATAGACAAGATTACAAATGCATTTCATAGTTGTGGTTTTTCCTGCACCATATGGGCCTATAAATCCAACTATTTCATTGTGCTTAACATTAAAGGATACATTATTTAAGACCCTTTTTCTCCCATAAGCCTTATTCAAGCTTTTTACTTCCAGCGCATATTCACTTGACATTTCCTATCACTCCTAACAGAAGCTCTCCCATTATTCCCTTGAAAATATATTATCAAAATATTATCACAAAATCCTCTCAATAGTTTAATATATTATTTGAAATTTGAAAATTGTCAATTTATCTGCTATTATTGAATTAACAGCATAGTGGGGTGAATTTATGGTAAAGGTCCTTATTGTAGAAGATGATGAGCTTCTATTGAATACTCTTAAGTTCGACCTGGAATCGGAAGGATTTGAAATAATCCCAGCTACCTCCTATGAAGAGGGAATGGATAAAATAAAAAGCAACGCATATGACCTGGCAATACTTGACATAAATCTGCCTGATGGAGATGGGTTCAATATCTGCAAGGAGATTAAATCCAATTCCGATATACCTGTAATATTTCTTACAGCCAGAGATTTGGAAGAAGATGAAATAAAAGGCTTCGATTTGGGTGCAGATGACTATATTACAAAGCCCTTCAGCTTAAAGCTGCTGAAGAAAAGGATCAACGCTGTACTGAAAAGAGCTGGATTGCACAGCAATACTGCTAATTATGATGACGGATTCCTGTCAGTAAATTTTGATACTTACAAAGTATATGTTTCAGGTAAAGAACACAGTTTAACATCAACCGAGTTCAACCTTCTTAGGATTTTTATAGAAAGCAAGGGTACTATACTTACAAGGAACTTCCTATTGGAAACCCTATGGGATCAGAACTTCAAATTTGTAAATGACCATGCCCTTTCCGTGCAGATAAACAGATTGAGGGCTAAAATAGAGGATGATGACCATAAATATATTAAGACCATATACGGTGTAGGATATCAATGGATAGGCAGATAATAGATCTTAGAGGTGAGACTTTGAACATTCTTTTTACTTTGCTCATATTGTTGCTTTTGTTTCTAGGCATAAAATTGTATATTGCAGAAAAGGAATTGAACAGATTTGTGGATTTTCATAAAAATGCCACCGAAACCATTATCTCTGGCAGGAAAAATAAATCCTACCCCTTTTTCAGGGATGACAGGCTCCATAGAATGGAAAATGATATAAAAAGCCTTGAAAAATACATTAACGAGGAGAAAAGCGTAATTATTGAAGATAAGCTAAATCTGCAGTCTATAATATCGGATATATCCCACCAGGTTAAAACCCCTATATCCAATATCAAGATGATAAATGAAATACTCCTTTTCAGAAACCTGGAGGAAAAGCAGTTAAAGAATTTCTTATTATCCCTGGACAAGGAAGTAGACAAGCTTAATTTCCTTATGCAGTCCATGATTACAATGTCCCTTTTGGAAACGGGAATAATGAAGTTCAATACCAGAGTACTACCAATATATGATACAATCCTTTCATCCCTTAATTCGGCCATGTCTTTAATAAACGAAAAGAACATTGATGTAAAAGTTTCCTGCCCCAAGGACATACTAGTCAAGCACGACCCTAAATGGACATCCGAAGCCATTTATAACGTAATGCACAATGCAGCAAAGTTTTCTCCAGCCAATAGCACTATAGCTATTGAAGTAGCACAGGACCAGTTCTATACATCCATATCCATAAAAGACAATGGGCCGGGCATACCAAAGGAAAACATAAAGGATATATTCAAAAAATTCTACAGCAAAAGCGGAAGTGAAGGAAGTGGCATTGGGCTTCATTTAACGGAGAAAATAATTAAAGGTCAAAATGGATATATAAATGTGAATTCCCAATTAGGCAAGGGAACTGAATTCATATTGCATTTGCCTAATGAGTAAATTTTTGCAATGAATTGAAGTTATAGTATTGTTATGCTATACTAAAATTGTAAACTTAATATTCCGGGGAGCTCATGGGATGGGCTGAGAGGAAGTTGTTAACTTCGACCCTTTGAACCTGAAGTGGGTAATGCCAACGTAGGGAGTTTAGTTTTGAGTAACTATAGGTGTACCATTTCAGGTACACCTTTTTTATTTGAAGGGAGGCTTGTGTAAATGTTTGAAAATATATTGGAAAACGTGCATCAAGAATCACCGCTTATACACTGTATTACCAACTATGTGACGGTAAATGATGTGGCTAATGCCATACTAGCTTGTGGTGCCTCTCCCATAATGGCTGACAGTATTGAAGAAGTAGAGGATATTACTTCTATTTGTAGTGCTACCTATATCAATATTGGTACTTTAAATGAAAGAACTGTTGATTCCATGATAAAGGCAGGTAAAAAAGCCAACCATATGAACCATCCAGTAGTTCTTGATCCGGTAGGAGCAGGAGCATCACGCTTTCGCACAGACACTTTATTCAAGCTATTAAATGAAATAGATTTCACAGTTATAAGAGGAAATATTTCAGAAATCAAGACCATCTATACTAGAAGTGGAAAAACAAAAGGTGTAGATGCAGATGTGAAAGATAGAATAAGAGAAGATACTTTAGATGATGCAATACTCCTTGCAAAGGGGATAAGCAGTAGATTAGGCTCTGTAATTGCAATTACTGGCCCTATTGATATAGTAGCTGATGAAAATAGAGCCTATGTAATATACAATGGCCATCCCATGATGTCCAGAATAACCGGTACCGGATGTATGCTTACAGGATTAATTGCTGCCTTTGTGGCAGCCAACAGAGAAAATATAACAGAAGCTGTTGCAGCAGCAGTAACTATTATGGGACTAAGCGGCGAATTGGGATATAGAAGGATGAAAGAAAATAATGAAGGAACCTCTTCATTAAGAAGCTACTTAATAGATGAGATAAGCAAGATGGATGCTGGCATCCTTAAAGGAGGTATGAAAGTTGAAATCAGATAGGAAATCCTTAAAAAGTTCTCTATTGCTATATGGAATTACTGATTCATCTATGGTTGGAAATAGAACCCTTAAGGCAATGGTAGAAGAAGCCATATTAGGTGGAGCTACCATGATACAACTCCGTGAGAAAAATATCTCTTTAGATGAATATATATCTATAGCCAGGGAGATTAAGGAATTAACAGATAAGTACAATATCCCGCTAATAATAAATGATCAGGTTGAAGTGGCCTTGGCATGTGGCGCAGCAGGTGTGCATGTAGGACAATCCGATATGGATGCCAGTATTGTCCGTGCTAAAATAGGTCCAAACAAAATACTAGGCGTATCTGCAAAAACAGTGAAAGAGGCAGTATTAGCAGAAAAAGCCGGTGCAGATTACCTGGGGGTAGGTGCTGTGTTCCCAACCTCCACTAAAAGAGATGCTGTATTAGTATCATTAGAAACTCTGAAGAATATATGCAATTCTGTTAGCATTCCAGTAGTAGCTATTGGTGGTATTAATGAGGAAAATATTATAAAGCTGAAATCCAGCGGTATAGCTGGAATATCAGTTGTATCAGCCATATTTGCACAGGAGGATGCAAAGAAAGCTGCTGAAAGGCTTAGAAAGGAAATAGAGAGAATCATTAGATAACAAAGGAGGCTTATTATGAAAAAGGTTTTGACCATTGCTGGGTCTGACTCCAGCGGAGGAGCAGGAATACAAGCAGATATAAAGACAATAACTGTTCACAAGCTCTATGCCATGAGTGCAATTACAGCCCTTACGGCTCAAAATACAACCGGAGTTTATGCAGTTATGGAATCTACTCCTGAATTTTTGGCAAAGCAGCTGGACTGTATTTTTCAGGACATTTATCCGGATTCCGTTAAGATTGGAATGGTGTCCAATAGAAACCTCATCGAAATTATAGCAAAAAAGCTAATAGAATACGATGCTAAAAATATAGTTGTAGACCCTGTTATGGTGTCTACCAGCGGAAGTAAGCTGTTACAGGATGATGCCATAGAAGCGTTGGTAAATAAGCTGATTCCTTTAGCAACCATTATTACTCCTAATATTCCAGAAGCTGAAGTGTTAAGCGGCGTGAAAATCAATAGCCTACCAGATATGGAAAAAGCAGCAACTATAATTTCAAGGAAGTTTAACGGTGCGATACTAATTAAAGGTGGACACAGAGTAAAGGATGCTGATGACCTACTATATGAAGATGGCAAATGTACATGGATTAAAGGAAAGAGAATTGATAATCCCAATAACCATGGCACTGGATGTACATTATCATCTGCAATTGCTTGCAACCTTGCTGAAGGGCATTCATTATTATTGAGCGTAAAAAGAGCAAAATCATATATTACTGAATGTTTAAAATCCAATTTAAATTTAGGAAAGGGCTCAGGTCCACTAGACCACGGTTTTGCAATAGAAGGCCTAGAAAAACTATTTAAAAATATATAGGGGGTGTCTATTATGAAAGAAATAAAAAAACTAACTCAAGCAGGTATTTTAATAGCTCTGGGAGTTGTATGCTCTACTTTAGCTATCCCCCTTGGGTTAGCTAAAGTATATCCTGTTCAACATTTTATTAATGTATTGGCAGGAGTAACATTAGGTCCTGCTTATGCAGTAAGTATGGCTTTTGTTACATCTCTTATCAGGTTTTTTATTGGCACTGGAACTATGTTGGCCTTTCCAGGGAGCATGTGCGGAGCATTTCTAAGCGGGTTTTTATATAAACATACTAAAAAGGTTTCACTGGCTTATTTGGGAGAGGTAGTTGGAACCGGGATCTTCGGTGCCATACTGGCATATCCTATAGCAGCCTTAATTATGTCCCGAGATGCTGCATTATTTGGATTCATTGCTCCCTTTGGACTGAGTTCAATTACCGGAGCAACTATATCCTTGTTGTTAATAATTGCATTTAGAAGAATAAAAACATTGAAAGAATGGAGCCAATAATAAAGACAGGGATTGCCCCTGCCTTTATCTACTTAAGCTCCTAATGTTCTCAACTGGATATTTACTTGTAATATTTCTGCTTGGCAAATAGTTTATCAGTACCGTTAGTATAAAGAATACTGCACATAATGCTATATGAAGTGGCCATGGATATAGCCAAAGCCTATACTGGAATACATCCCTTACATAATCTCCAAAGGTCATATTTAACCCTTCTAATGCGCTTACGGAAGTAATAAGCAATACTGCTATTAACAGTATATTTATAATTAGTATTGATATAAACCCGCTTATTACACCTACGTTAATATAGTGCCTTGAAAACTGTTCTTTCGTAACTCCAAGGGATTGCAGTATTCCAATTCTGTTTCTGTCCTGCTCCATCTTTGATACTGTAGTGTTGTACAGGATTATAAAGGCAATAAACACTGCAGTAAACCCTAGTAATCCTATGATAACAGCATTGTTGAATGCCTCGTAGTATAACTGGGAACTGCTGTCCTTATAGTTATACAGGGTATATCCCTTGTTATTGGCAAAAGCCAACAGCTTTGAGTCAAACACCGGATCAAGATCCCGTGAATCCGTATTTATATACCAAAGGGTGCGGCCATATTTAGTAGGATATAGAATATCTACCATAGTTTTCATCTGGTTTAAATCAACTCCATATAACCCTAATCTGGAATTAGGATAAATGGACTCCATGCATTTAGTTGAACCTATGACTATATAAGGTGCCAGATTGTTAGAAAATGGCCACATGCCTTCCTTTGGGAAATAATATATAAGCCCTCCTACAGTTACTTTTTTGGTATAATGGTCTACTACATAGCTTTCCCCTATTATTTTCTCTGCATCTGCAGACAAATAAATAGTATCTCCAGGCTTTATGTCGTTTTGTTTGGAATAATAATCCTTGTATCTTATGCTATAGCTTAGCTTATAAGCCCCACTTCGGTCAAACAGCCATGCCATTCTGTTGCTCTCGTTTGTTGCATTCACAACTTCTTTAGTATCAAAGGACTTACCTTCAATGTCTGTATTACCAGTTAGATACATAGGAACTAACAGGATTACCTCTTCTCCTTCATCAAATTTCTTCTTATCAATTGTTCCTTCTGTTATTGCTGCACTATAGCGTTTAAACAGCTCACTTTCAGTATCTATTCCATAAATTTTAGTATAGAAGGCATTCTTTATCCATTCCGGTTGGTCTTCCAGCTTAGTATTATACTTACTAAAGTGGAAAGGAAGAAGATCATTTGGAAGTAGCTTTTCAAAAGCCTTCAATAGCTCATTATTCTCAATACCATCATACCACAGGAAGGTCTGCATTCCTGCTTTATATACCTCTGCCTCCTTAATTCCTTCTATCTGCATTATCTCCTCTCTATCGCTATTTAAAGTTCTTACAGCTTCTCCATAGTAAAGCTCCATGGCATAATCAGGTCTGTTATTTGCCAGGACGGTATTTCTGTAATTATCAAAGGAGAAATAGCAAAGCAATAAGGCTATAAGCATTATGGCTATAGTAATAAAGGATATTCCAAAGGATATAAATGTCTTTCCTTTGTTAAGCTTAAAATATCTCCAGTTAATATATCCAAATGTCTGGCGTCTAATATTAAGGTCTCCGTTTTCCTTATGCTTAATCTTCTTATGTTTAGGAGGCTTTGACATTGTGCCAACTAAAGGTATCCTTATGGCATATATCATAGGAACAGCCATGCCTATAAATAATGCCAAACATCCAGCTATTACTCCCAGAATAAGTAAATCAGGCATTATATGAAATTGCAGTTCCCGTCCCTTTATTGCATTCATTCCGTATATAACAGCCCATGCTACTCCAAATCCAATAGGCACCCCAATAATCAGCCCAGTTCTTAAAAGATATACTCCTTCATAAAATAGCATCTTAACTATCTGACCATTGGTAGCTCCTATGGATTTTAACAATACTATTTTTCGCGCCCTTCTCTTCATCTGAGTCAGGAATATCTGGAATATGGCCAAGGCAGTTGTTATGAATATGACTGCAATTATGGCCAGAGTCAGAATATGCTCAGTTGATGCAGTTATTTCCGGATAGGAAAATACATTTCTACGGAATCTATCTGTATTTACCTCTATCTTTTTAACTAAGTCTCCTGCTCCCTCCAGGGAATCGTCTCTATAATCATCCTTTATTTCAACAGGTGCCCAGTTTTCAGATTCTTTAAGAATCTCATCAATCTCTTCCTCCGACTTGCCAAACATATTCATCCAATAAAAAACATCTCCTATAATCCGGGGTTCTTCTTTTATATCTTCTTCCTTTGAATATTTAGATGATAATCTGTTGTACAGCTCCTCTTTATAGGAATCTGAATATAAAAATACATTGTAGAATATTCCATAATCAGAAAAATCCCCTATTTCGTTGTAACGAAGAGCATCAGTAAGGGTTTTCCCACCTTCCTCAGTTATAAAGGCATTAGGTGCCATATGTCCGCCTAAGTCCCACTTATCGGTATATGTTTGAAGAATGCCTGTTACAACAAATTTCTTTTTAAGTATAACCTTCTGATTTAATAAAAGTCCGTCTTTCTTTATGACTTCCGGAGTAAACTCTTCCCAGGGCATATGATAATAAAAGTAATTGCTATGGACTACAACTGATACATCTCCTACCTGGTCAAAAGGCGTTTCGTTGTGTTCATGGGATGTAGGCTTGGGTAAAAGAGCCCAATAATAGTAGCTTACTTCGCTTCTTAATCTATCTATTTCGTTTTGTATCTGTCTTTTAGCTTCTTCGTCATCTTCTTTTTCATATTCAATTACCAACTGGTCTATTTTCTTCTTTGCCTCTTCCTCGATTGCTTTATATTCTGATAAATATGGTTCTACATATTTGTAAAATTCCTTGTTTTTATTCATTATATATTCCTTTGGGTCTGCCTCAACTCTGGGAATTGTAATGACAACATCTATTTCCTGCCCCACTTCCAGGTCCAGATTCATATTGCTCATCTGATTCATCTCTAGCATTATCTCATTTGCCGCTTCCGGATAGCGCCCTTTATACAACGAAAATCTGCTCATGTCTATCAGGTCCTGATTAAAGGTTCCTATTACTCCACAATTGTCTGATTTCCCAATAATAAGGCTTACTCCGACCTTGTCCACTTCAGGTTCATTTATTAGATTGTATAATGTTTCCTCATCGCTTCCAAGATATGCTGCATGCCATTCTCCATATAAGTCAAGACGCTGCTCAAGCTTTGTCTTCTCTGTGCTGGCCTGAAAAATAGTCGATGCCACAATGAATATAAATGACAGTGTAATAACCAGCTTCAGCAGAAAAGTATCCTTCTTCCTGCCTTTTAATCCTTTCTTTGCAATATCCCTCATGTTATATCAGCCCCCTTATTGCCTCTTATGTCTCCTCTCTAAGCTGCCTCTATTGAGTACTGCCGGAGTGCTCAATAGATGTTACCCATCCATCTGCAATAGTTATAATCCTGTCTGCTTCCGCTGCTATTTCCATATCATGGGTAACAAGTACAATTGTCTGATGAAATTTCTTTGCTGATTCCTTAATCAGTTTAAGGACCTCTCTTCCCGTTTTCTCATCCAGGTTGCCTGTAGGCTCATCTGCCAGAACTATTGCAGGTTTGGAAACCAATGCCCTGGCAATGGCAACACGCTGTCTTTCCCCTCCGGAAAGCTCATCAGGGTAATAATTTAGCTTTCCCTCTATGCCTAAAGACTTGATTACCTCATTAAAATGGTCCATATCCGGGTCCTTGCCGTCCAGATGTATTGGCATTAGAATATTTTCAATAACTGTATGCTCCTGTAGAAGGTTAAAGGCTTGAAACACAAATCCTATTCTTCTTCGACGCAAAACTGCCAGCTCCGAATCCTTTAAGTCAAATACGCTTTTTCCTTCCAGATATAGCTTCCCTCTTGTGGGCTTATCCAAACCTCCTAAAATATGCAGGAGAGTTGATTTTCCAGAGCCACTTTTGCCTATAATTGCATAGAAAAATCCTTCTTCAATTTCCAGATTGCAAGGCTTCAGTGCATGGACCTGCAGTTCTCCCTTGCCATATATCTTTTCGATATTTTCCGTCCTGAGTATAACTCCCATATGCTTCCCTCCATTTTTGTGATTTCAATACTTTTTGATATTATATCAGAAGATTCTCTCAAAATCCTCTCTTTTTGTAATAATCTTAACATTTTAATCTTATTGGATATTCTGTATGTTCCTACTATTACTGATATTGTAATGTTAACTCTCTTTAACACAAAAATTCTCCCCTTAAAGTACCAGATTTTGCTTTTTATCTGAATACTTTAGAGGAGAATATAACAGGTTTTATAGTTTTATATTTTAAAAAGTATATTTTATCTAATATATTATCCTTTTCATCATATTTCAACAATAGATAGATAGAAATAATAAAAAATGCAATTGAAATTATTAAATTTATAGTAGCAGCAATCCTACTCCGTTGCGTCAACTTAATGCTATAAAATATAAGATTTATTGCAATGCTTATGCATAACATTCCACCTTTTTTGAATTGTATTGTACCAGTCATCTGATTTTGCAGGAAAAGCAATATTAGAATAATGAAAATTATGACAACCAATACAGCAATTCTTAACCTTTTAAGAATCTCAGTTCTTATTTTTAATTTAGACACAGTATCATCCCCCTTATTTGCTATTATATCTTGTGTTTTTCCCCAGTCAATGATATTCGTTAGAATCTTATCAATTGCTATAGAGTAAAACAAAAGGTAGAGGTTTTATCCTCTACCTTTTATCTATCTATTATTCAGCTGTTTGAGTTCCTTCTTCAGCCATTTTCTTATATTTTTCGTATCTTTCCTTAGCATCTTGCTCTGCTGCCTTGAATAGCTCATCTGCTATTTCTGGGAATGTTACCTTCAAGGAAGTATATCTTACCTCTGAATTCAAGAAGTCCATAAATGGCTTGGTTGGTTCCTTAGAATCCAGTATAAATGGATTCTTGCCTTCTTCCTTGCGTCTTGGGTCAAATCTATATAGATGCCAGTATCCAGTTTCAACAGCTTTCTTTTCCTGAGCTATGCTTGTTCCCATTCCACCTCTAATACCATGGTTAATACATGGAGCATAAGCTATAATCAATGAAGGTCCGTCATAGGATTCTGCTTCCTGCAGTGCCTTTATCAACTGATTCATATTGGCACCCATAGCTACCTGTGCTACATATACATACCCATAGGATGCTGCAATCATTCCAAGGTCTTTCTTTCTTACCCTCTTGCCGGAAGCTGCAAATTTAGCAACTGCTGCTGTTGGTGTAGCCTTTGAGGACTGTCCGCCTGTGTTGGAGTAAACCTCTGTATCGAATACCAGTACATTTACATTTTCTCCTGATGCCAATACATGGTCTAATCCGCCAAATCCGATGTCGTAAGCCCATCCATCTCCACCGAATATCCATACAGACTTCTTGATCAGGTAATCCTTCAAATCCTTAACAGCCTTGAGTATTTCCATTCCTCTTTCATTAGATACTTCTTTATCCAGTACTGAAATAACAGCTGCTGCTGCAGCCTTTGAAGCCTTGGCATCGTTTTTACCTGCTATCCATTTGTTGAATGCTTCATTAATTCCATCATCTATATTCAACTCTATGAATTCCTTCATCAGATCTTCAATTTTATTTCTCATCTTCTTAACTGCCAATGCCATACCATATCCATACTCTGCATTGTCTTCAAATAAGGAGTTAGCCCAAGCTGGTCCTTTGCCTTCTTTGTTTGTGCAGTATGGAGTTGATGGCGCACTGGCTCCCCAGATGGATGAACATCCTGTAGCATTGGCAATTATCATTCTGTCTCCAAACAGCTGTGTTACAAGCCTTGCATATGGTGTTTCACCACAGCCGGCACATGCTCCGGAGAACTCCAGCAATGGCTGCTTGAACTGGCTGCCTTTGATTGTATTATCTGGGATTAATTCTTCTTTTGGCTCTACCTTTTCAATTGCATAATCCCAGTTTACAGATTGAACTTCGTATTGTTCTTCAAATGGCTTCATAATCAATGCTTTTTGCTTAGCTGGACATACATTCGCACAAGAGCCGCATCCTGTACAATCCAATGGGGATACTTGGATTCTAAACTCTAATCCTTCTAATCCCTTGCCAACAGCCTTCTTGGTAGCAAATGATTCTGGTGCATTCTTCTTCTCTTCTTCATTTAGTAAGAATGGCCTTATTGCAGCATGTGGACATACATAAGAACATTGGTTACATTGGATACAGTTATCCAACTGCCATTCTGGTACATTTACTGCTATACCGCGTTTTTCATAAGCTGAAGTTCCATGTGGGAAGGAGCCATCTTCTCTTCCGACAAAGGTGCTAACAGGAAGTTTGTTTCCTTCTTGTCTATTCATTGGAGCTACAACATTCTTGATGAAATCAGGTACTTCTTTTTCTTCTGCCTTTTCATCCACTGCATTCTTCCATTCTTCTGGAATCTCTACCTTAACTAATGCATCAATTCCTCTGTCAACAGCGGCATAGTTCATTCTGACTATATCTTCGCCCTTCTTGCCATAAGCCTTGTCAATGGATTCCTTTAGATACCTTACTGCATCTTCTACAGGTATGACATTTGATAGCTTGAAGAATGCTGATTGCATAATCATATTTATTCTTCCGCCCAGCCCTATTTCCTGAGCTATCTTTGTAGCATTGATGATGTAGAAGTGAATGTTGTGTTCAGCCAAGTATCTCTTCATTGAAGCTGGCAGATTCTTATCCAGTTCATCAACGCTCCAGGTAGTATTCAGAAGGAATGTTCCTCCATCCTTTAATCCATCTAACAGGTTATATTGATGAACATAGGATTGTTTTGAGCATGACATGAAATCAGCTTCATCAATTAGATATGTTGATTTAATTGGAGTATGTCCAAATCTTAAGTGGGATATTGTTACACCGCCGGATTTCTTGCTGTCATATTCAAAATATCCCTGAGCATACATGTCTGTATTGTCGCCAATAATCTTAATAGCGCTCTTATTTGCTCCAACTGTACCATCTGAACCAAATCCCCAGAACTTGCATCTTATAGTTCCTTCTGGAGTAGTATTTATCTTTTCATTTGCTTCTAATGATGTGTAAGTAACATCATCTGTAATTCCTATGGTGAATCTGTCCTTTGGATTATCGCTCTTCAAGTTGTCAAATACTGCCTTTATTTGTGAAGGAGTAGTATCCTTTGAACCTAATCCATATCTTCCGCCTACTATTACTGGTCTAACATCCCTATCGTAGAATATGTTCTTGACATCCAGGTATAGAGGCTCTCCTACTGAACCTTTTTCCTTGGTTCTATCTAATACTGCTATCTTCTTTACAGTCTTTGGCATTACATCGAAGAAATGCTTTGCTGAGAATGGTCTATACAGGTGAACGGTAATAACTCCAACCTTTTCCCCTTGTTTTCTCAGATAATCAACTGTTTCCTCAATTGTTTGTGTAACTGAACCCATGGCTACTATTATTCTTTCAGCTTCTGGATCTCCATAGTAGTTAAACAGCTTGTAATTTCTTCCAGTAATCTTATTTATTTCATTCATGTACTCTTCCACAACACCAACTATGTTTTCATAGAATGGGTTTGAAGCTTCAACAGATTGGAAATAAATATCTGGATTCTGAGCAGTACCCTTTGTATATGGATGTTCTGGGTTTAGTGATCTTTTTCTAAATTCATTTAGTGCATCATAATCAACCAGCTTAGCAAGGTCATCATAGTCCATTACTTCAATTTTTTGAATTTCATGGCTAGTTCTAAATCCATCAAAGAAATGCAAGAATGGAACTTTGCCTTTTATAGCAGAAAGATGTGCTACTCCTGCTAAATCCATAACTTCCTGCACACTAGCTGATGCCAGCATGGCAAATCCTGTTTGCCTTACTGCCATTACATCCTGATGGTCTCCAAATATGCTCAAGGCATGGCTTGCCAATGCTCTTGCTGATACATGGAATACTCCAGGTAAAAGCTCTCCAGCAATTTTATACATATTAGGTATCATAAGCAGCAATCCTTGGGAAGCTGTGAAGGTAGTTGTCAAAGCTCCAGCAGACAGTGAGCCGTGAACTGCGCCTGATGCTCCTCCTTCAGATTGCATTTCTGTAACAGTTACAGTTTGACCAAAAATGTTCTTTCGTCCATGGGCTGCCCATTCATCCACTAACTCAGCCATTGGTGATGATGGGGTAATTGGAAATATTGCTGCTACATCTGTAAATGCATACGCAACATGAGCTGCAGCAGTATTTCCATCCATGGTCTTCATAACCTTTGTCATTAAAAGACCCCCTTTTTCATATATGTTAAGTACATATTGTTAAGTACAAATAGAAATGTCAAATCACATGCTCAAATTATGCTATTAAAGCTTCTGTTGTGATTTGTAAACTATTGTTATATATTTCACCTATAGTATATTAAACAAAAACAATAAAGTCAACCTAAGAAGCTGGTTATTTTTTTACTGGAACCTAGCTGGTAAAATCGTCTATACTTTTTAAATCTATTCTTTTGCCTTTTTTCCTGTTCTGGTCTTTAATCTTCCTGGTCAGCTCTTCTGCTGCATTGTATCCAAGCATCTTTTGTCTTGCATTTCTTGCTGCAACCTCAACTATCGTTGCAGTATTCCTTCCAGGTCTTACTGGTATTGTAAGCTTTGGCACCTTTTCTCCCAATAATTCTATATACACTTCATCAAGACCCAGCCTGTCGTATTCCTTCTTACTATCCCAGAATTCCAGTTCAATAACAAGGTCAATGAACTCTTCGCTTTTAATAGCTCCAACTCCATACAGCCTTTCTATATTCAGTATTCCAATTCCCCTTATCTCCATAAAATATCTGATTACTTCAGGTGACTGCCCCCTTAGTTCACCCTCCACCTTCTTGATTTCCACTACATCATCTGCCACCAGCCTATGGCCTCTTTTTATTAATTCAAGGGCAGTTTCACTTTTCCCTACACCGCTTTCTCCAATAATGAGTATTCCTAGACCGTACACTTCCACCAGAACTCCGTGGACTATGGTTTCTGGAGCAAGTACATAGTCAAGATAGTTAATTACCTTATTTACCAGCTTAGTCGTAGTTATATCAGTCTTTAGTATAGTCCTGTTGTATTTCTTTGCCAGCTCAATTACTTCCGGGAACACTTCCAACCCTCTGGCAAATATCATTGCTGGAATAGGGTAGGACAGAAGCTGATCAAATCTCCTATAGCGCAATTCATAATCAAGGCTTTTGCAGTAACACCACTCAACCTTTCCAATTATCTGCAGCCTATCATATGCAAATACATCCATATAACCTGCCAGGGGAAGTCCAGGCCTATTGACTTCACTGGCTGAAATCTTTACATTTTCCATTCCATTAGCTTCATAGATTATTTCCAGTTCCAGGTCCTCAATTAATTTATCCACAGTTACATACTCCATATTACCTTTCCCCACCTTTCCTGAAATAGTTGTATACTTCTTCTGCAGCTTTTTTGTTCATCCCTTCAACTTCTGATAATTCCTGTACTGAAGCTTCCCTTATATTATCTATTGACTGGAAATGCCTAAGAAGTGCCATCTTCCTCTTTTCGCCTATTCCTTTAATATCATCCAGTTCAGACTTAAACATATCCTTGCTTCTTAAGCTTCTATGGTATGATATTGCAAATCTGTGGGCTTCCTCCTGTATGGCATATATAAGCCTAAATACACTGCTGTCAACTTCGATGTTTATTTCCTTGTTATTGTATATAATGCCTCTGGTCTTGTGATAATCATCCTTTACAAGGCCACAAACAGGTATGTCTAAATTAAGGTCCTGTAATACATCTATGGCTACATTTACCTGGCCTTTTCCTCCATCTATCATAATTAAATCAGGGAAACTTGAAAAACCCTTCAGGTCCAGTTTACTATCAGCTTCAATTTCCCTTTCCTTAATACCTCTGGTAAACCTTCTTCTCAATACTTCTTCCATGCTCCTGTAGTCATCAGGAGCAGTAACAGTCTTTATCCTAAACCTCCTGTAGTCGCTTTTCTTGGGTTTCCCATATTCAAAAACAACCATGGAGCCTACTGAATTTACACCAGATATGTTGGATATGTCAAAAGCCTCTATTCTGTAAGGAGTAACATCCAGACCCAAAATATCCCTAAATTTCTCCAATGTCTCCTCGTTTCTCTGCCTTTCTGTAAGCAACCTGTCACCATCCTGTTTTAACATATCCATGGCATTTTTGCGAACCATTTCCATAAGTTCTGATTTTTCACCCCGTTTGGGAACCCTAATGGTAACCTTGTTTCCCCTTTTCTGGGACAGCCATCTGGAAATAATGTCCATATCCTCAATTTCCTCTTCTACAAGTATTTCCTTTGGGACATAGGCAGTGCCCAGGTAAAACTGCTTTATGAAGGAGCTTAGGATTTCGCTCCTCCTTTCATTATAGTTATCCGATAATATGAAGTGTTCCCTTCCTACTATCTTTCCGCTTCTTATGAAGAAAACCTGAATGCATACATCCTCTACTCCCCTTGCCATTCCTATTACATCCTGATCTATTAAACTGCTTGTGCTTACTACCTTCTGCTTTTCCAGTATTATTTTCAGTGAATTCATCTGGTCCCTGTATTTTGCAGCACTTTCAAAATCCAATTCCTGGGATGCCTTTTTCATCTTTTCCTCTATTATTTCTATTAGCTTATCCTCTTTGCCGCTTAAGAACATTATTATCTCATCTATCATCTCCATATATCTGTCATGGTCCACATTTCCCAAACAGGGGCCTAAACACCTGCCTATATAGTAATTAAGGCATGGCCTTGTTTTTTTGGGATTCTTATCAAAATTTATATTGCAGGTCCTTATGGGATATAGATTTCTGATTATATCTATAGTGTCATTTACTGCATAAGCGTTAGGATAAGGCCCAAAATACTTTGCTCCATCCTTCAATACGCTTCTTGTCTTTATAACCCTTGGAAATTTTTCATTGGTAGTCACCTTTATATATGGATATTGCTTGTCATCCCTTAACAATATGTTATATTTGGGCTTGTGTTTCTTAATAAGATTGGCTTCCAGTATCAATGCCTCTACTTCATTATCCACAATTATATATTCAAACTCTGCAATATGGCTTACCATTGCATTGACCTTAGGAGGGTTGTTTCTGGGGGATTGAAAATACTGGCGTACCCTTTTCTTTAAGCTTATGGCCTTTCCCACATATATTATCTCTCCCGTTTTGTCCTTCATTATATATACTCCTGGTTCATCGGGTAGCTTCTTCAGTTCTTCTTCTATACTAAACATAAAATCACCTTTCGCATCAAAATATTACATTTATATAATACCATATTGGTGCAAATAATAGACTTGTTATATATTATACAAAAAATAGAAAACCTGCAGTGTTTTTAACACACTGCAGGTTTGTATGCATATTATCCTCCTGCTACATGATGAAGAACCTGTACATTGTCCCCATCACGTATTAATGTAGTTTCATATTCATCCTTTTTTATCACATTTCCATTTATTTTTACTGTTATCATCTTAAACGTATATCCCTTTTTCTGCAATAGGTTTGCAACAGTTAACCCTTCTTCGTAGGGAAATTCTCTTCCATTTACAGTTATCATAATATCACCCTAAATGCTTTTTTACTACCTCTACAACCTCTGGCAAATCCATGCCCAGCTCCTTTAGTTTTTTCAGTGTAGGAATACCATCCAAGGTCCATCCTCTTCTAGTGTATACTGCATCAGTAAGCTTTTCATACTGGGATTCTCTATACTCCCTAAGAACCTTCATCCTTTCAGCTATGGACTTTCCTTCAATATCATAGTTTAATATTTCCTTAAGCTGATTGTCGTACCTTTCCTGTCTTGATAGGTATTCCTCCTCTGTTACAGGCCCTACTGAACGATAGGGTACCTTATCATCCTCTCTCTTTCCATGTCCCATCCTTATGTTAAATACTCTCTGGAAGTTGTATACCCTTTCAGACTGCCTTATAAGCTCTTCTGCATCTATTTTCTTTCCCGTTACTGCATAGAACAAGTCCACATAGTTTTGAACGTGCTCTGGCACCTTGGCTGGATTGTCTGTCATATCATTATCTGCTGGGACTATGTCATTCCAGGGAAGCTTACAAAGCCCGTTTAATCCAAACCAGGTTCTAAACATTGGATAGTAGTGTAAAGCCTCAGCCTTATCTTCAAAGGTTGGAATCTGATTGTTTACCATATCCATAAATATAAGCCATGCTTCATCATGCTGAGGTCCTTTATTTGTAAACCCATATCCTCCCTGTTGTGCCAGGCTTTCCTTGGTTACGTATTCAGAGTATTCCAGCCCTTTTTGTTCCATTCCTATGTCATTTAAGAATTCCCTATCTGCTCCATATTCCCTGACAAATATATCCTTCATCCTCTTAATGCCCAGCCCTACAATCTTTCCAAATCCTTCTCCTCTGGCCATCTGATGCAACAGCTCCATGGCAGCTTTTTCATTTCCGAAGTTAAGCTCCAGTCCTCCTGTAATATCCTTATTTATAATTCCATTTTCATAGCACTCCATTACAAAGGCTGTAGCAGTCCCAAAGGATATGGAGTCTATACCGTAGGTATCCAGATAGAAATTGGCTTCCACTATGAAGTCGGGATTAAATATGCCTAAATTTGCCCCTACTCCAGCTGCAGTTTCATATTCAGGGCCGTCTACTGTAACCCTTTGCCCCTTGTATGGCCCTGTTTTAAGCTCAAATCCGTCCACTGCCTTTGCACATGACATGGAACAGCCATACCAGCATCCATCAGGCATGTTTTGAGTAAAGTATCTTTCCTTGAATACCTTTGATGTAATATTCTTAGTATCCGGATGTGCACCAAATTTGAAGTTGTGCACAGGCAGAAGGTCGTATTCATTCATTATCTCAATTAAGTGGGCAGTTCCAACCTTCCTCATCTGGTTCTGTTTGTCATCTAGGTCCCTTATTTCTTTATGCAATTTTATGCCTGTCTTTTTTATCAATTCTATATCATGAGGGCAGTTTAAATCTCCTCTGGTGTTTGAAAACTTAACCACCAGTGCCTTAATTTTCTTATCTCTAAAAACAGTTCCTATACCTCCTCTTCCTGCCTGCTTCAGCCTTACAGTCTTTCTTCTCATATCATAGAAGGAAAAGTTTAACAATCCAAACAGGGTGTTCTCTGCACCATTTCCTGCACTAACAACAGATATGTTCTTCTTGTCCTCTTCATTTTTTGCAAACATATCTGTAAGGGCATGAGCAATTAAATGGCTGTCAATGCTTTCGGTATCTATGTCCATTATCTCAACTTTTCCATTATCTCCGTCTATGAATATGACTATATCCTCCTTAGATTTCCCTTGAATTTCCAGGGCATCAAATCCTGCAAATTTCAAATATGGCCCGAAGAATCCGCCTACATTGCTGTCAATAGGTATTCCTGTTAAAGGAGATATGGTTACTACCAGGGACTTTCCGCTTCCAGGATACTGGGTTATACCTCCAATGGGACCTGTGGCAATTACTATTTCATTTTCAGGATCATTCCATTTAGTTTCCGGTGTTACTGCATTCCACAGGTACCAAAGCCCAAACCCCTTGCCGCCAATAAATTTATCCTTCATCATCTCTGTTACTTCTTTTTCTCCTATGCTATAATCATTTAAATTTATGTATAAGCTTCTATTGTTGTATCCCTTGATAATTTTTCCTAACTGATAACTGAAACTTTTTAGAACCTTAAAATCCATCAAAATCCCCCTTTCACTTGACTATTCTGCAGTAGCCATTTCTCTTTCCTTTAAAAATATTGCACCAGTTGGGCAGACATCAGCACAGATTCCGCAGGCTATACATTTAAAAGGCTCAAGAAATTCCACATGCTCAAACATTGCATTTTCAGGGCACAGTCCAACACACATCAGGCAGTTTACACACTTTGACTTGTCAAGCCTTACAATACCATTCTTATCCCTGTATAGAGCCTGGACCTGGCATACCTCTATGCATTTCCCACATTGATTACATACTGTAATCTTTTCACCGAAACTTTCCATATTAATCCTTATTCTGGATTTTTCCTTGTCTGCTACTTTAAAATATGCCTTTGAACAGGCTTCTTCACATAATCCGCATTCTGTACAAAGCTCTACATTTTTATCCAAATACTTCACCTAGATCCCTCCTTTACATATATTATACAACAGATGATTCAAATACCAACTCATTTCTCTTAAATCTCCCTATATCCAGGTTAGAAATATCTATGGTAGTTTCCTCACCTAATATTGTTTCAGCCATCAACAGCCCTGTAGCAGGTGCCAGCATAAATCCATGCCCGCTGAATCCAACAGCAAGATAGAATCCCTCCAGCTCTTCTACTGCACCATATATAGGCTGGGCATCCTCTGTCATGGTATAAAGCCCTGCCCACTGCCTTACAATGTTCAGGTTCCTTAGAGGTGGAAGAAGTTCACAGCAGGTTTTGGCCATTTCCTCCAAGAACTGCCAGGACGATGTAATCCTCAGATCTGTAGGCTCTGAATCATCTCCCCTTCCCATAATGAAGCTTCCATGGGGAGTCTGCTGTATATATATGTTTAATGAAAATCCCATATACATTGGCTTTTGCATAGGCTCTACAGGCTCTGTTACAAGTATCTGATGCCTCTGGGCATATACAGGAATGTCTATGCCGGCCATTTCTCCAATTCTTTTGGCATATCCACCTGCTGCATTTACTACAATTGGTGTGGATATATAGCCTTTATTAGTTCTTACTCCTATTACTCTACCACATTTTGTGTCTATTCCTGTAACTTCTGTAAAGGTCAGGAATTCAACTCCAAGCCTTTTAGCTGCCTTTGCATAGGCTTCAGTGGTATGGAATGGATTCAGGTGTCCATCCTTCTCACAGAAGGTAGCTCCCAGTATTTTTGTTTCATCCATATGTGGTATTATCTCCTTGGCTTCTTTAGGCGTTAAATATACAGAAGGAATCCCCAGCTTGTTTTGCAGCTCCACATTTTTCTTAAACTGCTCATTTTCCTCCTCTGTACCTGCCACTATTAGATATCCTCCCTGATTGAACTCTATATCCCTATCGTACCCCAGCTCTTCATTGGCATTTTCAAAGAATTCTACGGATAGCTTTGATAATCTGCAATTCTGCTCCGTTCCCCATTGCATCCTTATACCAGCACCACATCTTCCAGTGGAGCCGCTGGCTAAAAAGGACTTTTCAACCACTATTATATCCTTTACACCCTTTTTGGCGAGATTATAAGCTATGGAACAGCCTGAAATCCCTCCTCCAATAATTACAACTTCTGCAGCTTTATTCATCAGATTCACCTCCAGCGATAATACCCAATTTTATTGGCTTAGTAGGTGGCCTGAATGTAGGCATAAGCATATCTTCCATCTTCTGCCCCGTAAATTTAGCTATTTCCTGCATTATAAGCTGCCTGCAAGTTCTTCCCTGGCATGGTCCCATACCTGCCCTGCTTATTCTCTTTATCTCATCTACAGTTCTATAGCCTTCTTGAATAAGCTTCCTCACTTCTCCCAGTGTTATGCCTTCGCAGCGGCATATAATTGTATTTTCATCGTCATAATCCTTCATGCTAAACGACCTTACATCCATGGAGCGCTCCTTTGGCACCACTAATGTCACTATATTGGTTTTATTCTTCATCTTCTGAACCTTTTTTACCTGTGCCCTGCATACAGGTTTACCTTCTCTGTTGAGACCTATTACAAAAGAGCCTTCCTCCGGCAGAGGCAGGAATTCATATGGAATCTTAACCAAAGCTTCTTTTTCCGAATAGCTTTCATCCACAATAAATATTGCAAGCCCGGGACATACTGTTAAGCACAACCCGCATCCTGTGCACTTATCATAGTCAATTTTAGGTCTGTCGTTTATGTCCTCAAACTCTTTTATGGCGCCAAACCTGCATGCTGTATAGCAGGGATTGCAGGGTATCCTTTGGAAGCATTCAATTACTGCCACAGGCCCCTTTTCCCTTCTTCTCTTTGGAGGAGTTATCTCCATTATATCCTCTATATCCGGAACTCCAGTTTTAATCAACATATCCATACCTCCCAGCTATTACCTTTGTTACCTTTTCAAGGCCATTAAGTATTTTCTCTCCTGTTGGTCCTGCCCTTAAGGAATCAAGCTGCTCAATTAAATCCTGTTTCTCCTCTTCAAAATCCTCAATTATATATCCCAGGCTGTTAGCTGCACAAAGGCCAGCCAAACGTCCCTCTACCATGGCACTGCTTGCTTCCTCTATTCCTGCCACATCTCCGGCTATGTATATGCCTTTCTTGCTTGTTTCCAGGTTTTCATCCCGAATTGGCACATGTCCTCCTAGTTCTGGAATATACTTCATTTCACATCCTATCTGCCACAGAAGATCCGCTAAAGGTGTCAGGCCTACTGAAATACAGATAATATCCACATCTATATCAATTTCCGTTCCGCTGATCATCTGCCAGTTTTCATCCAGCTTACATATAGTTGCTCCTTCTACCCAGTCCTTTCCATGGGCTTCCTTTATCGTATAGGATGTCAGTATAGGTACCCCAAGCCTTCTTATTTTAGAGGCATGCACCAGATAACCTCCTATTTTAGGAGCAGCATCTATTACAGCCTTTACATTTACTCCCGCTTGCATTAGCTGATAGCTTACTATAAGGCCTATATTGCCTGCGCCTACCATTAGAACATTCCTTCCTGGCTTTACACCATACTGGTTCATAAGGGTCTGTACTGCTCCTGCACCATAGATGCCTGGCAAATCGTTATTAGGAAATGAAAGGAATTTCTCATAAGCACCCGTTGCCACAATTATTCTGTCAGGTTTAAGCTTAATGTACCTGTCTTTCATCTCTATAGTCAATACTCCGTCCTCGTAAAGTCCCAATACAGTAGCACCATTGAGTATTTCAACATTATCATTATACTCTCTCAATTGGGATTCCAGAATATCTGCAATTTCTATTCCTCTAACAGAGGCATATTGCTTTTGAGAGCCAAAGAACTTATGGGTTTGCTTTCTAAGCTGCCCTCCCAAGCTGTTATTCCTTTCTATTACAGTTACCTTTGCACCATATTTGGCTGCAGTTATTGCTGCAGATAACCCTGCAGGCCCTCCTCCAACAACTGCTATTTCAGTATATTTCATTTAAGCTCACCCTTTCCCCTTTGAGTTTCTACAACCATGCCTTCCTTTAACTCTTCTACACAGACTCTGACATTCGGCTTGCCATTTACAGTCATAAGGCATGATGAGCAATTGCCTATGGCACAATAAAATCCTCTGGCTCTTCCTGTTTTATGGTGATATCCCAGCACTCTTACCCCTGCAGCATGAAGAGCTGAAGCAATTGTATCACCTTCATATCCAACCATCTCTTTGCCGTCGTATATGAATCTAATCTCCTTTCCCCTCTTAAAATCCAATATTGGATGGTTATCAATTCTCATATATACCAACCCCCCATCATTTTAATGATATATTGTGCAAATAATGTGCCAATTTGAAGAAATTTGAAAAATAAAGAATTAATCAATTTTTATATCCTCTTTATATTCACAAAACAAAAAAACTGTCAGTCTGATGACAGTTTTTTTGATGTAAATTTCACATATTTCTTAATTTTCAAGCATTTTACACGTCAATTCTAATGATATACGAGTGTCAGTATATTAACACCAATGTCAACATTTTGGCACTTCTTCTATATGGTATTTTTTCATCTTGAAATACAAAGTACTTCTGGGTATATTTAAAAGCTTTGCTGCTTTTAGCTTATTATAGCCAGTTCTCTGCAGGGCATCCAGTATTGTTTTCCTTTCCGTTTCCTGTACAACTGCATTTAAATCATATGTATTCTTTCTTTTCCTTATCTTATCTATTCTGTTTTTCAGCATGTTATCAGGTAGCAGATTTATGTCTATAACATTGCTTTTATTGTTCCTTGCCAGTATTACCATTCTTTCAATAATGTTCTTTAGCTCTCTTACATTTCCCTCCCAGTCATGCTCCATAAAGGCTTCCATGACTTCATTGGAGAATTTCAATATGTTTACTCCATATTCCATGCAATAATCCTGAACAAACCTATTGGCCAGAAATGGTATATCATCTTTCCTATCCCTTAAAGGAGGTATCTCTATGATTACTGAATTAAGCCTATAGTATAAATCCTTTCTAAAGGTACCTGATTCAACCATTCTTTCCAGGTCCTTATTTGATGCAGCTATCACTCTTATGTCCACCTTTATACTCTTTTCGCTGCCTATTGGTGTTATTTCTCCATCCTCCAGTACCCTCAGTATCTTTGGCTGCATATTTAAAGGCATGTCCCCTATTTCATCCAAAAATAGGGTCCCATTGTTTGCCAATTCTATCTTGCCAATCCTTCCTTCCTTTAAGGCTCCTGTAAAGGCTCCTCCTGCATATCCAAACAGCTCGCTTTCAATAAGCTCATTTGGTATTGCACTGCAGTTTATGGGAACAAAATAGCCTTCCCTTCCACTAGCCATGTGAATTGCTCTGGCAAATAGTTCCTTCCCTGTACCGCTCTCTCCTTTAATAAGTATGTTTATATCTGAATGAGCCATATCCTTGGCAAGGTTTATTGCTTCCCTGAACTTTGGGTTGTTACCCAGTATGTTTGAAAAGGGCGATCTGGCTTTATTGATGGCTGATAGCTCCTCCTTAAGAACCTTAAGATTTGATTTGGTCTTGTTTAGAAGTTCAGTGGTCTTTATGTGGTCGGTAATGTCCCTGTCTATGCTAATGCCTCCTACCAGCTTTCCATTGAAGTATAAAGGAGATGCACTAGAAATATTGTAGCAGTTTTCCTTGGGACTATTGTATATATCCTCATAGGCCCTTTCTTCCTTCAATATTCTATGCAGCAATGAGGAGGGAAAAAAATCAGTAATGGGCTTGTTCAATATCTCTTCCTTGCTAATGCCATACAGCTTTTCTGCACCTTTGTTCCAGTATTTGGTTATGCCATCAGCATTAACTATGCATACAGCATCCTTTATGCTGTCCAGTATTGTTTCAAGCTCTTTGCTCCTCTCATCTATCAGCTTCATAGCACATCTCCCTTTCAATTAGCAGATTTCTCTGGTTTTTTCCTTTAACCACTTTCTTTCCTCTTCGCTAAGATATGGAGAAATCCTGTTATATACTTCCCTGTGATAATTATTTAACCAGTTTATTTCCTTTTTAGTTAATAGATTCACATCTACAGCTTCCAAGTCAATGGGCACGAAGGATAGGAT
Organism: Tissierellia bacterium; assembly: GCA_012839745.1. Lineage (GTDB taxonomy): Bacteria > Bacillota > Clostridia > Tissierellales > Tepidimicrobiaceae > DUMS01. Next base: position 24,930 of record DUMS01000065.1, read on the forward strand.
ATCAAATTTCATAAACTTGCCGCCATACTCCGTTTCTATATCATCATCAACAACTACAACATTTTCAATTCTTATTCCATGTTTCCCTTCTTTATATACGCCTGGTTCTATGGTTACAACCATTCCCTTTTCCAATACTACATCATTTGGTATAGTAGATATTCTGTGTGGGCCTTCATGAACATTTAACAGGAATCCAACGCCATGGCCCGTTCCGCACTTATAATCCAATCCTTCCTGCCATAGAGGATACCTGGATAATACATCAACGTTCGAGCCTGTGGTTCCATATAAGAACCTTGCGCTTATTAAATTGATATGCCCTTTTAATGTAAGGGTAAAATCTCTTTTTTCCTCTTCAGTAATGCTTCCCAATACAATAGTTCGTGTAATATCAGTAGTACCTTCAAAATACTGCCCGCCGGAGTCCACCAGAAAGAGGCCTTCCTTCTTCAGCTCATAGTTTGACTTTCCTTCTTCAGCCTTATAGTGCATCATAGCTGCATTTTCCTTATAGGCTGCTATTGTGTCAAAGCTTGGCTCAATGAACCCTTCCTGCTGTCTTCTGAACTCCTCCAGCTTTTCTGCAGCTGATACCTCTGTTATATTAATCCTTCCTACATTCTGATCCAGCCAGTACATGAACTTAACTAATGCTACTCCATCCTTTATATAGGCTTTTCTTTGATTTTCAATTTCAACAGGGTTTTTGACGGCTTTCAGGTTTGTTGTAATATTGGTGCCTTCTATTATTTTACAGCCTTCAGGTATGCTGTTGTATAGCCACCTGTTTATTCTGGATGGGTCAATGAATATATTCTTCCCCTTCTCTATTTTCCTAACATAGTCTGCAACTTTTTCATAATCATCAATTTCTACTCCATTTTCCCTTAAGTATGCTCTTGTTTCATCATCCAGTTTATCCTGGTCTATAAACAGCCATGCATTATCTTTGGATATAAGCCCATAGGATATTACCACTGGATTGTTGGCCACATCCCTTCCTCTTATGTTATAAACCCAGGCAATATCATCAAGACTGCCAAGAAGGAAATAGTCTGCAGCTTTTTTATCCATTTCCTCTCTGACTTCCTCAATCTTTTCCCTGGCAGTTTTACCTGCATATTTTACATCAAGTACAAAGGCTTTGGACTTAGGTTTTTCAGGTCTATCCTTCCATAGTTCTCCTATCAAATCGTATTCCTCTATTAATTTGATGTCCTTGTTTTTTAAATAGTCTTCAAGTTTCTTGACATCTGACTGTGGAAAAATCCTTCCATCAAATCCAACGCTATCTCCATCTTTAAGGTTATCCCTCAGGTATTCAAAATAATCTGGCACTCCTGGAATTCCTGACTTGTAAAGCTTTATTTCACTTCCTGCTATTTCATTTTCTGCCTGTATCCAATACCTGCCATCTGTCCATAGAATTGCCTCATCTTCAGTTACAACCACTGTTCCTGCAGAACCGGTAAATCCGGAAATCCACACTCTTGTCTTATAGTGATCAGATAAGTACTCTGACTGATGAGGGTCATAGGTGGGTATTATGTAAGCAGTTATTCCCCTTTCCTTCATGAGCTTTCTCAAGCTGCTGATTTTATCATTTACCTTCAAATCCATTACTCCTTTCTTTATTTTATATTTATAACAATTAGCCTTTAACATCATATTAACCAACACAGTTTCTGCTAATGCCTAATATTAATTTTTAAATACTATATTTCCAAGAAATACATGCTAAAACCAATTTCTTTTGAAAAGCAGAACACCATTTTTACAAGGAATACATCTAACTACTGAAACTTAATATTATTTTAAGATAATTATAATACAAGTATAAGATTTAATGAACAAAAAAAACAAAGAACCAACCTAAAAGATTGGTTCTTGGAAATTAAAATTTAAATTTGCTGATAAGCTGCTGCATTTCATCAGCCAATACTGCCAAGGACTCGGCTGCACGTGCAATTTCTTCCACAGAAGCACTCTGTTCTTCAACTGAAGCAGATGCTTCCTCTGTGGCAGCTGCATTTTCCATAGAGATAAGAGAAATGCTTTGCATTATGCTTATTACTTCTTCTTTTCTATTTTCCATTTGTCTGGTAACCTCTGTTATAGAAGTTATCATGTTCTTCATATCTTCTATTGAATTGGAAATTCCCACAAATTTAGAGCTTGTTATATCCACGCTTTCAGTTTGAGCCTTTATAATGCTTTCTACTTCTCCAATCGCTTTAATGGCATTTTGCATCTTTTCTGTCAACTCTTTTATTATGCTTTGGATTTCCTCATTAAACCTATTGGATTCCTCTGCCAGTTTTCTTACCTCATCAGCTACAACTGAAAAGCCTCTTCCTGCCTCTCCTGCCCTAGCAGCTTCAATTGCTGCATTTAAAGCCAAAAGATTGGTTTGCTCCGATATGCTCTTTATCATATTGCTTGCAGCATTTATTTTCTTTACACTTTCATTTGTGTCCATAATAACATTCTGGATTTCAGATATTGCCTTATTGCTGATTCCAGTTTTGCTAACCAGCTCATCAATAGTTTTCAAGCCATCATCCTTAAGAGCTTTAATATTGTCACTGGCACTGTAAATCCCTTGTATTCCCTTGTTGTTATAATCTATATCCTTACCTAAATCTTCAATATTGGCCAATCCTTTCTTCAGTTTTTCCGCCTGATCACCTGCACCTGCTGCAATTCCTTCTATAGCCTTGGCTATTTCTCCTGCTGCAACAGCCGATTGCTGAGTAGTAGCTGTCAGCTCTTCTGCTGATGAGGCTACGCTTTGAGATGTATTTGATATATTGTCAATAAGCTTAATGAGGTTATCCTTCATGGTTAGCAGTGATTCAGTAATATCTCCTATTTCGTCCTTTCGATTTCTATAGCCAAGTACCTTTTCGCCTTCATCAATGCTTAAGTCATAATTTGAAAACCTGTTAATTACCTTAGACAGTTCTACAACTGGTTTTGAGAAAGTCCTACCAAATAGCAGTGCTATAATAATTCCTATGAGTATAAATGCTGCAGTTCCACTAAATATAATATTCCTTAAGGTATAAACTTCACTTAATATATCAGCTTCATAGGCTCCTACGGCTATAATCCAGCCTGTACTTGGCATTGGCACAATGCCCATATATAGCCTTTCCCCTAAATACTCATAGTTAATGCTGCCTTTGCTTCCAATTCCTATTTCTTCCAATGCCAGTCCTACATTCATTAATTCTCCTTCTGCCTTCATGTCCTCAAATATGTTCTTCTGTTCAATTACCATATTCCTGTCAGGATGAGCATAAATTGTAGTATCAGCACCTAATATGTAAGCATATCCATTTTCACCAACGCCTAAATTATCTGTTATCTGGCTTAGCACAAAACCATCCCTGTATGCAACTAAAGCCCCGATAATTCTATTGTCCTTCTTAATAGGAACTGCATATGCTACATAAGCCTTTCCTGTACCGGTATCTATAAATACATCTGAAACATTGGCTTCACCAAAAAGAGTTCTCTTAAAATACAGCTTATCACGTAAATCCACTGCTTCTTCATCTTTAACAGATTTCCCTATTCCATCTACATCCACTACAGCCATATCTTCATATCCCAATCTTGACATATCTGATAACAATAGCTGTCTTTGCTCTTCCCAACTTGTACCCTCTGCAGTAAAGCGATTAGCAATTTCCAATAAGGTATTCAAGTGTCCATCTATGATTGCTTTAATATGCCTTGCTCCTTCTTCTGCAATTTCTAATAGGGACTCGTTAACC
>DUMS01000012.1 GCA_012839745.1 Tissierellia bacterium
AGAGGAGGCTTAATATGCTGGAGGTTAAAAATATAGATGTATATTACGGAAACATTCACGCATTAAAGGATATAAACCTTAAAGTAGAAGATGGAGAGATAGTAACCCTCATAGGGGCTAATGGCGCTGGCAAAACCACAACACTTAAGACAATATCAGGCCTTATAAACCCAAAGAATGGTGAAATCCTATTTAACGGGGAGAGGATAAGCAGCCTCAATGCTTCCCAGATTGTAAAGCTGGGCATTTCCCACGTTCCGGAAGGAAGAAGGATATTTGCCAACATGACAGTAATGGAAAACCTTGAAATGGGGGCTTTTATAAGGAAAGACACAAAAAATATAGCTGATGACTACGACAAGGTATTCTCCCTGTTTCCAAGGCTAAAGGAAAGAAGAAAGCAGATAGCAGGAACCCTGTCAGGTGGAGAACAGCAGATGCTGGCCATAGGACGTGCACTTATGTCAAGGCCCAGGCTTCTGTTATTGGATGAACCTTCCATGGGATTGGCTCCTCTTGTAGTAAAGGAGATTTTCTCAATTATAAGGGATATTAATGAGTCAGGCACGACCATACTATTAGTGGAGCAGAATGTAAATATGGCCTTAAATGCTGCTAACAGGGCTTATATAATCAAAAACGGCAGAATTGAGCTGGAGGGAGACTCCAAATTGCTTCTAAATGAAGAGGACATTAGAAAGGCTTATCTTGAATAATAGGCTAAACCCCTCCATCTTCTATTAGATTGAAAATATTATTAACAGCTCTTTTTCAAGCTATCATCTTTTTAAGATGCTGTTTATTGCAATTGTAAGTATAATATAATGAAAATCCAAATATCGAAAAATTGATTCCATTTTTATTATGATTTTTATTATAATAGTAATAGGATCTTTTATGGTTAAACAATATGGTATACTTGATTATTTTAAGGGGATGATGGATTGAAAACAATATTGATAAACGGCAAAGTGTATGTCGAAAAGAACAACTTCAAGGAAGCCCTATTAATTGAGGATGGAATCATCAGGGATGTAGGAACTAATGAAGACATAATGAAATATGAAGCGGATAAAATAGTAGACCTTGAAGGAAAAACTGTATTACCTGGCTTTAACGACAGCCACCTGCACCTGTCAGGCGTTGGTGCTTCCATGACTTCTCTGAATTTAACCCAGGCCAGGTCCATAGAGGAAATAATTGAACTGGGAAGAAACTTCATTGAAAGGAACAGAGGAATAAAGGCACTATTTGGCAAAGGATGGAATCAGGATAACTTCATAAAAGGTGAAAAGCGCCTTTTAACCAGGCACGATTTGGACAAGATTTCTACAGAAATACCTGTAGTGCTGGAAAGAGTATGCGTCCATGTTGCAGTGGGAAATACAAAAGCCATTGAGATTTTAGGCATTGACGAGAACACATATGTTGACGGAGGAACAATAGAGCTTGGCGAGGATGGAAAGCCAAATGGCATTTTTACCGAAAATGCCACCCGCTTAATACTTGGGGCAATACCTGAAAAGAGCAGCGACGATATTGAAAGGGAAATACTTATGGCCAGCCAATATGCCATAAGCGTTGGAGTTACCTCAGTGCAGTCCTGCGATATTATGGACAAGGAATACAAGAAGATGTTCAGCATTATACACCACATATACGACAACAAAAAGACAAAGCTAAGATACAGCCATCAGTTTAACTTCCAGGATATAGATGATTTCAGGGAGTACCTTGAAACAGAGTTTAAATCCAGCCAATACGATGAGAAGTTCCTGTCAAGAGGCGCATTGAAGCTGTTTAAGGATGGCTCACTGGGGGCAAGGACAGCACTTATGCTCAAGGACTATGAGGATGCCCCTGGAGTAAAAGGTGTAGCTGCCCTAAGCGATGAGCAGCTTCAGGCTCTGGTTGACCTGGCAACAGAACACGGCATTCAAGTAGCAGTCCACGCCATTGGCGACGGAGCAGTTGAAAGCGTAATCAACGCCTATGAAAAGACCATTAAAAGCGGCAAAAATGACAACAACCGCCTGCGCCACGGAATTGTACACTGCCAGATTACAAGTAAAGAGCAGCTTGAAAGAATTGCAAATCTGAACATTGCTGTTATGTACCAGCCCATTTTCCTTGACTATGATACAAGAATAGTGGAATCAAGGGTTGGAAAGGAACTGGCAGGCACTTCCTATGCCTTCAATACCCTTTACAAGTCAGGAACGCCAGTAAGCTTCGGAACTGACTCACCAGTTGAAAACTGCAATCCATTTCCTAATATCTACTGTGCAGTAACAAGGCAGAGAATAGACGGAAATCCTAAGGGAGGATTCTGCCCTGAGGAAAAGATGGACCTTCAGGATGCCATAGACGCCTATACCATCGGCAGTGCCTACAACGAGTTTAAGGAAAACTTCAAGGGAAGGTTAAAGCCCGGCTATGTTGCTGATTTAATAGTGCTGGACAGGGATATATTCACCATAGATGAAAATGAAAAAAAGGACATTAAGGTTGAAAAAACCATGATTGACGGAGAGTTTGTATACGAAAGATAGAAAAATGCATCCATTATATCCAGGATATAATGGATGCATTTTTTAAAACAGCTTATGGCATTTGTTCATATGGCTTTCTACAACCAGCTCTGCAATCTTTGGCACCAGCCTTGTGAAGTGCTCAGAAGCATTGTGCCTTTCCAGCGCCTCTTCATTTTCCCATTCTTCAATCACAAACAGTATGCTTCTATCATTGATATCCTGATACAGGTTGTACTGAATGCAGCCCTGTTCCTTCTGGGAAGCTGAAACCAGCTCTTCATACAGCTTAATTGCTTCATCAATACTGCCATCCTTTATTTTCTTTTTTACTACCAGCTTTATCATCATATCCCTCCTCACTTTATGAAATCATCTTATGAGCATAAAATACGCAAGGACTATAATTCCCAATGCTATCCTGTAGTAGCCAAAGATCTTGAAGTCATTCCTCTTTATGTACCTTAGAAGAAACTTTATTGCAATTATGGACACTATAAACGATACTGCCATTCCAACTAATAGTATTGTCAGTTCCTCTCCTGTAAATACCAGCCCGAATTTCACAAGCTTAAGAAGGCTTGCTCCAAACATAACCGGAATTGCCAGGAAGAATGTAAACTCTGCTGCAATACTCCTTGAGGTACCCAATAGCATTGCTCCTACTATTGTGGCACCAGACCTTGATGTTCCGGGTATTAGGGATAAAACCTGAAACAATCCTATTCCTAACGCTGTCATGTATGAAAGGTCTGAAAAATCATTAACTCGAGGCCTTCTATGCCTGTTTCTGTTCTCAACTATTATAAACAGTATTCCATATACAATAAGCATCAGCGCAACAGTCTTATAGTTGTAAAACAGCTCATTTAGCATATCGTTATATAAGAATCCTATTACCCCTGCAGGGATTGTTGCTACTATAACTTTAAACCAAAGACTCCACGTTTCACGCTTCTGCCTTATTGATTTCCTTGCTGAAAAGGGATTGAGCCTGCCAAAATAGAGCAATACCACTGCCATAATTGCTCCAAGCTGTACTACTACAAGGAACATTTCCTTAAATGCATCGGACATATTAAGCTGCAGGAATTCATCAACTATTATCATATGCCCTGTGCTGCTTATGGGAAGCCATTCTGTAATGCCTTCAATAATTCCTAGTATAACTGCTTTTAAAATCTCTATAAATTCCATATTGTTCCTCCCTCAGGTCAATATATTTAAATATTTAACAATATAATTATATCAGTAACCCTGATATATTAACAGTTATTTGTTGAGAATTTCCTATTTTCCTACTTTAGCCACATAGTCTCCCTTTATCATGCTGTTACAGGTTATTATGGCTATTAATGTGGATACATATTCTAGTGGCGTTTCAAAGCTTTTTTATGTCATTAAATAAAATATTTCATTAGAAAGGTTTATATTGCTTGTATCCCACTTTCTTACGGGACAATCAGCCATTCTATAGGGCAGACCTAAACCATTGATGAATTTAAAGAATTCCTCATCATACCATGGAGGGCTCCAGGCACCTGACCTGCATATATGGATTATGGGAATATTTATGCCTCTATCCAATTCCTCCAGTTTAGGATAGCTAATATCATATAATCTGTTCATGTAGTCGAAATAAGAAGGGTTTTCCAGGGTAAAAGGGCTGTATATTATATAGGCCTTCTCTATTTTCCCGTCCTTTAAAAGCTTTCCAAGCCAGTTGGCACAGTTTATCTCAAAGTCCAGGGATTGAAGGCCTCCGTATCCAAGATCTGAATGGGCATCAAAAAGGTACACAACATTACACCCATGATCAGCTGCTATATCATAGGACAATGTGTGGGAATCGGAAACATATACCTTTATATTCTTTTCAAATATAAATGCTTTCTTAATCTTCTCCCAGAACCTGTCAACATCTTTAGACAGGCTAAATGCCTTGGTAATGTCTTCTCCTCTTTTTCTTGAAACAATATATCGTTTGTACCACAGGTCTATAATGGTTCTTCTGTTTTCAATATATGAACCAAAATTCCTGTTTCTTGTATAGATGAAATAGTCCCAGTCTATTGATAAAAGACATTTTATCATCATATCACCCCATTTTAGTGCTTATTGTATATTATTGCACTAACACACAGGGATTAGGCATGTAAAATACTATGAATTCTTCATTACAATATTTTCCACATCATTTGCTACTCCTTCACAGGCATCGCAGCATTTTTCCAGACTATCCAGTATATCCTTCCAAATTATAATCTTAATTGGGTCACTTGGATTGCTGTAGAGCTTCTTTAGACCTTTAATATATATATCATCTGCAGTTTCTTCAAGGTTATTTATTTCAACAATTTTAGAGTGCAGTTCTTTTGATTTCCTGAAATGCTCAAACTCCTTCATCATTTCAATAACCTTCTGGCAACAGTTTAAAATCAATTCTGCAAAATCCATTATATCCGGTGGAATATACTGAACATTGAACACATTTATGTTTAAAAGCACATCCTCAACAAAGTCTGTTATATCATCTATCTTTTCAGAAAGGTTCACTATGTCCTCTCTTTCTATAGGAGGCAAGAACTCCTTTGCAAGCCTATTAATCAGCTCATGCTTTGCAATATCTGCCGAATGCTCTACTGCGTGCATTTCCTTTATTCTTTCATCCAATGTTTCCCTGTTGAAGTTTCTTAAGGTTTTGACAAGAATTTCAGCAGCTTTAAGTGAATGCTCTGATAGATTTATAAAGGCCTTAAAATAGCTAAAGCTTTTACCACTATTTGGTTTAGTCATATTCTACTCCTTTCCTTTGCTAAAATATTTTCATAAATATACTTGCCATTACATAGCCTACTATACCACAGCCTGGGAATGTCAGTATCCAGGTTGCCACCATTTCTCCTACAACATTCCAGTTTACGGAAGACAGCCTTTTAGATGCGCCAACTCCCATTATGGCTGTAGTCTTTGTATGGGTTGTGCTGACAGGTATTCCAAATACAGAAGCTATCAACAGGCTTATGGAACCACCCAGGTCTGCTGAAAAGCCTTGATAGGTCTCCAGTTTTACCATTCCCATTCCTACAGTTTTAATAATTCTCAATCCTCCTATGGATGTGCCCAATCCCATTACCAGTGAACAGAACACCATAAGCCAAAGAGGAATTGTAAAGCTTGTAACGCTGCTTTGTCCTTTTGCCAGGAAAATCCCAAGCATAAATACTCCCATAAACTTCTGTCCGTCCTGTGCCCCATGCATAAATGCCATTGCTGCTGCACTTAAAATCTGTGCGTCTATGAAAAATCTCCTTACCTTACGCCGGTCTTTATGTCTAAATATTAACTGAACAATCTTAACTATTATATACCCCATGCTAAATCCCAGTATGGTAGACATAAACAGTCCATATATTACTTTAATCCACTCACTTCCGTTTATTCCGGAAAACCCTCCCTGCAAAGCTATTGCAGCTCCTGAAATACCTGCTATAAGTGCATGGCTTTCACTTGTAGGTATGCCAAAAACCCAGGCTAAGGTAGCCCACAGTACTATTGCAAACAATGCAGCACATAATGCTACAAGAGAATCGTGAGAGTTGCCTCTGAAATCAACCATGTTATATATGGTTTGTGCTACTGTGGAATTAATTAAAGTCATTATGAATACTCCCAAAAAGTTAAAAACTGCTGCCATTATTATTGCCTTTCTTGGGCTTATGGCACGGGTAGAAACACAGGTTGCTATGGCATTTGGTGCATCCGTCCAGCCATTAACAAGAATTACCCCGGTTGTCAGTACCGTTATAACAAGCAATGCTGTATTAGTAGTTAGCTGTTGTAAAAAGTCAACTAATGTAATAGTCATTGTTACCTCCTGTAAAACTGTGATGAATATATCATTCCCAATCCATTCTACCATTATCTGATTATTATATCAATACATAAGGACTTATTAATAATATTTCACATATTCTGAAAAAACACAGGAGATTTTCTACTTCATTTCCTCCTGTGTTAAATATCCATCAATCTATTTTTCATTTATTGAAATACTGCTTATAGCCTTCACAACCAAAAATACAGCTACCATTACAATAAATATTCCACCCATTCCATATAATCCGACAGGTAATGTTTTAAGGAATGCATTAATATCTATGTTCATATTAATCCTCCTGTTTTTATATTTTATACATTCAACATATTATAACAATGCTCCTACCAATTTGATAATAAGCCCTCCTGCAATTACTGATGCTATCTGTCCTGCCACATTGGCTCCTACAGCATGCATCAGAAGGAAGTTCTGTGGGTCTTCTTTTAAGCCCATCTTATGAATGACCCTTGCTGACATTGGGAAGGCTGAAATGCCACAAGCACCTACCATTGGATTGATCTTTTTCCTGCTGAAAAGGTTTATAATCTTTGCAAATAATACTCCTCCCACTGTATCAAATATAAATGCTATTAGTCCTAGTAACAGTATTAAAATGGTTTCCTTTGTCAGGAACAGTTCAGCCTGCATCTTGGTGGATACAGTAATGCCCAGCAATATTGTAATAAGATTTGCAAGCTCTTTTTGAGCTGTTTCAGACAGTGAATTTAAAACTCCACATTCCCTTATGAGGTTGCCGAACATCAGGAATCCAATTAATGCAACAGACCTGGGTGCTATTAAGCCAGCTATTACGGTTACTATAATTGGAAACAGTATCTTTGCAATTTTAGGCACAGTTTTTCTTGGATACTCCATCCTTATGCGCCTTTCATTCCTTGTGGTAATCAGCCTTATAACAGAGGGCTGAATAATTGGAACCAGTGCCATATAGGAATAAGCAGCAACTATAATGGCTCCTATATACTTGGAATTGAAGTAGTTAGCCACAAATATGGATGTAGGGCCGTCTGCTGCTCCTATTATTGCAATGGATGCTGCATCCTTTATATCGAATCCAAGCAATGCAGCCAGGCTGAAGGTAAAGAATATTCCAAACTGGGCCGCTGCACCAAAGAAAAGCATTTTAGGATTAGCCATAAGGGGTGCAAAATCAATCATTGCCCCTATTCCTATGAAGAGGAGCAGAGGAAATAGCTCATTTGCAATACCTGCATCAAAAAGTATGTCAATAATTCCTATTTCCTTTACGCCATCAATTATTTGAGTAACGGCTCCTGTAAAGGGCAGGTTTACAAGAATGGTACCAAAGCCTAATGGAAGGAGCAATGTAGGTTCCATATCTTTCTTGATGGCAAGGTAAACAAGTAAACCTCCAATTAACCACATAATCATTTGCTTAAACTGCAGTTCCAGCAGATTCTCGAATAATATTTCCAATCATCGTCATCTCCTTTTTTGAAGTTTTCAACACAAGCCTATATTACATCATGCAAAAGCAAAATTCAAAGCAATTATTCTGTTTTTTAATATTGCTTAAAACTATATGCCCCAGGGAATATGGGGCATATGGATAAATCCTACTTTATCAGGTTATTTTTATTGTTTAGAGCCTTTTTCAGGTTGAACACAAATAGCATTCCAACAACAGCCAGTGCTGCAGAAACATAATAGGCATTGGTAAATGCTCCGGTGCTGGTGAAGAAATAGGTAGCAATTCTTGGCCCTACAAAGGCTGCAAAGGAATATGCTATGAATATTATCCCATAGTTGACCCCAAGGTATTTTGTGCCAAAGGTCAATTCCGTAAGGGGTGGAAATACCACCATAGGCCCTCCAAAGGCAAACCCTAAGCCTACAACTGCAATGAAGAATAAAACCACAGATGATGGCCCTGCAAAGCTAATGGCTATAAGTGCCAGGATGCTTATACCCAGGCTCAAATGCAATGCCCTTATTCCGCCTATTCTGTCATATATTGCACCAAAAGCCAAACGCCCGGCAAAATTGGATATGGTTGAAACACTTACAGCTACTGCTGCCAGAGAGGCTGTCAGCTTAATCTGTTCCCTTGCTATTGTAAACAACACTCCAATCATCATATTTCCTGCTGCTGCAGCAGCTAGGAATATGAAAAACATCTTGTAGAACAAGCTGGTCTTGACCATCTCTTTAGGGGTATAGTCCCTGACATGGTTTTTTCTATCCCTTTTTTCTTTATTATATTTATTATTTTCATCGTCATCATATTCATCATAAGATGCTCTCCTCTGTGAGCTGGCAAATAATGCAGGTACAATGGCTACAGCAGTACCGAATATCAACAGGGTCTTGCTTACTCCCATATGCACATAGCCTGCATTTAATACAGGAGACATGACAAAGGGCCCCAGGGGAGCTGCAGACAACAGTATTCCGGAAGCTTTTCCCCGAACATCAGGAAACAACCTAAGGGTTGATGTAAGCAGTGGATTGTACAGCATACCTGCTCCTATGGACATTATTATCCCGTAGCTCAAAAAGAACATCAGAACAGAATTGGCCATTCCTGTTAAAATCCACCCTGCCCCGCAGAAAATACCTCCAAAAAACATTATGGTCCTGCAGTCCCTCTTATCAGCAAAAGGCCCTGCAATCATGCCTGTTAAAGCAATTACCAGCGATGACAATGGGTATGCCCAGGTTATAACTGCCAGGTCCCAGTTTCTTTCTGCTGCCAGGTAGCTGGTGAGTATGCTGAAAGTTCCATTTACCGACAGCAGAAAAATGGATAAAAAAGTTCCTATGAAAGTAATGATACGATTAGGATGACTCAATCTTGCATCCATATGCCACACCTCGTCTTGTCATATTTATTGTAAGAAAAAAATATTGTACCAGTTAACATTACCATAAATATTTATAAAAGAAAACATGTTAATTAAAAAATAATTCCAAAAAATACCCCTTAAACCATTGGTTTAAAGGGTATTTTTATATACCTGTTCAACTTTTCTGGCAAAGGCTTCCGATGAATAATCACTCCATGCTCCCAGCCTTGCATTCTTCTGGAAAATCCTGTAGCTATTCTTATCCAGAATATGGTACAGCTTTTCCTTGAAGTCATCAAAGGATCTGTATTGCCATCCGTTGAATCCATCCCTTACTACTCCCTTTATGCAGGGGTCCTCCCTACACAAAGCCGGAATTCCACTAGCCAGGGCTTCAACATAGGTTAGCCCCTGGGTTTCGCTGTTTGATGCGCTTACAAACACATGCCCCAGCTTATAGTATGTGGGAACATCACCAGGAGGCACTGCACCTTTGACACTCCCCATGACTAAAGTCAGGGGATTCTCTGGTGATTAAACGCCAGTCCATTTCTGGTAGGCAAGTATGACCCAGAGTTAAGGGTGTGTCATCACCCCTCCCTAGGCAGGTCATATAGAC
>DUMS01000066.1 GCA_012839745.1 Tissierellia bacterium
TAATTAGGAAGACTAGGCCTCAAGGAGGAATGCTACGACCTCTATCTGTACAAATATTATCTCACAAGAAGAGTGAGATAGAAAAGTAAATATAGTTTTTAACTACAACATTATTATACGAGGAGGATTAGGAATGTATTTACACTGTTTGGATGAAGTAAGGGACATAACGAAAAAACTGGTAAGTATCCCAAGCATAGTAAAAACACCAGGAGAGGCGGAATGTGCTAAGGCCATATATGACTACTACAGCAAATTGCCATACTTTAAGGAAAATCCCGAGTACCTTATGCTGCAGAGGACTGAAAACGATGAAATTGAAAGATACAATGTAATAGCAATGGTCAGGGGAACCAAAGGCAATTCAAACAGGACCATAATACTCATGGGCCATCTGGATACTGTCGGGGTGGACGACTTTGGAACCATAAGGGAGCATGCCTTTAATCCTGACACATTGCCCCAGCGTCTAAGGGAACTAAATCTAGGAGAAGAAGTAAACAAGGATATTGACTCAGGAGAGTATATGTTTGGAAGAGGAGCTCTTGACATGAAGGCAGGAGTTGCAGGGCACATGTACCTAATTAAGTATTTTTCCGAACACCCCGAGGAGCTCAACGGAAACATCATAGCCTGTGCAGAATGTGATGAGGAGGACAACTCTCATGGAGCCATATCAGCATTAAAGGTATTGAGAAGCTGGAAGGAAAAGTACAACCTTGAATATATTGCTGCAATTAATGCAGATTATTCAACTCCATACCATGCAAAGGATGAAAATAGGTATGTATACTTCGGAACCATAGGAAAACTTCTTCCATCCTTCTATGTAACAGGAAAGGAAACCCATGTTGGACAAGCCTTTGGAGGATTGGACCCAAACCTTATTGTTGCCGAACTGACAAGGCAGATAGAACTGAATCCGGAGCTTTCTGACGAAGCCCAGGGTGAAGTTACAGTACCTCCAATATCATTAAAGCAGGCTGACTTTAAGGATGTATATACTGTACAGACTGCCTTGGCGGCCTATTCATACTACAACTTCTTCACCCACAGCATGAGCCCCAAGGATGTAATGGAGAAGGTTAAGAAAAAGGCAATAGAGGCATTTGACAATGTCATAGAATATACAAATGCTGCATACAAGGCTTATTGCGAAAGGGGAGGCCATACATACACGCCTCTTCCATGGAAGACCAGGGTATATACCTGGGAGGAATTCTACAATGAGCTGGCTGAAATTCACGGAGATAAGTTCAAAGACCACATATTCAACTTTGCCAGGGAATTAAATGAAAAGGATCCTACTATGGACCTAAGGTATTTCAGCGTAAAGGTAATTGAGGAAGCATGGAAGTGGGCTGTAGACAAGTCCCCTGCAATAATCATCTACTTCTCATCCACCTTCTCTGCAAGAATTGAAATGACTGGAAAGACTGAAAAGGAAAGGAACCTTCTTGACAGCGTAAAGGAATCAATAGATTTTGTACAGAAGTATTCAGATAAGCCCATAGTAGTCAAGATGTTCTATCCTTATATATCAGATTCCAGCTTTATGGCCATAAGTGATGACATAGAGGACCTTAAGGCACTGGAAAAGAATATGCCTGCCTGGGGAACAAAGTACTTCTACCCACTGGAAGACATACTGGCAATCAATGTGCCCGTAGTAAACATAGGCACTTTTGGAAAGGACGGGCATAAGATTACAGAAAGGGTTCACATGAAATATACATTTGAAAATGTGACAAATATAACTTATAACACCATAAGGAAGTTATTGGGGTAAATTGCTAACTGAAGGAAACTCCCATTTTATGGATTAGTCCATAAAATGGGAGTTTTTGGATGATTAAAAATAATAAAAAAATTTAAAAAAAAGAAGGATTTTTTGATTTTATGTAGAATAAAATTTTACTATAACTATATAAAATTTTTTTGTTTGTCCATTATATGGACACATGTCAGTATAGTGGACAACAGGAGGGTTTTATGGCTTACGACAATTCAAGTATAGATAAGGCATTTATGATTTTAGAAAGGTTTGCAAGAAAACCATATGAAATGAGCGCATTGGAGCTGTCGCGGGAATTACAGATAAACAGAAGCACCGTCCACAGAATACTAAATGAGCTTGTGGATAGAACATTGGTAGTAAAAAATCCTTCCAATAGGAAGTACTCCATAGGGCCAGAGGCCTACAGAATTGGTGGAGGATTTTTAAACAAACAGCCTAATATAAGCTCCATAAAAGCAGAATTGGATAGGCTTGCAGCTAAAACAAGGCAGTCCATAGGATATGCAGCACTGGTACAGGATAAGATTTTAAGCGTTTTTGAAGTGGAAAGCTATCAGCCTATCCAGATTGGATACAAGGTTGGAGTAATATACCCTATACATTGTGGCGCTTATGGAAAGTGCATAATGGCTTTTTATGAGCCTTATGAAAAGCTAAAGGAAATAGTCTACTCTACCGAGCTTACAAAGAATACACCTAATACCATCACTGACCCTGAAGAGCTGTTAAGGGAATATGAAAGAATACGCAAAAGGGGATATGCAATAAGCGATGAAGAAAATGTAAAGGGGCTGGTTGGTATTGGTGTACCTGTAAGAAATATAGAAAACAAAGTCGTAGCATGTGTTGCAGCCAAGTACATAAAAGGAAACGTAGATGAGGAGGAGCAGAAGGTCATAATAAGGCATTTACTAGAGGCCAGTGTAAAAATTGAAAAACTTATTGTATAGAAAGGAGGGATTAGAAAAAAGGAGTTAATTTCATCTCATCACTTTATTGCAGCACCGTATTAAAATAAAAGGAGGTTATATAATGAGTGAAAAGGTTAAAGAAAAGAAAAGGTTTAAAGTACCTCATACTTTTGTAATCATATTTGCTATTATTGTTTTGGCAGCAGTTTTGACCTACCTAGTTCCAGCAGGTGTATACGATAGAGTGGAGGATCCAAATACAGGGAGAAAAGTAGTAGATGTACAATCCTTTAGATATGTGGAAAAAACACCTGTAAATCCATGGGCAATGATAAATGCAATACCAAAGGGAATGATAGATGCAGCATCTATTATATTTGCAGTATTTATTGTTGGCGGTGCATTTGAAATGGTATCAGCTACCGGAGCCATAGATGCTGTTGTTGTAAGGCTTATTCTAAGATTGAAAAATAAGGAAAAACTGGTTATTCCATTGTTAATGGCCATATTTTCAATTTTAGGATTTACCATAGGTGCAGCAGAAGAGATGATGGCATTTGTACCTATTACAATTATGATAGCAAGAGGATTAGGCTATGACGATATAGTTGGTGTGGCTATAGCTTCCACAGGAGCCGCCATAGGATTTTCAGGAGGTATGCTAAACCCATATACTACAGGAGTAGCTCAGGGAATTGCAGAACTTCCACTTTATTCAGGAATTGTATTTAGAACCATTGGATATGTAATATTCTATATCATAGCAGTATGGTATGTTATGAGATATGCAGCTAAGGTAAAAGCTGATCCTACAAAGAGCGTTTTACATGGAGTAGAGAGAGAGGAAATGATTGAAACTCCAGAAGCAGTAGAAGATGTAGTGCTTACATTCAGGCAAAAATTAGTGCTATGGGCAGCGTTGTTGGGACTTGCGGTAATGGTATATGGAGTATTTAAATATGGATGGTTTATCAACGAAATATCAGCCATGTTCCTTGTTATAGGCATTGTAGCTACAATTGTTGGTGGAAGGAGCGCAAATGATGCAGCCATTTCATTTATAAAAGGAGCTAAGGATATTGCCTTTGGTGCATTGGTAGTTGGCCTTGCAAGAACAATACTGGTAGTAATGCAGCAAGGACAGATAATGGACTCTATAATCTATTCATTGGCAGGTATATTGGAAGCGTTACCACGTCAGATTACTGCAGTTGGAATGTTCCTGGTAAACTCAGTTATCAACTTCTTCATACCATCAGGAAGCGGTCAGGTTTCCACTGTTATGCCAATAATGACTCCATTGTCTGATGTTTTGGGAATTACCCGTCAAACAACAGCTTTGGCTGTTACCTATGGAGATGCATTTTCAAACCAGATAATACCTACATCCGGTGCATTGCTGGGAGTTTTGGCTGTGGCTAAGGTTCCTTATGACAGATGGCTTAAGTATAACTGGATGTTATTAGTATACTGGACAATTGCTGGTTGTGTATTGGTAGCTATAGCATCTACAATACATTTAGGGCCATTCTAATACCCAATAACCAGAAAAATACTACTTAAGGAGGGGTAGAATGGTTGATTTAAAGAAGTACTATGATGAGAATGAGCTTATAAAGCTAACACAGGAGCTGGTTAGAATACCCAGCCACAAGGATGTGCCTGGAAGGGAAAAGGCAGTTGTAGATTATCTGTATAAATTCTGCAGGGACCATGATATTGAAGCAGAACTTCAGCCTGTAGATGGAGAAAGAAGCAACATTCTGGCATATGTAAGAGGAAATGGAACCGGGAAAACGTTAATGTTTAATGGACATACAGACACGGTGCCACCCTATAATATGACAATAGACCCGTATGCAGCAGAAATAAAGGATGGATTCATATGGGGCAGAGGCACTTCCGATATGAAAGGTCCCATTGCCTCCATGCTCATTGCAATGCTTGCCATAAAGCGCTCTGGTGTAAAGCTTAAGGGAGATATAGTATTTGCAGGAGTATTAGGAGAAGAGGGACAGAGCGAGGGAACAGAAGCCCTGGTGAAATCAGGCATTAAAGCAGATGGATGCATTGTAGGGGAACCCTCCAACTATGAGTATGCCATAGGCCATAGGGGACTGGAGTGGATAGAGATAAGGGTAAAAGGAAAGGCAGCCCATGGCGGAGTACCCCATTTGGGAGTTAATGCAATTTCAAAGGCAGCAAAACTGATACTGAGAATAGAAGAGAGGATATACCCCAAATTGGCAGAAAGGTTTAACGAATACATGGGTCCATCTGTCATGAACTTTGGAAGGATAGAAGGAGGTACCCAGCCCAGCACTGTGGCAGATTTCTGCTCAATAAAGCTGGATAGAAGGTATATTCCTGGAGAAAGCGTAGAATCAATATTCAAGGAATATCAGGATGTAATAGATGAGCTAAAGGCAGAAGACCCTGACTTCGATGCAGAATTAGTCAGAATGGAGGAAAACTTCCTGACTTTGGACCATCTGTACCTGATGACTGAACCGGACAATCCAATAGTACTGTCCACAAGAAAGGCAATAAGAGAAACCATTGGTAAGGAGCCAGATATTACAAGGAAGAGAGGCTGGACAGATGCAGCATTGATATCAAACTTTGCAGGAATTCCAACAGTAGTAACTGGCCCTGGAAACATAGATTATTCCCATACCAAGGACGAGAGAGTTGAGATTAAGCACTTAATAGACTATGTTGACATATATGGAAAAATAGCAATGGACTTTTGCGGGATTGAATAGCTGAATTTAGGCAGAGTTTTACTCTGCCTAAATTTAGTAGGAAATTTAGGAGGAGAGGCAGATATGAAGGATAGGATAAAAAACAGCCTGTTAATGGAAAGGATAATGACTGCTGAAGAAGCTGCAGAAATGATAGAAGATGGAATGACGGTGGCAACTAGTGGATTTACTCCTTCTGGTTATCCAAAGGCAGTTCCTATGGCTTTGGCAAAGAGGGTCAGGGAAAAAAATGAAAATATTAAAATCAACCTGATAACAGGAGCATCTGTAGGGGATGAGCTGGATGGGGAGCTGTCCCGAGCTGGTATCATCAATAAAAGATTACCCTATCAGACCAACAAATCCGTTCAGGAAAGCATCAATAGGGGAGATATGGAATTTGTTGACCAGCACCTGAGCCATGTGGCGCAGAATATAAACTATAACTTTATTGAGAAGATAGATATTGGAATAATAGAGGCTGTTGAAATAACAGAAGAAGGCTACATAATACCCTCCACATCCGTTGGCATAACTCCAACAATAGCCAAAAAGGCAGAGAAGATAATAGTGGAAATAAATACAAGCCAGCCATTGGAGCTTAAGGGGATACACGACATATACACACTGGATAATCCACCCTACAGGAAGCCTATACCCATAGTTCGCTGTTCAGACAGAATAGGAACGGAGTATATTCCTTTGGATAAAAATAAGATAGCAGGCATAGTTATAACTGATATAATAGATAATACAAGGCCCTTATCCCCTGTAAGGGACGTTCACAGGAAAATGGCTGAAATACTGATGGAATTTCTGGAATTTGAAATAAAGAAGGGAAGGATTCCTAAAGAGCTTCTTCCATTCCAGTCTGGAGTAGGGTCTATTGCCAATGCAGTACTGGCTGGATTTCTGGATTCCAAATATGAAAACCTGGAGTTTTATACTGAGGTGGTACAGGATTCCATTATAGACCTTATAGACAGGGGAAAGGTATGCTGTGCCTCTACTACTGCCATAACCCCCTCTCCTGAATATCTGGAAAGGATATATAAAAACATCAGCGAATATAAGAAAAGGATAATACTAAGGCCTCAAGAGATAAGCAACCATCCGGAAGTCATAAGGCGCCTTGGAGTCATAGCGATGAATACAGCCATAGAAGTGGATATATACGGCAATGTAAATTCCAGCAATGTATTAGGCGGGAATATGATGAATGGAATAGGAGGTTCCGGCGATTTTGCCAGAAACTCATATATTTCCATATTCTTCACTGAATCCACAAGAAAGGATGGAAATATATCAGCAATAGTCCCAATGGTATCCCACCATGACCATACAGAACACGATGTGGATATCATAATTACAGAACAGGGAATTGCAGATTTAAGGGGACTAAGTCCAAAGGAAAGAGCTTTAAGGATTATAGAAAACTGTACCCATCCAGACTATAAGCCTCAAATAAAGGAGTATTTTTCCTTGGCTTTAAAGAGGAAAGGAGGAATGCATATTCCTATTTTACTGGACAAAGCCTTGTCCTGGCATTATAGGCTGGACATATACGAAACTATGAAAGAGTAAAGGGGGATAGAAAAATGAAATATCCAGCAATTGAAATTAATTTATCTAAAATCAGAAGGAACACAGAAATTGTCGTAAATATCTGTAAAAATTACGGCATAGATGTAGTGGGAGTAACAAAGGTTTCCAATGGCTCCGTAGACTTGGCTAAAGCCTATATTGAAGGCGGAGTCAGGATCCTTGGGGATTCAAGGATAGAAAACCTGAAGGCGTATGAAAGCCTTCCTGTAAGGAAAATGCTCATAAGGATACCCATGTTAAGCGAAGCAGAAGATGTTGTAAGATATGCCGATATATCCTTAAACTCTGAGATAGAAGTAATAAGGGCATTATCCAGAGAAGCAGAAAAGATTGGAAAGGTTCATGAAATTATTCTAATGATAGATGTAGGGGACCTGCGAGAGGGTATATATTATGAAAATGAGGTATTTGAAACTGTAGAGGAGATACTGAAGCTTAAAGGGGTAAAATTAACTGGCATAGGCACAAACCTCACATGCTTTGGAGCCATAATACCCTCCAGGGAAAATTTAGGCAGGCTTGTGGATATTAAGGATAAGATAGAAAGGAAATTCAATATAAGCATTGAAGTCATCTCAGGAGGAAATTCAAGCTCATTGTGCCTAATACAGAAAGATGAGATGCCCAAGGGCATAAACCAGCTGAGAATTGGAACTGCACTGATACTTGGCCTTATAGAAGTAACCTGGACGAGAATTGCTGGAACATATATAGATGCCTTTAAGCTGATAGCAGAAATAGTTGAAATAAAAAGAAAGCCATCAAAGCCAATAGGAGAGGTTGCAATGGATGCATTTAGAAATGTACCTGTTTTTGAAGACGAAGGGGAGATGATAAGGGCAATATGTGCCATTGGAAAGCAGGACTGCGACCCTAACTTTATGGAACCTGTAGATAAAAGGATAAGAATACTGGGCTCAAGTAGCGATCACCTTATACTGGATATTACAAAATGCAAGGATGACTATAAGGTTGGAGATACCATAAGCTTTGTACTGGACTATGTTGCCATACTGAGATGTATGACTTCAAACCATATAAATAAATATGCAGTTGAGAAGGGAAAGGTAGCATATGCCGTGGAGGAAGGCAAATAGCTTACCATAAGGAGGGATAATGTGTACGATTTAGTTATTCAAAATGGTACAGTTGTTGATTTTGAAAAAAATGAAAAATATGTGGCAGATGTGGGAATTAAGGATGGGAAGATAATTGATGTAGGAAAATGCCCTGAATCCGCCAAAAAGGTTATAGATGCAGAAGGCCTTGTTGTTTCTCCGGGGTTTATAGATATACACATGCATGAGGAGACACTGGGGAATACTGTAGATGGGGACCATTACGATATAGCCAACTATATGCTCCGAATGGGAGTTACAACTGCAGTTGGAGGAAACTGTGGAAACAACAGGCAGGACACAGATGTATTCTTCGGATTCATAGACAAAAATGGCGCTCCTGTAAACTATCTTTTATTTACCGGGCATAACTACCTGAGAAACAAAGTTGGCCTTGATGCATATGGAGTGGCTACAAAATCCCAGATACAAAAGATGAGGGATATGGCTAAAAGGGAAATAGAAGAGGAAGGAGTCATAGGTATATCCTATGGAATAGAGTATTCTCCTGCTGTTACATTTGAGGAGATGGTAAGTTTAAGCTCCGACATAGGATATGACATACTGCTGAGCGCCCACTACAGGTCTGATGCTGATAAGGCTCTGGAAGCCATAAATGAAATGATAGACATATCAAGGGAAACCAAGCTTCCAATGCAGATATCCCATTTGGGAAGCTGCTCAGCCTTTGGAAACATGACGGAAGCACTGGAATTAATCCAGCAAGCCATAGGCCAAGGTTTAAGCATTCAGGCAGACTGCTATCCCTATGATGCCTTCAGCACCAGAATTGGAAGTGCAGTTTTTGAAGAAGGATGCTTTGAAAGATGGAATAAGTCCTATGACAGCGTAATGCTTACTGAAGAACCCTTTAAGGGCATGTTCTGCGATGAAAATCTGTTTTATAAGGCAAGAAAGGAATATCCAAATATGCTTGCTGTTGCCTTTGTAATGAATGAGGATGAAGTAATAGAAGCCTACAGGGCACCATTTGTATATGTTGCAAGTGATGGCCTTTTAAACAGATCCCAGGGACATCCAAGGGCTGCAGGAACATTCCCAAGGGTTTTAGGAAGGTTTGTAAGGGAATATAAGGCACTGGATTTCATAGATATGCTTAAGAAGATGACAATACTGCCTGCTAGAAGATTGGGACTTTCAAATAAAGGGGATATAAAGCCAGGAATGGATGCAGATATAGCAATATTCAATGCTGACACCATTATTGACAGGGCCACATTTGAAGAGCCTGTCAATGCACCTGAAGGCATAGAATACGTTATAATTGACGGGAAGATTGCCCTGGAGGGAGATAAGGTTATAAACAGCCGCCTTGGAAGGGCCATAAGAAGAGGCGAACTAAGTAAAATACTATAATATTTAAATTGTAAAAAGCCAATACAGTGCTGTTAGAAATATATTTCTTTTCTCATATTTGGGATGATATTTGTTGTATATTATACAACAAATATCATCCCAAAATAGGTATAGAATTTTTTGCCTTTTTGTAACTTATTTGTTACTGTGCATTAATTGACTTATTTGAAATAATAATATAAAATTTTATAGAATGATACTTATACCTTAAGGAGAGAGAAATATATGGAAAATTTGCTAATGCCTTTTATCGTATCAGTGGTCATATCATTGATTATGACACCATTAATAAGGAAGCTGGCTATAAGAGTTGGTGCTTTAGATATACCTAAGGATAATAGAAGGGTACATAAAAAGCCAATTCCGCTTATAGGAGGATTGGCAATTTATATATCCATTGTTGTCACAGCATTGTTATTCCTTGAAGTAGACAAGGGCCTTATATCCATATTATTAGGCGGAACAGTGATAGTTATTTCCGGTATCATAGATGATATAAAGGGTTTAAGCCCCAGGGGAAAAGTACTTTTCCAAATAGCAGGTGCTGTAATCCTCATACTTGGAGATGTAAAGATAGATGCAGTTACAAATCCCTTTGGAAAAGCAGGTACGGTATGGCGTTTAAATGGGCTGTCAATTCCTTTGACCATATTCTGGGTAGTTGGAATAACAAATACATTGAATCTAATTGACGGCCTTGACGGATTGGCAGCAGGAGTAGCCATGATTTCAAGCATGTCCTTTTTTGCTGTAGCCGGTGAATTCAACTACATCAATATAATGCTGATATCTTCAATTCTGGCAGGTGCTTGCCTTGGATTTCTGCCCTATAATTTCAATCCAGCAAAGATATTCATGGGAGATACGGGAGCTTTATTCCTAGGGTTTATGCTGGCAGCAGTATCCATAGAAGGGGTTATGAAGTCTGTAGCCACTATTGCCGTGGTGGTGCCAATTATAATACTTGGAGTGCCAATATTTGATACCACATTTGCAATATTCAGAAGGCTGTTGAATGGAAAATCCATTGCAGAAGCAGATAAGGGACATCTTCACCATAGATTATTGGAAAGGGGATATTCACAGAAAAAGACTGTACTGATACTTTATGCCATAAGCGCAGTATTTGGAATATGTGCAATTCTAATATCTGAAGCCAATACAAAAAGAGCAGTGATATTTTCTGTAATAGTGTTCATAGCCACAATACTCCTGGCTTTAAAAATGGGATTGTTGATTGGCAGCAAGAAGGAGGATAAGGATGAAGATTAAGGTAATGACAGTTTTTGGTACAAGGCCTGAAGGCATCAAGATGGCTCCTATTATTAAGACTATGGAAAATGTTCCGGAAATTGAAAGCATTATATGTGTTACAGCCCAGCACAGGCAGATGCTTGACCAGGTTTTGAACCTGTTTAAAATAGATCCTGATTACGACCTTAACATATTTAAACCTGGACAAACACTGACGGATATTACCATAGGAGCCTTGAAGGGGCTGGAATCGGTAATAATGGAGGTAAATCCGGATATACTACTGGTACAGGGAGATACCACAACAGTATTTGCAGGTGCCCTTGCAGCCTTTTACCAGAAGGTAAAAATAGGCCATGTGGAAGCAGGCCTGCGCTCCGGAAATATGTATTCTCCTTATCCTGAAGAGGCCAACAGAAAGCTTACGGGAGTACTTGCAGATTTTCATTTTGCACCAACAGAAACAAACAAGAGGAATTTACTCAGGGAAGGCTATCCGGAAGACAGGATTTTCATTACAGGGAATACTGTAATTGATGCTCTTAAGTATGCAGTTAAAGAGGACTATAGATTTGAAAATCCCCTCCTAAACAGCATTGACTATAAAAAAGAGAGGATTATACTCATGACCTCCCACAGGAGGGAAAATATAGGCAGGCCTATGGAAAGCATTTTTTCTGCTGTAAATGATATAGTAAAGAAATATGATGACGTATCTGTTGTGTTCCCAATACATTTGAATCCAAAGGTCAGGGAAATTGCCTACAGGGTATTTGACGGCAACGACAAGGTCCATTTAATAGAGCCTTTAGACTATGAGCCCTTTACAAACCTGATGGCTAAAAGCCATATTGTTGTAACGGATTCTGGAGGTCTTCAGGAGGAGGCTCCAAGCCTGGGGAAGCCTGTGTTGGTTGTAAGGGAGGAAACTGAAAGGCCTGAGGGAATTGAAGCCGGTACAGCAAGGCTTGTGGGGACAGACTACCAAAATATATACAGCAATCTGGACAGGCTTTTATCAGACCAAAAGGAATACCAAAAGATGGCCAATGCAGTAAACCCCTATGGAGATGGAAAGGCTTCTGAAAGGATAGTTGATATAATACTCAGGTATGCCAGGAGAAACAGGGAGGAATAGAGGTGAGATAGGTGAGTCTAATTATTCACAATGAGGAACTGCTAAATTTAATATTTGACTCCTTGGATGAAGGCATACTCATAATAGATGACAGCAGGGAAATTTCCTTTGTAAACTCCAAATTTTTCAACATAGTCAATATGGAAAATTATGATGCAGAATCCCTTAATTATTCAGTATTAACTGAAAACAATAAGATGAGGGAGATTTTTGCATTAGATGAAAAGGAAAGAAGCGAAGAAACAATATTAAATGAAAGGCATATTCACTATAAATACATCCCCTACAGGAAGGAAAAGGGCAGGATATTTCACATATTCCTCCTGAGGGATATTACGGACATAAAGGATTCCCAGAGCCAGCTTATGGAGCAGAAGCTGAGCCTGGACATGATAGAGGACATTCTTTCATATGCCTATGAGGGATTTGCCCTGGTAGATAGCAACGGAAGAATAGTAAAGTGGAACTATGAAGACCTGTTGGGAATAAAAGAGGAAGATGCTATAGGTAAGCCTGTTCAGGATGTTATAGAGAATACAAGGTTGCATCTGGTTGTGAAGACAGGGAAAAAGGAAATAAGGGATATTCAGAGAATTCAAGGCCATGATATGGTTGCCAACAGGGTCCCAATAATTCGCGATGGGAAGATAATAGGCGCTGTAGGAGCAGTACTCTTTAAAGATGCAAGCGATGTAAGGGAAATGGCCAAGGAGCTCATTGAACTGGAAAACAAGCTCAATGAATACAAGGGAGAAATTGAGAGATTGCAGGACAGCAAATACACATTTGACAGCATAATTACCAGGGACCCAAAGATGGAGTATTTGAAAAAGCTGGCAAGAGTTGCTGCCCAGTCCAATTCCACAGTATTGATACTGGGTGAATCAGGTACCGGAAAGGAGCTGTTTGCACAGGCCATACACAAGGCAAGCTACAGAAAGTTTGGCCCCTTCATTCCCATCAACTGTGCTGCAATACCCAGAGAGCTTTTGGAGTCAGAGCTGTTTGGATACGAAGAAGGCTCATTTACCGGAGCTAAGAAAGGCGGAAAACCGGGAAAATTTGAGCTGGCCAGCGGAGGAACAATATTTCTGGATGAAATAGGAATAATGCCTATGGAAATGCAAGCTAAACTATTAAGGGTACTGGAAGCAAGGGAATTTGAAAGGGTAGGAGGCAATAAGAAGATTGCACTGGATGCGAGAATAATAGCAGCTACAAATGAGAACCTGGAAGAAGCAGTGGAAAAAGGCCGCTTCAGGGAAGACCTGTATTATAGGCTAAATGTAATAAGCATAGATATTCCCCCATTAAGAGATAGAAAAGAGGATATACCTCTACTTGCACAACACCTTCTGGATAATCTATGTGATGAGCTGGATACTGAAAGAAAGGTGCTTAAACAGAGAACAATTGAAATATTGAAAGAGTATAAATGGCCTGGGAATATAAGGGAGCTTAGAAATACCCTGGAAAGGGCAATAACAATTTCCACAGGAACAGAGATATTGCCTGAACATCTTCCTGAAAGAATGTTAAAAAATGGAATGTCCCATGATGTGCAGCAAGAAATCATTCGTCCTCTAAAGAATGTACTGGAGGAAGCTGAAAAAGAGGCTATTATAGCAGCCATTAAAGAAACCAATGGAAATAAGAGCTTGGCTGCAGAAAAGCTGAAAATCCATAGAACAGCTTTATATAAGAAGATGAGAAAATATGGAATAGAACTTTAGCTGTAGTCAATTATATACAGTTTTTTGGTAATGTATATAATTGACTACAGCTTTCTTTTTGAAAAAATCTCTATTTATGCTAGGTGCTAATAAAAACTGAAATTAGGGTGTAGTTAATTATATACAAGTTACATAAATGTCAAAATTTAACAAACACGGAAGCTGTAAAATTACACATTTATACCCTATTTCATACATAAAAAAGTTGGCATGAATTTCGCTTAATAATACTATAAAATATTAAAAAAATGTTGTATAATCCTGTAATATTTGATATAATTATGACAAACTTTCCAGCATATAATGTAATTATCTTCAGGGGATAAGGAACTGACTAAGATACATTATATTTAAATCAGGTATTTTCAAACCAATGCAGAACTATATGCAAAAATTAATCCATTAAATGTTAAAACATTAACGTTATTATTATGACATAATTTTGTGAAAAGTATTAATTCTTTTCGCAAAATTATATAAAAATCCAAAAAAAGGAGGAGTATATATGTTCAAAAAATTTACAAATGGCTGTGTTGCACTTGTTCAAAAGTATTTGCCAGACCCATTCTTATTTGCAATTGTTCTTACTATTCTAGTATTTGTCCTGGGGATAATTACTACTGGACAAGGGCCAATGGACATGGTTATCCACTGGGGTAATGGTGTATGGAGCCTGCTAGCATTTTCAATGCAAATGGTTCTTGTGTTGGTTACAGGCCATACATTAGCAAGTGCTCCAATAGTTAAGAAAGGACTTAATAAGTTGGCATCCATTCCTAAAACCCCTACACAGGCAATATTTGCAGTATCATTGATATCCGGTATTGCATGCTGGATAAACTGGGGATTTGGACTGGTTATAGGTGCATTATATGCAAGAGAACTGGCAAAACAGGTAAAAAGAGTTGACTACAGGCTTTTAATTGCTGCAGCCTATTCAGGATTCCTTGTATGGCACGGAGGAATATCAGGTTCAATACCACTTTCACTGGCAACAGGCGGCGAAGCATTGGTAACTGCAACAAAAGGAGCCGTTACAGAAGCAATACCTACAACTCAGACAATATTTGCTCCATTTAACTTAATCATATCTGCAGCTATCATTATTATGTTGCCAATACTAAATAGGGCAATGCATCCAAAGGATGAAGATGCCTATGTAATAGATCCAAAACTACTTGAAGATAATATGGAAGAAGCAACTTCTGTTGAAAAAATTATGACACCTGCTGATAAAATGGAAAATAGCCCAGTGCTTTCAATGATTACAGGATTACTAGGACTAGTATATATAATTTACTATTTTGCTACAAAGGGATTTGACCTAAATCTAAATATTGTTAACCTTATATTCATGATTGCAGGTATAATACTACATGGAACTCCAAGAAGATATTTGAATGCC
Source organism: Tissierellia bacterium (assembly GCA_012839745.1). Lineage (GTDB taxonomy): Bacteria > Bacillota > Clostridia > Tissierellales > Tepidimicrobiaceae > DUMS01. Next base: position 15,084 of record DUMS01000066.1, read on the forward strand.
CTAGCAGAAGCAGTAAAGGGCGCAGGTGGAATCATATTACAGTTCCCATTCTATGCAGGTATTATGGGTATGATGACAGGAGAAAGTGCTGCAGGAGTTTCCCTTGCTGGAAAGATGTCAGAAATGTTTGTTGCTATATCTAACCAGACAACTTATCCATTGTTTACATTCTTAAGTGCTGGACTAGTAAACTTCTTCGTACCTTCAGGTGGAGGCCAATGGGCTGTACAGGCTCCTATAATGATGCCAGCTGGATTGGAATTGGGAGTTAATCCTGCAATTACAGGTATGGCTATTGCCTGGGGAGATGCCTGGACAAACATGATTCAACCATTCTGGGCACTGCCAGCTTTAGGTATAGCTGGTCTAGGCGCAAGGGATATTATGGGATATTGTTTAATAGACTTGATAGTATCAGGAATTATTATATGTTTAGGATTCGTGTTCTTAGTATAAAAAGTAGCTTTATACAATAGATAAGAAAACGTAACCTGTATTAACTGTAGCCATTGTTATACACAATTACAAGAGTGTATATGTATGGCTACAGTTTGCTTTTTATTGAATTACTCTTTCATTACATGTTTATTACCTGTTTGTTACATAATTTTTATAATTCAAATAACTGTGTAGCAAATTTGCTACACAGTTATTCTATTAGCCTTATTTTACATAAAAAAGATGGCAATTTAACATATATTTTTACTCCAAAAAACAAAATAAGTTGGCATGAGTTTTGCATTAAATATTTAATGAATGATAAATAAATTTCTAAAAAAAGTTGTATAATTGTCAAGGGTTTGATATAATTATGACAAAGAAATGTTAATATTCTAACAAACTAACTCTTGTTAACATGGGGAAATATGTAAAATTTCATAGGGAGAACCTGGTGCATTTCTTTTCTGCAAAGGCATATATTAGGAATTTTGAAATTATGCACGTTTTAACTAAAGGAATCAGGTGAGTTAAAATATTAACATTAACATAAAAATTTTAATAATAATTATATCAAAATCCAGATTATGACACCATCATAGGACAACTTTAGCAAGGCAAACTAAACTGCCCCCTCTACAGGCGGGAGTAGTTAATAATAATATAAAAATAGGAGGTTTTTTGAATGAGAGAAGTAGTTATAGTGTCAGCTGTTAGAACACCAATAGGTACTTTTGGAGGAAGTTTCAAGGATGTATCAGCTGTAACTTTAGGTTCAATTGTAGCCAAGGAAGCTATTAAAAGAGCAAATATCACTCCAGAAATGGTAGATGAAGTTATATTCGGTAACGTATTACAGGCAGGACAAGGACAAAACGTGGCAAGACAGGTATCAATTCATGCAGGTATTCCAATTGAAGTGCCATCATACACAGTAAACAAGGTTTGTGGTTCTGGTCTTAAGACTGTAGCCTTGGCAGCACAGGCTATACTGGCAGGAGATGCAGACATTATACTGGCAGGAGGAACAGAAAACATGTCTCAGGCACCATATATACTGAAAGGTGCAAGATGGGGACAAAGAATGGGAGACGGAACTATAGAAGACTACATGGTTCATGATGGACTATGGGATATATTCAATGACTACCACATGGGTATTACTGCTGAAAACGTTGCTGCACAATGGAATATTACAAGGGAAGAACAGGACAAATTTGCATTAACAAGCCAGCAAAGGGCAGAAAAAGCTATTAAGAGCGGCAGATTCAAGGATGAAATAGTTCCAGTATCAGTTCCACAGAGAAAAGGAGACCCAATAATAGTAGATACTGATGAACACCCAAGATTTGGAACAACTTTGGAAGGATTGGCTAAATTAAAACCAGCATTCAAGAAAGACGGTACTGTAACAGCTGGAAATGCTTCAGGAATAAATGACGGAGCTGCAGCTTTAGTTGTCATGTCCAAGGAAAAAGCTGAAGAACTGGGAATTAAGCCACTGGCAACAATAGTATCATATGTTTCAGCAGGAGTGGATCCAAAGATAATGGGTACTGGCCCAATACCAGCATCTAGAAAAGCATTGGAGAAGGCTAATATGACAGTAGCAGATTTAGACCTGGTAGAAGCAAATGAAGCATTTGCTGCACAGTCCTTAGCAGTTGTAAAGGATTTAGGATTGGATCCTGAAAAGACAAATGTTAACGGTGGAGCTATAGCTTTAGGCCATCCAATTGGTGCTTCCGGTGCAAGAATTCTTGTAACATTACTGCACGAAATGGCAAAGAGAGATGCAAAAACTGGTCTTGCAACTCTGTGCATTGGCGGAGGCCAAGGTATTGCATTAATAGTAAAGAGAGACTAATTTAAATAATTGCAAATAAAAGGAACAAAGCAAATGGAAGAAATTTCATTTGCTTTGTTCTGGATATTAAGTTTAAATATGTATTAAATTGTTCAATATATTGATATATTATCTAAAATTTGTTATAATTATGACAAATACATTATACAGTTGGAGGTGTTTATATGAACAAGGTAATTTCAATAGAAGAAGCCATTAGTCACGTCAAGGATGGTATGACTATAATGGTTGGAGGATTTTTGGGCTGTGGAAATCCTCATAAGATAATTGATGCATTGGTAGAAAAAGGAGTTAAAGATTTAACATTAATTTGCAACGACACCAGCTTTGTTGATTATGGAGTTGGAAAATTAATAGTCAACAAACAGGTAAAGAAGCTTATTGCTTCTCACGTAGGAACCAATAAGGAAACTGGAAATCAGATGAACTCTGGCGAAATGGAAGTAACCCTTGTACCACAGGGCACTCTGGCAGAGAGAATTAGAGCAGGTGGAGCTGGATTAGGCGGCATTTTGACACCAACAGGTATAGGTACAGTTGTTGAAGAAGGCAAGCAGAAAATTGAAATTGACGGAAAGGAATACTTACTTGAACTGCCATTAAGGGCAGATGTAGCTTTAATAGCTGGACATACTGTAGATAAGATGGGAAACATAGTATATTATGGAGCAACCAGAAACTTCAACACTTTAATGGCAACTGCTGCAGATTTGGTAATAGTTGAAGCTGAACACATAGTGGAAGTAGGAGAAATTGATCAGAATGACGTTGTTACTCCAGGATTGTTTGTGGACTATATAGTTGATGGAGGTGACAGATAATGGATAAGGCTCAAATTAAGGAATTTATTGCTAAGAGAGTAGCTAAGGAATTAAAGGATGGAGATATAGTAAACCTTGGAATAGGTTTGCCAACTATGGTTGCTAATTTCATTCCAGAAGGTGTAAACATATTCCTGCAATCAGAGAATGGTTTCATAGGATTAGGACCAGCTCCAGAACAGGACAAAGTGGATATGCATATAGTAAATGCAGGCGGACAGCCAGTTACAATACTGCCAGGCGGAGCGTTTTTCGATTCAGCCATGTCCTTTACCATCATCCGTGGAGGCCATGTAGACGTAACAGTACTTGGAGCTTTACAGGTAGATGAAGAAGGAAATCTGGCCAACTGGATGATTCCAGGAAAGATGGTTCCTGGAATGGGAGGAGCCATGGACCTGGTAGTAGGAGCAAAGAAAGTAATAATTGCTATGGAACATACACAAAAAGGCAACCCTAAGATTCTTAAGAAATGCACTTTGCCACTTACTGCTGTAAAACAGGTGGATATGATTATAACAGAAATGGGCGTTATGGAAGTAACTGATAAAGGAATAGTACTTAAGGAGATAAATCCAGAGTTTACAGTTGAACAAGTACAGGCAGCTACAGAAGCTAAGCTTATAATAGCAGACGATTTAAAACCAATGGAAGTGTAATGCCTGGTAAAAAAATCCCTATTTTTTAGGGATTTTTTTATTTTTATGAATAATTCACCATAATAAAAATACACTAAAAGTATGCTGAAAAACATTGCTTTAATAACTCAAATAGGATTATCCATGATAACTCCCATTTTACTGGGAGTATATATTGGTGGCATCATTGATGAAAAAGCTGGGACAAATATGGTGTTCAGGATTATATTCATATTGTTGGGAGTTGCTGTGGCTTTTATTCAGCTATTCAGGCTGGCAGGCAGGAAGGATGGAAAGAGGAAGTGAATAATAACAGGCTGTCATACTACATAATAAGGAGAACAGTTATATACAGCTTATTTGCCACAGGCGTTTTTTTTGGATTCAAGGAACCAAAGCCTCTGGTATTGGGATTTATATTTGGCACCAGCATAGGAATACTGGGATTTAAACTGCTGGAGCTTACCATCAACAAGGCTGTAACCATGCCTCCTGAAAAAGCTTTCTTTTATGCCTTTTGTCAATACATCATGCGATATATGATATATGGAATTGTACTTGCTGTTGCAGCTTTGGCAGATTATTTGAGCCTGGTTACTGCAATAATTGGGCTGCTCATGATAAAGATAGTAATACTTACCAGTGCAATTTTTAATATAATACCCAGCAATAAAACCAAAGGGGGAGAAAATAATTTATAGCAATAATTTTGTACCCGTAGAAAGGAAGGATATTGTTGTTTGAAATAACATTTAATCTGTTAAATAGGGAAATAATAATACCTGATACCATTGTAAATGTATATATTGTAGTATTTGCCTTGCTTATATTTGCAATGGCAGTAAACAGGAAGATAAGAAAAGCAGATTTATCCAAACCCCCATCAGGGTTATTAAATGTAATGGAAATACTGGTAGAAACAGTAGAAAACCTGGTTAAACAGACCATGGGAGAAAAGCAGGTCTGGTTTAGCCCATATATTTTCACCCTTATGGCTTTTCTGTTAGTAGCAAATCTGTCTGGACTGCTGGGGTTTACACCGCCAACATCTGACTACAGCGTAACCCTTACGCTGGCTCTGGTTACATTTACTTTAACCCAGTTCTTTGGCATAAAGAATAATGGCATTGATGGATATATAAAGGGATTCTTTCAGCCATTGCCATTTCTTCTGCCCCTTAATATACTGGGGGAGCTGGCAAATCCAATATCATTGTCTTTCCGTCTATTTGGAAACATATTAAGTGGTGTGATAATAATGAGCCTTATATACAATGCATTGGGATTAGTTGCTCCCCTAGTAACGCCAGTGCTGCATGCATATTTTGATGTGTTTTCAGGGCTATTGCAGACCTTTATATTTGCAATGCTTACAATGATTTTCATAGGAGGCAATTTTGACAATTAGGCTATAAAAAAGGAGGAATGGATGATGTTGCAGGGAATAACAAGCGAAGCTTTTATATTGGGATGTTCTGCCATTGGTGCAGGATTGGCAATGATTGCTGGTATAGGCCCTGGCATAGGTCAGGGGCATGCAGCGGGCCAAGGAGCTGCTGCTGTAGGAAGGCAGCCAGAGGCTCAGGCATTGATAACCAGAACCATGCTATTAGGTCAGGCAGTTGCAGAGACAACTGGTATATACAGCCTTGTAATTGCTATAATTCTCATATTTATAAGGCCACTGCTTACAGCATATTTAAATCTGGGGCTATAAGAAAATCAGGGATCCTGTTTATTCCTGGTAAATAGGGTCCCCTGTAATATGCCCTAAGAAGGAGGTTATTAGATGAATATTGACATAAGGGTAATACCAGATGGCTTATCTGTTGTGCTGACTTTAATAGCAACTCTGATACTTTTTTTTGGGTTAAGGAAACTATTGTATAAGCCAGTATCAAAGATGCTAAATGACAGGAAGGAAAGGATAAACAAGGACATAGAAGGGGCTAAAAGCCTAAAGGAAGAAGCAATGAAGCTAAGGGAGGAATATGAAGTTAGAATATCCCAGGCTAAAAGGGAAGCCCAGGAGATTATAGAATCAGGAAGAAAAAGGGGAGAGGAAATCAGGGAAAGCATAATAGCTGAAGCAAGAGAGGAAGCAAACAACATACTTGAAAGGGCAAAGAAGGAAATAAACAAGGAAATGGAAAAAGCTTTATTTGATATAAAGGTTCAAACTTTAGAAATGGCCTTATTGATAGCTTCAAGTATATTGGAGGAAAATCTGACACTGGATAAGCATAAGCAGCTAATAAATAGATTTGTAGATGAGGTAGGGACTCAGAGATGGCAGATTTAGTAAGCAAAAGGTATGCATATGCACTGTTTGAAGCTGGTCTGGAGCTGAATAAGCTGAAGGAATTCAAAGAGGACTTTTCATCTGTTACACTTGTATTCCTTAAGGAAACAGGGTTAAGAAAGGTCCTTTTGCATCCAAAGGTATCAAGGGATGAAAAGAAGGAGCTTCTGAAAAATATATTTTATGGAAGGATATCAGAGGAAGTATTGAACTTTCTGTATGTGCTGGTAGATAAGAGAAGGGAAAATGCAATTGAAAGAATTAACAAGGAGTTTTTAAAGCTTTTCAATGAACATGAAAATATAATCGAAGTAACAGCAGTAACTTCTGTTTTAATGGATGACAATATTAAAAACAAGCTGAGGATAACACTGGAGAACAAGCTGAACAAAAGGGTTCAGCTGAAAAATGTTGTAGACAGGAGCATAATAGGCGGTGTCCTTTTAAGCATTGGAAACAAGGTAATTGATGGAACTGTAAAAGGCAAACTTAAAGAAATGGAAAAATCCATAAAAGGTGCATAATATACGAAAGTCGGGGTGAAACGATGGAATTAAGGCCAGAAGAAATAAGTTCTGTCATTAAGGAGCAGATAAAAAAATATGAAAAGAAGCTGGAAATGGTAGATACAGGCACAGTGCTTACTGTAGGAGATGGAGTAGCAAGAATTCACGGGCTGGAAGGCTGTATGGCCAATGAGCTTATTGAATTTCCCGGAGGAGTCTACGGAATGGCACTAAATCTTGAGGAGGACAATGTAGGATGTGTGCTTTTAGGCTCTGATGAGAACATAAGGGAAGGGGATATGGTAAGGAAGACCAACAGAATAGTGGAAGTTCCTGTTGGGGACGTAATGATTGGAAGGGTTGTAAATGCTCTGGGACAGCCTATTGATGGCAAGGGGCCTATAAATGCAACTAAGTTCAGGCCCATTGAAAGGATAGCACCTGGAGTAATCACCAGGGAATCGGTAAACCAGCCTTTACAAACAGGCATTAAATCCATAGATTCCATGTTTCCAATAGGAAGGGGCCAGAGGGAGCTTATAATAGGAGACAGGCAAACGGGCAAGACTGCCATTGCTGTAGATACCATCATAAACCAGAAGGGACAGAATGTCATATGCATATATGTTGCCATAGGCCAGAAGAGGTCCACAGTGGCTCAGATAGTTGACGTACTTGAAAAACACGGTGCAATGGACTATACAATAGTTGTATCTGCTACTGCCAGTGAACTGGCTCCACTGCAATACATAGCCCCTTATGCAGGTTGCGCCATGGGAGAGGAATTTATGGACAATGGCAGGGATGTACTGATTGTTTACGATGATTTATCAAAGCATGCCATTGCATATAGGGCAATGTCCCTCTTGCTAAGAAGGCCCCCTGGACGCGAGGCTTATCCTGGAGATGTATTCTATCTCCACTCAAGGCTTTTGGAAAGGGCAGCAAAGCTGAGCAAGGGATATGGTGGAGGCTCTATTACTGCCCTTCCCATAATAGAAACCCAGGCTGGGGATATTTCAGCCTATATACCTACAAATGTAATATCCATTACAGATGGCCAGATATTTCTGGAAACTGACCTGTTCTTTGCTGGATTCAGGCCAGCCATAAATACTGGCCTGTCGGTGTCAAGGGTAGGAGGGGCAGCCCAAATAAAAGCCATGAAAAAGGTGGCAGGAAGCTTAAAGCTTGAGCTTGCCCAGTATAGGGACCTGGCTGCATTTGCCCAGTTTGGTTCAGAGCTTGATAAGGATACAAGGCAGAGGCTTGAACAGGGAGAGCGAATAATGGAGCTTTTGAAGCAGCCTCAATACAGTCCTGTAAGCGTAGAGCACCAGGTAATCATATTCTATGTGGCAATTAACAAATACCTGTCAGATATACCTGTAAATAGAATAAGGCAGTTCGAGAAGGAATTTCTGCAGTATGTAGACAACAACTATCCGGATATAGTTGAATCAATAAGGGAGACCAAGGATTTAACGGAGAATACTGAAAAGAGAATAACAGAAGCTGTTCATGAATTCAAGAAAAGCTTTGTCCTCTAAGGCGGAGGTGGTTATTTGGCTCAATCAACTCGTGAGATAAAGAGGAGAATTAGAGGAATAAATAATATAAAGCAGATTACCAATGCAATGGAGCTGGTGGCCAGTGCAAGGCTAAAAAGAGCCAGGGACAGATTGGAGAAAACAAGGCCCTATTACAATGCAATATATGAAAACATAAGGGAAGTATTAGGGGAATTAGGAAGCATCAACCATCCCTATTTAAAACCAAGGGAAATCAAAAGAAGCCTTTATATAGTAATAGCTGCCGACAGGGGGCTGGCTGGAGGGTTTAACTCCAATGTAAACAGGCTAGCCGAAAGGGAAATGAAGTATATAAAGGACAGGGTAAAGGTAATAGCAGTAGGCACAAAGGCCAGGGATTATTTTAGGCTTAGAGGCTATGATATAATGGCTGAATTCATTGGAATTACAGAGGATCCTTCCTTTAAGGATGCAAAAAATATAGGGACTTTGGCTTTAGAGGCTTATGAAAAGGGAGAAATAGATGAGGTTAAGCTGGTATATACCAGGTTTATATCTGTAATCTCCCAACAGCCGGATATTCTAAGGCTATTGCCTGGCGATTCATTGAAGGCTGATGAAGAAAAGGCCAAAAGGGCAATTATTGAATTTGAGCCATCATTGGATGATGTTTTAAACTATCTTATACCCAAATACATTCAATCTGTAATATATGGTGCGCTGGTAGAATCCTCCGCAAGCCAGCAGGGGGCAAGGAGGACTGCCATGGAAAACGCCACGGATAATGCAGAGGAAATGATAGATGAGCTTTTGTTAACATATAACAGAGTCCGACAGGCAGCCATTACTACTGAAATTACTGAGATTGTTTCAGGTGCTGAGGCTTTGAGGTAATGGAGAAAGGAGTGGATATATGGAAAGAAACGTAGGCAAAATAGTCCAGGTAATAGGGCCTGTTGTTGACATCAGGTTCCATGAAGATAACTTGCCCAGATTGTTAAATGCCATTGAGATACAGAATAAGGGGGAAAGGCTTGTTGTAGAAGTGGCTCAGCACATTGGTGACGATATTGTAAGATGTATAGCCATGAGCTCAACAGATGGCCTTGTAAGGGGCATGGATGCAGTGGACACAGGAAGGCCTATAACTGTCCCCGTTGGCAGGGAAACTCTGGGAAGGCTGTTTAATGTGCTGGGGGAGAACATAGATGGCAAGGAGCAGGTAAAAACTGAAAAGATGTTTCCAATACACAGGCCTGCTCCAAGCTTTGAGGAACAGGCTACTACCCAGGAGATGTTTGAAACCGGGATAAAGGTTATTGACCTTATTGCACCATACGTAAAAGGCGGAAAGATAGGCCTGTTTGGTGGAGCAGGCGTTGGAAAGACGGTTCTTATACAGGAGCTTATCAATAACGTGGCTACAAAGCATGGAGGCATATCAGTATTTGCAGGAGTTGGAGAGAGAACCAGGGAAGGAAACGACCTGTACTATGAGATGATTGAATCAGGGGTAATAGATAAAACAGCCCTTGCATTTGGCCAGATGAATGAACCTCCAGGAGCAAGGATGAGGGTAGCCCTTACAGGCCTTACCATGGCAGAGTACTTTAGAGATGAAGAGGGACAGGATGTACTTCTTTTTATAGACAACATATTCAGGTTTACCCAGGCAGGATCAGAGGTATCTGCACTTTTAGGCAGGATGCCTTCTGCAGTAGGGTATCAACCAACTCTGGCTACGGAAATGGGGCAGCTGCAGGAGAGGATTACTTCCACAAGGAAGGGCTCCATTACATCAGTTCAGGCAGTGTATGTGCCTGCAGATGACCTGACAGACCCTGCGCCTGCAACAACCTTTGCTCATCTGGATGCTACAACGGTGTTATCCCGACAGATAGCTGAGCTGGGAATATATCCAGCAGTGGACCCTCTGGATTCCACATCAAGGATTCTATCTCCTGATATTGTGGGGGAAGAGCACTACAACGTGGCAAGGGGTGTCCAGGAGGTGCTGCAGAGGTATAGGGAGCTTCAGGATATAATTGCAATACTGGGTATGGATGAGCTTACCGATGAAGATAAGCTTATAGTATCCCGTGCAAGAAAAATACAGAGATTTCTTTCCCAGCCATTTACTGTAGCTGAACAGTTTACAGGAATGAAGGGCACATATGTGCCTGTAAAGGAAACCATAAGGGGATTTAAGGAAATACTGGAAGGAAAGCATGATGATGTACCGGAACAGGCATTTTTCATGGTTGGAACCATAGATGATGCACTTAATAAAGCTAAGGGCATGGAGGGCTAATCATGGGATTTAAGCTGGAAATAGTTACTCCTGAAAGGGTTTTTTTCTCCGATGAAGTGGATATGGTGATTTTAAGGGGAATAGATGGGGATTTTGCAATACTTAAAAACAGGGCTCCCATAATAACTCCTCTTGCTACGGGGAAGATTAGAATAAAAAAGGACGGAGTGGAAAGAGTCGCATCCATTTCTGAAGGATATGTTTCAGTTACAAGGGAAAAGACTACAGTGATTACTGATTCAGCTGAATGGCCTGAGGAAATAGACGTTGAAAGGGCAAAAGAGTCAAAGGAAAGGGCTGAAAGGCGATTAAGCCAAAGGGAAGGAATTGATATACTTAGAGCTGAAGCCTCCCTTAGAAGGGCCATAAACAGGCTGGAAGTTGCAAAATTAATAAAAAATAACAAAGAAAATATTAACCATTAAGGTATAAAAAATACCCTTTCCTGGCAATACTTTTACCATAGGAAAGGGTATTTTTTATGATGTGAATGTTTTGTCCCCCTTTACATTCACATCACATATACCCTTTCCATTAATAATATATGGAGGTTTGGGTATGAAAGGTTTTAAAAGGCTTATACTTTTGGGAATTATACTGGTTTTATTGACTCCTGTTTTTGGACTGACTAAAAATGATGATGAAATGGACCTGATGCTTGGAATACTTAGAGATACGGGAGCATCCTTCGTAGAAAGCGACATTGCCCTGGGCGGAGTAATACTGGACAGATTTATTGATGAAGAGGAATTATTGAAGTTAGGAAATCATATAAAGGATGAAATGAATATAATGGGAACACTGACAGATTATGATTTAAATCAGTGCCTGCAGTTGGGACATAAACACTACAGCCAGAAGCTTACAAAGGATGAAGGGCTGAATCAGCTTGTTATACAGGGAATGGATAGCCTGGGAAATATTGTTACCATAAGCATTTCCTCCTATGAAGTAGAGGGCTACCCTGGAGAGACTTCTCTTTTTATTAATTTAATAAATAATAACCACTTTGTCAAAAATAATGATATAATATTAAAAGTGGATAATATTTTTCAAAGATATGACAAGATGATGAATGTAACAAAATGCATTGTAGGTACAATTGATGGAAGAATTGACATTGATGAAAGCGAAGACAAGGTTTTAAAATCTGCAAGGAAGTTCAGGGGAAGGGTAGTGGAATCATATAAGGAAGAAGGAGTATTAAGCCTTTCTATGTTTACTCCTTATATAGATGAATACATCTATACAGGTACCAGGAAGATGAACCTGAATATTGCAGTAAATTATAATGAATGTGAAGACAAAACCTATGTTTGGATTGGAACACCCATAATAACCATTGGATATTGAAGCAGGAGGGATAGAATGAGCAAATTTTTGGTGGAAAAATGTCCTCCTTTAAGAGGAACAGTGAGAATAAGCGGAGCAAAGAATTCAGCTCTTCCAATACTGGCAGCATCACTTTTGGGCACTGAGGACATTATACTGGAGGATGTTCCCAGGTTAAAGGATGTAGAAGTAATGTGTGAAGTGCTATCATACCTAGGTGCTAAGGTGGAATTCTTAGATAAGGGAATTATAAGGATTAATTCTAAGGATATTAATAATTATGAAACACCTTATGAGCTGATGAGCAAGATGAGGGCATCTTTTTTGGTGATGGGACCTTTACTGACCCGATTGGGCAAGACAAAAACATCCTTGCCTGGAGGCTGTGCTATTGGAACCAGGCCAATAGATTTGCACTTAAAGGGATTTAGAGCTCTTGGAGCTGAAATAGATGTAAACCATGGAAATATAGGCGCCTATGCAGAGAAGCTTGTTGGTGACAGAATATACTTAGACTTTCCAAGCGTTGGAGCTACTGAAAACATAATGATGGCTGCCGTAATGGCAGAGGGAGAAACCATAATAGACAATGCTGCAATGGAGCCTGAAATAGTTGATTTATCAAACTTTTTAAATAAGCTTGGAGCAGATATCAAGGGAGCAGGTACCAGCAGCATTAGAATAAAGGGTGTAAAGGAGCTAGGAGGAGCAACCCACTCAATTATTCCCGATAGAATTGAAGCAGGAACCTTTATGGTAGCTGCAGCCATTACAAAAGGGGATGTAACAGTTGAGAATGTTATATCAAGCCATATAAAGCCAATAATTGCAAAGCTCAGGGAAGCTGGATGTGTCATTATTGAAAATGAAAATGGAGATAAGGTAAGGGTAATTGGAAACGGAAGGCCCAAGGCAGTAGATATCAAGACCCTGCCATATCCTGGATTTCCTACAGACATGCAGGCCCAGTTTATGGCTCTAATGAGTATCTCCAAGGGGACAAGTGTTATAATAGAAACTGTTTTTGAAAATAGGTTTATGCATGTGGATGAGCTTAAGAGAATGGGTGCAGATATAAAAATTGATGGAAGATCAGCAATAATTCAGGGAGTGGAAAGCCTTATGTCAGCCCCTGTAAAAGCAACAGACCTGAGGGCAGGTGCAGCACTTGTGCTGGCTGGACTGGTTTCCGACGGGGTTACGGAAATAGGCGATATCCACCATATAGACAGAGGGTATGAAAACATTGAGGAAAAATTTGCAAAATTAGGAGCAAAGATAAAAAGGGTATAAATCACGAGACTGGTATATATGCCGGTCCATTCCATAGACAGGGTGGCGAAATGCCACCCTTTTTATTTGTTATAATTTTTCCCCATTAAGCATACTATATTGTATGTATACAAAAGTTAAGAGGGGGAAGAGATGAAAAGATTCTGTATATATACCGGGATTATTCTGATAATAACAATATTTGTGCCTGCATTGATAGTAAAGAGTTTCAACTTCGTTCCCAAGGAAGCTAACAGGGAAGATAGGGATAACAGGCAAGAAGTTGAAGAAGCAGTGCCTGAGTTTGAGGGCAATATTAAGGTTTATGATACCAGGACCCGGCAGGTGATAGAAATGCCCCTGGAGGAATACATAAAGGGAGTTGTGGCTGCAGAGATGCCTGCAGAATTCCATATAGAGGCATTGAAGGCACAGGCTGTGGCAAGCAGGACCTATGCAGTAAACAGGTTCCTGAAGTATCCAAAGGGACATCCTGAACACCCTGAGGCTCCGCTTTGTACAGGCATTCACTGCCAGGCATATCTTACCCTGGATGAACTAAAGAGCATTCATTCCAGCGGCTGGGAGGAAAAATACTGGGGAAAGATTGAAGAGGCTGTGGAGTCCACCAAAGGGCAGGTGCTCTACTATAAAGGAGAGATAATAGAGGCACTGTACCATTCCACAAGCGGAGGGATGACGGAGGATGCAGTGGATGTGTTTGCAGTGGACATTCCTTATTTGAAGTCTGTTGAAAGCCAGTACGAGGAGGATGCTCCAAGATACAGGTCCATTGTAACCATGACAGGAGATGAGTTTATTGATAAGATAAATAAAAAATACCCCTTTGCAGATGTAACCAAGGAAAACATACAGGATAGGATAAAGCTGGTGGAAAGGACTGAAAGCGGAAGGGTGAAGAAGGTAGCCATAAATGGCACTGTTGTAGATGGAAGGGAAATAAGGGAATTATTTGAATTGAATTCTACAAATTTTAAGATATATTTCAACCCAAGGACCAACATAATTGACATAGAAACCATAGGCTATGGCCATGGGGTAGGCATGAGCCAGTGGGGGGCAAACGGAATGGCCAAAAACGGGAAAACCTATGAGGAAATACTAAAGCACTACTACACAGGTGTTGAACTTGGGCTTTGGAATGATCTGTAACGGGTAATGCCCGTTTTTTTTTATTGAAAAAAATTTGGCTTCTTATGTATTAAATAGATAAATGTGGCAATACTACATACTGGAGGTGGGGGAATGCGAGAGAAGCTTTCCAATTTCTTTAAAAAGGATGGATTTTATATCATTTTATTCATCTGTGTATGCATTGTGGCTATATCTGCTGTAGTGGCATCCAGGGGGAATTTAAGGAATATATCCGAGAAGCCTCAGGAAGGGGAAGATTTAGTAATACTTAAAGAGGATTTAGAAGATGAGGAAACAATAGAAATAGCAAAGATTGAAACACAGGATGAAACAGGGGGAGGAGCTGAGGAAGTGGCAGCAGCAGATGATGTAATGACCATAATAGAGGATGAGCATGAATATGAGAAAGAAAACAATGCAGAAACAGCTCCTATTTATACATTGGAAGAATACAATGAAACAGTGGAAATGGCCGCTCCTGTAATAGGCAGCATTGGCACAGACTATACGGAAGACAGTTTAATCTATTCAGAAACTCTGGACGAATGGACATCACACTGTGGAGTAGACATAATGGCACCGGAAGGCACACAGGTTATGGCAGCATTGTCTGGCACAGTACAGGAAGTGTATGAGGATCCCCTTTGGGGAATAGTAGTTATTTTATCCCATGGGGAGAATTTGCAGACGAAGTATGCAGGATTGTCAGAGGATGGACTCATTGGCGAAGGAATTACAGTAAATAAGGGAGATGTAATTGGAAGGATAGGAAAACCATCACCAGTTGAGATGCTTATGGAATCCCATTTGCATTTTGAAGTAATTGAAGATGGGATAAGCATCAATCCAAACAGATATCTGCCATCCTTTATGTATTCAAACTAATATATTGGTTCTAATAGCAGGATAAAATGCATAAATATTTAGAAAGATTAGAAACCCAATAAAGTCCAAAGGGGGTAGACCTGATTGAAAGATTATATAGAGGAAAGAGCATTGGAAATTGCAAAATACATAATTAGCGAAAGAGCCACTGTAAGACAGGCTGCGGGTGTCTTTGGAGTGAGCAAAAGTACAGTTCACAAAGACGTAACGGAGCGGCTTCCTAAGATAAACCCTCTTATAGCAACAATGGTAAAACAGGTACTGGATCAAAACAAAGCTGAAAGGCATATAAGGGGAGGAAAAGCTACAAAATTAAAATACAAGGCGATAAACGATTAACGGTCCAGCTTTAAGGAGCTTACCTCCTTTTATGGACCTTTTGGTTTTGGATAACTTAAGGTAGGAGATATTCTTCTACCTTAATAATTTTTGAGAAAAATGTTGGAAATACATGGGCCCGTTGAAAAATTTTGATTTTTTATGCAGAAAACTATGATATAATTTATAGATGTATAGAGAAATTCGAGGGGGCGATGGTTATGGTTACTTTCAGAACAGATATAGGTATAGATTTAGGAACTGCCAGCATACTAGTCTATATCAAGGGGAAAGGTATAGTACTTAATGAGCCATCTGTAGTGGCAATTGACAACAACACAAACAGGATATTGGCTGTTGGCGAAGAAGCAAAGAGGATGCTTGGAAGAACCCCTGGTAATATAGTAGCTATAAGGCCTATGAAAGATGGAGTTATATCTGATTTTGACATTACAGAGAGAATGTTGAGATATTTCTTTTCCAAAACAATTGGGAAAACCCTTTTTAAGCCTAGGGCTATAATATGTGTGCCCAGCGGCATTACTGAAGTTGAGAAAAGGGCAGTACTTGAAGCCAGCAATCAGGCAGGAGCCAGAAAGACCTTTCTTATTGAGGAGCCCATTGCAGCAGCCATTGGAGCAGGAATAGACATTACCCAGCCCAATGGAAACATGATAGTGGATATTGGAGGAGGAACCACAGACGTAGCAGTAATATCTTTGGGAGGTATTGTTGTAAGCAAATCAATAAAGGTTGCCGGAGATGAGTGCAATGAAGCCATAATAAGGTACATAAGAAAGAAGCACAATTTGATGATTGGAGAGAGAACTGCCGAGGAATTGAAGATGAACATCGGAACTGCCTATCCAAGGGAAAAGGAAGTATACATGGAAATAAGGGGAAGAAACCTTATGACAGGGCTTCCAAAAACAATTAAAATTGCATCAAGTGAAATGCTGGAGGCACTGGAGGAAACTGTAGCCCAGATTGTTGAAACCGTCCACAGCGTATTGGAGAGGACTCCACCGGAGCTGGCGGCAGATATAGGAAACAAGGGAATATATATGACTGGAGGAGGAGCGCTGCTTCACGGATTACCCAAGCTTATTATGGAAAAAACAGGCATAGATACATTTGTAGTGGATGACCCTATCGGTGCAGTAGCCATTGGGACAGGCAGAGCCTTGGAATGGATCAAATATCTTGATTCCGATTCAGTTGATTCCGATTCAATTAGGTCAAATATTTACTAAGGATTTTTATAAATATGCCGATATATAGGATAGTCGTATATAAGGAAGGAGAATTCAAGTGAACAGAGGGCTGTATATAGGAGCAACTTCACTATTGGCCAATACAAGAAGGTTAGAGGTATTGACAAACAATCTGGCCAATATAAATACAACGGCATATAAAAAGGACATATCCTTAGTTGAAAGCTTTCCGGAAAAGCTATTGTCAAAAATAAATGGTACAAGCTTTAATGCACCGTCAGGTGGGAGCAATATAACCTATGAAACAGACGGGCAAATCCATATGGCAAGAACTGACAGCGGGTATTTTGTCATATCTACTCCTGAAGGAAACAGCTATGTAAAGGAAGTTCGATTTACCGTAGATGAAAACGGATTTTTAAGAACCTATTACAGAGATGGCAGGGAGGACTTAAATACAGATAATGAAAACTATATACTGGATGGAAACGGCAATCCTTTGCAAAGTCAGGGGGAGGATATTCAGGAGCTTTTATTAAGAAGTATTCACAATCAGCCTTTCCATGTTATAGGCACCATGAGCGCAGGAGTAAAATTTCATAAGATAGTTACGGATTTTTCCCAGGGAGAGCTGATTGAAACGGGAGGAACCTATGACTTGGCATTAAATCAGTCTGGATTCTTTAAGGTTATGGATGAAGAAGGAAATACATATTATACCAGAGACGGCTCATTTCTAGTTGCCAACAATCAGCTTGTTACATCAACTGGAGAGATTGTGCAGGGATTGGACGGGCCTATATATATCGATGGAAGTACGGTGTCAGTTCTGGAAAATGGACAGGTGCTGGTAGATGGAAATACAGCAGGGATACTGGATATAGTGGATTTGGAAAACAGGGAGTTCTTGAGAAAGGTTAGGGACAACCTGTATATCATGGCTGAAGGCGTTGAACCGGTGGAAATACCATATGAAGGAAAGGTATTGCAGGGATATCTGGAGGGAGCCAATGTAAATGCAATAGATGAAATGGTAGAGATGATTAGCCTTCTGAGGGAATTTGAAATGGGACAGAAGCTGATAAGAATACAGGATGAAATGCTGGAGAAGGCTGTAAATGAAATAGGAAGGATTTAGGAGGTAGTAATATGAGAGCATTGTGGACTGCAGCAACAGGCATGAAAGCACAGCAGTTTAATATAGATACCATTGCAAACAACCTGTCTAATGTGAATACAACATCTTATAAAGCCCAAAGGGCTGAATTCAAGGATTTATTGTATACCACACTGAGGAGGGACAACCGGATTGAAGAAGCAGGCCCTGTGAATATTCAGGTAGGCCATGGAGTAATGCTAAGTGCAACCAGGAAGGATTTTACAAAGGGCAGCTTCATTGAAACCAATGGAACATATGACCTGGCCATTGATGGGGACGGCTTCTTTTCAGTGATGCTTCCCAATGGGGAAATCAGGTATACAAGGGATGGAAGCTTTAAGCTCAGCGTAGACTATGATGAGGCAATGCTTGTAACCAGTGAAGGCTACATAGTGCTGGATGAAGACGATAATGAGATATATATAGAAAGCGGCATAACTGATATTAATATAGATGAAAGAGGATATATAACTGGACTGGACGAAGATGGAGAAGTTGTTGAAATAGGGAGGCTGAAGATAGTAAAATTTCAAAATCCCGCCGGGCTGCTGTCAGAGGGAGCCAACCTATACAGCCAGACCCTTGCTTCAGGAGAGGAAATACCAATAGATGCAGAGGAAATGGATATGAGGATAATGCAGGGGTATCTGGAAACATCAAATGTGAAGATAGTAGATGAGATGGTTAAGATGATATCAGCCCAGAGAGCCTATGAAATCAGCTCAAAGGCAATACAGACATCAGATGAAATGATGCAGCTTGTAAACAACCTTAAGAGATAATGAGGTGCTGTTATGGAAATAGACAATATTGGATTCTATGATAAGCTTTCCGTATTTGAAAAAAAGGCTGAGGCAGCAGATAAAAATAAGGACGATGCCCAGCTGATGGAAGTATGCAGGGAATTTGAGTCCATATTCTTGAATATGCTTTTTAAGGAAATGAGGAATACCATACCGGATGGGGGACTTATTCCCAAAGGTACTGGGACCGAAATATTTGAGGACATGTACTATGAAGAGATTTCAAAGGAGTTATCCAATAGGGAAGGACTGGGAATTGCAAAGATGCTTTATGAGCAGTTTAAAAGCGGATATAGGGTCAACAGATAATGTTTATAGACTAAAAGCTCCCTTAATTGTCAACAATATTAACAGTTAAGGGAGTGATTTTATGTTAAGGAGTTTTATCTATAGCATTATAGCAATTATAATTACAATACTCACAGTCTGCATTATGTTCTATGTTTCATAAAAAAGCGGCTTTTAGCCGCTTTTTTTAATAGGGGGTATTTAATGGATTTGATAAGTTATCTCGCCACCGTTTACTATGAACTCTATGGAATTCATGTATTTTAGCTCCTCAATGCTGTTGACAGGCTTGTTATTAAGCTGGATGTACCTTATTCCATCCTTTATCTCCACTTTTGTTTCACTTCCGGGGAATACTACCCAGACAGTTTTTCCCTTTTCATAGGATTCCACCAGAGTATTGTGAAGAAGCTCTGCTTCCATAGGGTCCTTGAATCCAGCCTGTCCAAATATTGGGGTATTTAAAAACAGAATTATATGGTCCTTATCTTCAGCATTTAATCCATCCTTAAGCCATATCCACTGCTGAGGGTTGGTAGGCCTTAAACCTCCTCTGATGCTGCTTGCATCTATTATGAGCAGGTTTTTATGTTTATGGCTTATATATGGGTATCCAATATTTATGGTGTTATTTGAGCCTATATTCTTATTAATCTCCATATCCTTCTTGCCTATTACAAGGCCTAAATCATAGCCTTTAGTCATTTCATTGAGCTTATTGCCTATGGCTGATTTTATGCTTTCATTCAGTTCCTTTGATACTTCAGGAAGCCTTGTTACCACTATAGACAGCCCTGATTCAGATTTTACTGATTTTACGTTTTTCTCATCTACAACCTGAGTTGCCTTTGGTGCTGTTTTTTCGTCATATTTAGGTGGATAATGGGCTTTTAACCCATCTATGAGTATTTCTCCCGAGTACTTCCTTTCAATATCAATTTCCACAACGTATATTCTCTCCAATGTTATTGGATATGTTACCTCACTTGGTATCGGGGTTTCAACCTGCTGCCAGTCCTTGAAATCTATAAATCTTCTAAAGCTTAAATTATAGCTATTGCCCTTGGCATCTACAATTTTTGCCCTTAGCCATGCACCGTTTCCATCGCCCTTTACCCAAAGGGACAGCTTGTTTGGAGTTCCATTAAGGGGTAGTCCAATTTTTCCGTTTGACAGGAACCTTACATAAAATGCACGGCTTACTTCTCCTTCAGTAAAGTCATATTTTACACTGAGGCTGTTTTTTCCTTCCTTACCCTCATTTTTCAAAGCTATGCTTCCCTTAACGAAGTATGGATATACTACTGTATTGAATCTATTTATATCCTCAAACCCTTCTATAAGGGTTCCTTCATCGCTTCCTATTGAAACCAGTATGCTGTTTACAGCCTTTCCTGCCTTAAGTACTACTGCACCTGAGCCCATGTTTCCATTGCTATAGAATATGCCATTTTCAACATTCCCTATATTTCCTGATACTGTCCATTCTATATCCTCATTGTATATGGCTGCCTTATGCCCATTCTTATCCAATCCGTATATGTTTCCTATGGTTTTTTTGCCGTATGGATGCAGGTGGAATTTTGAAACAGGCAGTACAAGGCTTTCAACTTCGTCAAATACCCTTATTTCTATGGAGGCCTTTAAGCCTTGATAGTTGGCCTGTATAACTCCCTTGCCTGGGGACAGGGCTTTAAAGCTGTTTCCATTTATTTCTCCCTTGATGCCAATGGCAGTCAGTTCCACTTTGCTTTCATCAATGTCAATGGGGTTGTGATGCTGGTCATATCCCTTTACAGTGAATTTCCTTGTGGTATTTGGGAACATGTTGCTTTCATCAGTTTCAATCTCAATATAGGAAAGCTCACCTTTGGGCGCATTGGTAAATACTCCAACTCCATTTACCACTTTTCGCTCCGTACCTTCAGAAGGCTTGTTTACCACTTCTGAAAGCTGCTTATCCAGCGGCCTTATTGCCATAGTAGTGGAGCCGCCTCCATCCAGGTTTATGGCATTATAGGCACCAAGGCTCTTTAATATCTCTCCAAATACCTCCTGGGTTACCCCTACATAGGAAATATCCCTGCCGTCAATGGTTGCAAGTATCAGTTCCTTTCCATCCTTGGAGATTCCAATTCCTGTACGTGGCTGATTTCCTGCTATATTGATATTTGTATTAGTAACTTTTCCATCCTTTAATATTATGCTTCCTCCGCCTATGGCAAATTTGATGTTCTCCAGGTTTGGAGTGGTGCCTAATTCCAGTTTAACCCTATCTCCAACCTTGAAGTTTTCAAGTAAAGGCTCCTTTCTGCTTCCCCTTACGCATATTACATATCCGTTTTCCGGAATGCTTACAGCTTCCTTTCCTATTCGTATTTCCTTTACTACATCGTCTACAACTACCATTTCCACCATTTCTCCATGGGTTGGGTCGTTGTACTTATTGCCAAAGGATTTGCTTCCCCAGTTTTTGTTTAACAGTGTTACCATGTTCATATCTGCAGTCTTGTTTATAAGGCTTATATTTACGCTTTTTCCGGATTCAAGGGAAGTAATCTTCATGCTTCTGTCAAAGAAGGCTATATCCGCATTGTTGTAAATGTCCAAATAGAAAGTAGGCAAAGCATAGGCTCTTTCTATTGGAGATGATATTATCTCTCCATTTTCTATAAATGTTCCCATAGGATGGGGTATAGGGTTGTAGTTGAAAAAGTCGCCGTTTATACCTGCCACAGCATTGCTCCTTGTAACCAGATCGCTTACAGCCTGTCTGTTTGACAGGCCCTTGTCGCTGAAAAGCCCTTTTATTTCAGCATATTCATTTGTCAGATCAACCCTAATAAGGTTTATGTTCCACCAGCCCTGTGAAGTAAACTTCTTTATGTTTTCGTATTTTATGCCAGAGCCTATGTATCTTGAGTGGCTTGTTTCATATATGACATAGGGCATGTCCACTGCCAGAACAGCTGCCGGGATTGCTGATGCAATGAGAACAAGCAGTACGAAGCTTAATAGGATTTTCCTCAATGATGTCTTCAAATATAACCACCTCGCCTAAAAATAACTAGTAAGTGCCATTTGCCTTCAAAAAAGTGTCCATACCTCCCTTCCAGAATCATCTATAATTTCCATTGACAAGTCTATTATATAATTTAAATGTATCAATAGGGTTACAATAATATTACAAACCAAAAACAAATAAGACAGGGGGACGGTTCTTCTGTCTTATTTGGGCATAAAAAAAGAAGGATTGAACTTCAATCCTTCTTAATGTGGTCGGGGTGAGAGGATTCGAACCTCCGACCTCATGGTCCCAAACCACGCGCGCTCCCAAACTGCGCCACACCCCGATATTTCTTTCTTGCTGAACACTTTTATAGTATACGATATATGAGTTATATTTGCAACATATAAAATTAGGCGGAATATGTCGGATATAAACCAATTATTTAATATACGTTTATATTTCTAGTGATTTCTCACAAAATCGAAGTAATTCTATTTTTTTATAAATAATGCAATACATATTTGACTAATATATCCCATTATGCTACAATATATAAGGTAAATTGAATATAAATCTTGATGCCTTATCAAGAGTGGTGGAGGGAATGGGCCCAGTGAAACCCGGCAACCTGTTTAATACAAGGTGCTAAGTCCCACAGAACGTTGATTCTGAAAGATGAGGTTCAATTGTGCAGCCTTTTCCTTTTGGAAGAGGTTTTTTATTATAAACGGGTGAGATTTAGTCAAGAATAAATAAAGTAACAAACGATAGAGGAGGGTTTTTAATGAAGCGATGGCTGTTTACATCAGAATCAGTTACAGAAGGGCATCCTGACAAGGTATGCGATGCCATTTCAGATGCCATACTTGATGAGATACTGGAAAAGGACCCCGATGCCAGAGTAGCTTGTGAAACTGCTGTTACAACAGGGCTGGTGCTGGTAATTGGAGAGATAACAACAAAATGCTATGTGGATATTCCTAAGGTTGTAAGAAGGACTGTAGAGGAAATAGGATATACAAGGGCAAAATACGGATTTGATGCAGATACCTGTGCTGTAATTACATCCATCAATGAGCAGTCACCTGACATAGCCCTGGGAGTGAATGAAGCCCTGGAGCATAAGGAAGGAAAAGTTGATGAGCTTGACAGAGTAGGTGCCGGAGACCAGGGCATGATGTTTGGGTTTGCATGCAATGAAACCAAAGAATTGATGCCACTGCCCATATCATTGGCCCATAAGCTTGCAAAGCGCCTGGCAGATGTGAGGAAGAACGGCACTTTGGACTATTTAAGGCCAGATGGGAAGACTCAGGTTACAGTGGAATATATTGACGGAAAGCCTGTAAGGATTGAGAATATAGTAGTTTCTACACAGCACAGCCCCGATGTGGACCTTGCCACAATAAAGAGGGACATAATGGAAAATGTAATCATGAAAGTAGTTCCTCACAATATGATTGACCACGATACCAAATACTATATAAACCCAACTGGCAGATTTGTAATTGGAGGACCAATGGGGGACTCAGGCCTTACAGGAAGGAAGATAATCGTAGATACATACGGAGGATATGCAAGGCATGGAGGAGGAGCCTTCTCAGGAAAGGATCCAACAAAGGTAGACAGGTCAGCCAGCTATGCAGCCAGATATGTGGCTAAAAACATTGTTGCAGCAGGGCTGGCAGACAAATGTGAAATAGGAATAGCCTATGCCATAGGGGTCGCAAGGCCTTTATCCCTGTATGTGGATACATTTGGCACCGGAAAGATACCAAATGAGAAAATAGAGGAGCTGGTGCGCAGGCATTTTGACCTGAGGCCTGCAGCAATTATAAGGGACCTGGACCTGAAGAGGCCAATATACAGGCAGACAGCAGCCTATGGCCATTTTGGAAGAGAGGACCTGGACCTGCCATGGGAGAGAACTGACAAGGCAGAAATACTGAGAAAGGAAGCATTTGAATAAGACAGAGGGACGAGACAGAGGGACGGTTCTGTTGTCTTATTTCAGAAGGCGGTGCATGGTTTCTATGCTATAGAAGCCATGCATTCTAGTTTTTTGTACAATAATCTTCCAAAGCAGCGGAAAATGTCACGGAAAAATGAACCAAAAATACATTCATAATATATGGAAAATTCAATAAAATAGTTATATTCAGTAAAAAATTATATTGGCATATTTGTTGCATTAATTAAAAATAGAATTAATAGCTTTTCAAAAGATATAAGCAGAACAGGAGGTGATATGGTGACAAACTTTATATTTGACGGATGCAATACTGTCGAGCTTGCAAAAAAATATGGCACACTTTTATATATCGTGTCTGAAGACTTTATAGTAGATAGATGCAGAGAAATTAGAGAAGATTTCTTGAACAAGTATGACAATACAATGGCTGTTATAATGAGGATACTATGCAAGGAGGTGAAAGCTTGAGAAGGACTGTCATCAATAATGGATATGTTATAGACCCGGCTAATAAAATTGCCTCGAATTTAAACATAGCAATTGATGATGGCAAGATTACGGAAATTTCAAGCAAAGCTTTAGAAGGGGATACAGTTATAGATGCTGAAGGATTAATAGTTACGCCTGGATTTATCGACTGTCATATGCATGAGGACCCATATAATGCAGAGAAAGACAGATTTGAAATAAGCATATTTGATTGTATGCTCAGAATGGGAGTTACTACAGCTATAGGAGGCAATTGTGGTATTGGTCCGGAAAATATTTATCAGTATATTGAGGCTGTTAATACAGAAGGAATACCAATTAATCTGGGATTGCTTCTACCACATGGAATATTGAGAAAGTTAGAAAATGTAAATGACAAATATAAAAATGCAGATTCCATTAAGATAAAAAGCATGAAAAAAAAGGCTGAAGAGCTTCTTGAAATGGGATTGTTAGGATTATCATTTGGCATCAGATATATTCCTGGATTAAGCAAAGAAGAGCTTATGGAAATTTCTTCAATATGTAAAAAAGACAATAAAATCATATCTGCTCACATAAGGGATGATGCTGCCAATGTAATAGAAGCTGCAGAGGAGTTTATCAGCATTGGCAGAGAATTAGGAATACCCATACAGATTTCCCATATAGGAAGCATGGCTGCATATGGGCAGATGGATGAGTTTCTGTCTTTTGTAGACTGTTATTGTTCACATGGAATTGATATTGCAATGGACTGCTATCCTTATAGTGCATTTAGCACTAAAATAGGAGAAACCACTTATGATGATGGATTTCTGATTAGGTACAATACAAGGTACGAAAGCATTGAGATTTGTGAAGGCAAATACAAAGGTCAAAGGTGTACAAAAGAAATATTTAAAGAATTAAGGGAAAAAGCACCGGATACCCTGACTGTAGCCTATGTTATGAGAGAGGATGAAGTAGATAGAGCAATTGCACATCCAAATGTATTTATAGCAAGTGATGGCATACTCAATCATAATCAGGGGCATCCAAGAGCTGCAGGAACTTTTCCAAGAGTAATACACGAATATGTAAAGAATAAAAAAATAATTACCTTGTATCAGGCCATTGAAAAGATGACGGTACTTCCTGCCAAAAGATTTGGTATAAACAAAGGGACGCTGAGCATTGGAGCTGATGCGGATATTACAATATTTGATTACAACACAATTAAGGATAATGCCACTTTTGATAATCCAGTGCTTCCACCGGATGGAATCAAATATGTAATTATAAACGGGAAAATAGCACTGGAAAACAATATTATCAGAAATCACAACCTGGGTAGATTTATAGCAAAATCATGAATATGGAGGTGATTATATGCTAAAGAACAGACTGGAATTACTATTAAAAGATGTTCCCGGGAAAGCAGGCTTTTATTATAAAAACCTAAAAACAGGAGAAACCATAGGATTTAATGAAAATGAACCCTTTATTGCCGCAAGCGTCATAAAGATACCTATTCTCATTGAAGTGTTAAGGCAAATTGAAGAAGGGAAACTTAAAGAAGATGATTTAGTGGAGGTTAAAGAGCAGGATAAGATGCCTTCCTGTGGAGCATTAACTTACATGCATGACGGACTAAAGGTAACAGTAAAAGACCTCTATACCCTTATGATAATACACAGTGATAATACTGCTACCAACATGCTAATTAAAATTGCCGGAATTGACAATATAAACAACACAACA
>DUMS01000067.1 GCA_012839745.1 Tissierellia bacterium
CACTTAATTGGTACAATTTTTTGCATGAGGACTTCATCCTTTCTGGGAGGTATTTGTTTTCTGGCAAAAACATTGTACCACAGAGGATTGAAGTCCTCAATTTTCATTTAAGTTTACAGAGCGTTGCTTTATTGAAGGAGGAATAATTATGACAAGGATAATTACAATCATTATATTAACAATCATATTAGTTAATAATGCAATTTATGCAGCTCCTTTGATAAGCGCTCAAAGTGCTATATTGATGGATGCAGAAACAAAAAGGGTGTTGTTTGAGCAAAATGCTCATGAGAAGCTCCCAATGGCAAGCACTACAAAGATAATGACAGCATTGGTAGCTTTGGAAAAAGGCAACATTAATGATATTGTAGAAATAGATAAGGATGTTGTCGGAATAGAAGGGTCAAGTATATATTTATATGCTGGTGAGAAGATTTCCTTGGAGGATTTACTATATGGTTTGATGTTAAGGTCAGGCAATGATGCAGCCATGGCTATTGGAAAGCATATTGGAGGAGATGTAGGCAGTTTTGTAAATATGATGAATGAAAAATCAAAGGAAATAGGAGCTAATAATACAAATTTTGTAAATCCTCATGGACTCCATGATGATAATCACTATACAACAGCTTATGACCTTGCCTTAATAACAAGCAAGGCAATGGAAATAGAAGAATTTAAGTCAATATCCAGAACAAAATCCTGGATTGCCAACAGGGATAAAAACCAGGTATTCTACAATAAAAATAAGACATTATGGGAATATGAAGGGGGAGATGGAGTAAAGACAGGTTATACTACAAGAGCTGGAAGGTGTTTGGTAACAAGTGCCACAAGAAATGGCATTCAGCTTATTGCAGTTGTACTTAATGACTACAATTGGTTTCAGGATTGCTATACTTTAATGGATTATGGATTCGATAATTTTAATTCTTATGTTATAATTAAAAAAGGACAGCTTATAAAAGAATTACCGGTGCTATACGGTAAAAAGGAAAGCGTTACCGCAGTTTCAGAAAAAGGCTTCAGCTATTTATTAACAGAAGAGGAGTTAGAAAAAATAAAAGTGGATTATAGATTAAAAGAAAATGTTAAGGCTCCTGTTAACAAAGGTGAGGTATTAGGCCATGTAAATGTATATCTGGAAGGAAGGTTGATATATAAAGGAAATATAATTGCCAGTGAAAATATTGATGAAGTTGGTATATTTAGAAAAATCATCGAGAAAATAAAAATTGGAATTAATATTTAAAAGTGAGTAATCCCATTTAAAAAGGGTATTATCATTATGCAATATGGGAGGTTAAATATGAGATTGCAAAAATTTATTGCAATGGCTGGCGTTACTTCGAGAAGAAAAGCTGAAGAGCTAATATTGGAGGGTAAGGTCAAGGTTAATGGTGTAGTGGTTAGGGAATTGGGTACAAAAGTAGACCCGAATAGGGATATTGTTTTGGTTAACAATAAAAAAATCAAACCTGTTGAAAAAAAGGTATATATTTTATTAAATAAGCCTGAAGGATATGTAACAAGCCTTAAGGATACACACAGTAATAAAGTAGTGCTGGATCTTGTGAAAGATATTAAAGAGCGTATTTTCCCCGTAGGAAGACTTGATAAGGATACCTCAGGTTTATTAATTATGACAAATGATGGAGATTTGGCTTATAAGTTAACCCATCCAAAACATGAAGTGTGGAAGAAATACATTGCACTGGTAAAAGGATATCCAGACAACAATAAATTGGAAAAGTTGAGGAATGGAGTAGAAATTGATGGAAGATTAACAAGCAAAGCCTATGTAAAGTTAATCAGAAGAAATGCTAATACCACATTGCTGGAAATATCCATACATGAAGGAAGAAATAGACAAGTTAGAAAGATGTGCGAGAACATTGGACATCCTGTAATAGAGTTAAAAAGGGTGGCTATAGGAAATATAAAGCTTAATGGCTTGGAAAAAGGAAAATGGAGATACTTAAATGAAAAGGAAATAGAATATTTGAAAAATATTTGACAAACAAACTCTTATTATTGTATTTTATGCTATAATATAGTAGATTTGGTGTTATATATGGGATACAATACTTTTAAAAATGCTGTAGAAACTGCTAAAAATATAATGAAAGCTTATGTTAAAACTGGACAAATTGCATTGGACTGCACAGTTGGAAATGGAAACGATACGTTGCTCCTTTCCCTTTT
Source organism: Tissierellia bacterium (assembly GCA_012839745.1). Classification (GTDB taxonomy): domain Bacteria; phylum Bacillota; class Clostridia; order Tissierellales; family Tepidimicrobiaceae; genus DUMS01. The sequence continues at coordinate 2,206 of DUMS01000067.1, forward strand.
AGTAGGAGAAAAGGGAAAGGTATATGGATTTGATATTCAATCTGTTGCAATTGAGAGGACAAGAGAAAGACTCAGGAATGAAGGACTGGAAGACAGAGTAATACTAATAAACGACAGTCATGAGCATATAGACAGATATATCTCTGAAGGAATAGATTTCATAGTATATAATCTTGGATATCTTCCAAAGGGTAGCAAAGAGATAAGGACTAATGCAGATTCTACTTTGAAGAGCATAAAAAAAGCACTTTTTTTGCTTAAAAAAAATGGATTATTATTGGTTACATGTTATACAGGCCATGAAGGTGGTATGGAGGAATGGAAAGCCTTAAAAGAATATCTTAAGGGGCTTGATCAAAACGTTTACAGCGTTTTAGAGTTTAATTTTATCAATCAAAAAAACAATCCTCCAATACTTTATGGTATTGAGAAAAATAGCTAGGAGGGGTAAATTTGACAGGTATTAAGATTACAGAAACTGTATTTAGAGATGCACATCAATCCTTGATTGCTACAAGGATGAAAACAGAGGATATGTTGCCCATAGCTCAAAAGATGGACAAAGTAGGGTTTTATGCCTTGGAAGTATGGGGTGGAGCTACATTTGATGCTTGTCTTCGCTTTTTAAACGAAGATCCATGGGAGAGATTAAGGGCATTAAGAAAGGCTTTTAAGAATACAAAGCTTCAAATGCTGTTAAGAGGTCAGAACTTATTAGGATATAAGAATTATCCTGATGATGTAGTTGAGGAGTTTATAAAGAAATCCATTGAAAATGGCATAGATATAATCAGAATATTTGATGCATTGAATGATACAAGAAATATAAGCAAGTCCATTGAAGCAACAAAAAAATATGGAGGCCATGCTCAGGCAGCTATTTCATATACAACTAGCTCTGTTCATAATATAGAATACTATGTAAATTTAGCAATAGAGATGGAAAAAATGGGGGCAGATTCAATATGTATAAAGGATATGTCAGGAATATTGCTTCCTTATGTTGCTGAAAAGCTAGTCAGGGAGCTAAAAAAGAACATAAGGGTCCCATTGGAAATCCACTCTCATTTTACAAGTGGAATTGCAAACCAGACCTATATGAAAGCCATAGAAGCTGGAGTAGATATTATTGATACTGCCATGTCTCCTTTAGGAATGGGTACCAGTCAACCTGCAACTGAACCTATGATTGCTTCTCTTGAAGGTTCAGAATTTTATCCTGATATTGATATGAATCTTTTACTTGAAATAACAGATTATTTCAAAAATTTAAGAGAAAAATACGAAAAAGAAGGCTTATTAAACAATAAGGTTTTAACTGTAGATGTAAGGACTCTAAAATATCAGATTCCAGGAGGTATGCTTTCCAATCTGGTTTCCCAGCTTCAACAGCAAGGTGCTTTGGATAAGTTTGAAGAGGTGTTGGAAGAGGTGCCTAGAGTAAGGGAAGATCTGGGATTTCCTCCACTGGTAACTCCTATGAGTCAAATGGTAGGCACACAGGCTGTTTTAAATGTTATATCTGGAGAAAGATATAAAATGATACCCAAAGAAGTGAAAAACTATGTAAAAGGGCTATATGGAAGACCTGCTGTACCAATAAAGGAGGATATAAGGAAAACGATTATCGGAGATGAAGAGGTATTTACTGGAAGGCCTGCAGATTTACTAGAACCACAGCTTGAGAAGTATAGAAACGAGATTAAGGAGTATATAGAACAGGATGAAGATGTGCTTACTTATGCACTATTCCCTCAAGTAGCAATTGAGTTCTTTAAGTTCAGGCAATCTAAAAAATATAGGATTGATAATCAATTGCTTGATAATGAAAACATGGTATATCCAGTGTAAAATAGACTTAATTAATGTACTCCAATGGATGGAATTATATTCATCTATGGAGTGCTTTTTTTTGAAATAAAACTTGCAAATGCTGTAAAAATAATGAAATTTATCTTGCAAATTTCGGTCGATTTTGTTATTATTAATTTGAAAACGATTTTCATATAAGGGGGATGTAATGTTTGAAAGCCTTAAAAAGCGAAAAGCTTAACGTTGAAGAGGAATTATGTAAAGGATGCGGAATATGTGTAACTTTCTGTCCTAAGAATGTACTAAAAATAGAGGATGGCAAGGTTGCAATAGTTGATATAGATTCATGTATACAATGTGGTCTCTGCGAATTAAGATGTCCTGATTATGCTATATATTTAGGGGGTAAGTAAAGTGACCGAGAATAATAAAAGATTAATGCAAGGAAATGAAGCTTGCGTTGAAGGTGCAATAGCAGCTGGAATGAGGTTTTTTGCAGGATACCCTATTACTCCATCTACTGAAATTGCAGAGATTTCAGCAGCTAAATTGCCAAGAATAGGCGGTAAATTCATTCAGATGGAAGATGAAATTGCAAGTATAAGTGCAATAATTGGTGCTTCATTGACTGGTGTAAAGGCAATGACTGCTACAAGTGGCCCAGGTTTCTCATTAAAGCAGGAAGGTATAGGGTATGCTATTATGGCAGAAGTTCCGTGTGTTATTGTAAATGTACAAAGGGGAGGGCCAAGCACCGGATTGCCTACTTCTCCAGCCCAAGGCGATATTATGCAAGCCAGATGGGGTACTCATGGAGAGCATTCCATTATAGCTTTATATCCATCAACGGTAAAGGAGATATTTGATACTACCATTAGGGCTTTTAACTTATCAGAAAAATACAGAACTCCCGTAATACTTTTAATGGATGAAGTTATAGCACATATGAGAGAAGCAGTAGATTTGCCTGATATAAGCGAAATTAAAATCTACAACAGGAAAAAACCATCTGTAGGTCCTGAAGAATATAAACCTTACAAAGTGTTAAAAGGAAATATTGTGCCTGAAATGGCAAATATAGGAGAAGGGTACAGATATCATGTTACAGGCCTTATACATGATGAATCTGGCGCTCCTACAAATGATAATAGAATAGCAGAGGAACTAGTACTTAGATTGGTCAATAAAATTGAAAATAACCTGGATGACATAGTCTATTATGAAAAATATGAGCTGGATGATGCAGAAGAAGCTATTGTAGCCTTTGGAGCAACTGCAAGATCTGCAAAATCCGCAATAGATACATTAAGAGCTAAAGGCAGAAGAATAGGTATGTTTAGGCCTATTACTATTTGGCCATCTCCCAAAAAACAGCTAACAGAATTAGCAAAAAAGGTTAAAAGGATAATGGTGGTTGAAATGAATATGGGACAGTATTTACTGGAAGTTGAAAGAATTGCAGGAAAATACACAGAAGTACTTGGATATGGCAGAGTAAATGGAGAATTAGTTACCCCTAAGGAAATTGTTAGATTTGTTGAGGAGGGTTAATATTGGGCAATAATCTGATTGAAAAATATTATAGAACTGAAAGGCTTCCACATATATGGTGCCCTGGATGTGGAAACGGAATAGTATTAAGAGCAATAGTCAAAGCAATAGATAATCTGGGTCTTAATAAAGATGATATTTGCGTAGTATCAGGAATAGGATGTTCATCAAGAGCTACAGGCTACCTTGATTTTAATACAGTTCATACAACCCATGGCAGGGCATTGGCATTTGCAACGGGGATTAAACTTGCAAACCCTAACCTTCATGTAATAGTCATTACAGGCGATGGAGACTGTGCAGCAATTGGTGGCAATCACCTTATACATGCTGCAAGAAGAAATATTGATATAACAACAGTTGTATTTAATAACAATATATACGGTATGACTGGTGGACAGTATTCACCAACTACTCCTACCGGGGACAAGGGAACTACTGCACCTTATGGCAATATTGATCCTAATTTTGATTTATGCGAGCTGGCCAAATCTGCAGGAGCAACCTATGTAAGCAGGTCTACTGTCTATGGTGCAAATATGATTACAAAACAGGTTGAAGAAGGAATAAAGAACAAGGGATTTTCATTTATTGAAGCATTAACTATATGCCCAACCTATTATGGAAGAAAGAATAAAAAAGGAGATGCACCAGAGATGATTAATCAGCTAAAGGAAATGACCATTAATGTAGATGCTTATTATAAGCTTCCTCAGGAAAAAAGAGAAGGTAGAATAGTCATAGGAGAACTATATAGAGTGCAAAGGGAAGAATATATTGAGAAATATAACAGGCTGATTAATTCTTTTTAAAGGAGAGATACTTGATGGAGTTTAGAGAATTTAGACTAAGCGGTTCTGGAGGGCAGGGACTTATACTAGCAGGTATTATATTAGCTGAAGCTGCTTTAAAAGATGGTAAGAATGTAGTCCAAAGTCAATCCTATGGACCTGAAGCCAGAGGAGGGGCCAGTAAGGCTGAGGTAATAATAAGTGACAAGGATATTAATTATCCTAAAGTTGAAAAATGCGATGTACTGCTTGCTCTAACTCAGAAAGCTTATGATAAATATATCAGTACGTTAAAAACAGGCGGAGTACTTATAAAGGACGATAAAATAGCTGAAACCCAAAAAAGGGATGATATTGAGGTATATTCAGTGCCTATATTATACACTGCAAATGAAGTACTTAAAAAACCAATGGTTGCCAATATGATAGCTTTAGGTTGTATTTATGAAGTAACCAGAGTGATAAATAAAGATTCTCTGGAAGAGGCAGTATTAAATAGAGTTCCTCAAGGTACTGAGGAGTTGAATAAAAAAGCCTTATGTGAAGGTTATAGGCTAATAGAATCAGTAAAAGGAAAGGTATGCCATGAAATATAATGATATAATCAAAGTAATTCAAAAAGAATACCCAAGATTAAGCAAAGGTCATAGACTAATTGCAGAATACCTTATCAATCATTATGACACTGCTGCCTTTATGACTGCAGCAAGCTTGGGAGAAACTGTGGGGGTAAGTGAATCAACTGTAGTTAGATTTGCAAATGTATTAGGGTATGAAGGTTACAGAGAGTTACAAAAGGAACTTCAGGAGTTAGTAAAGAGCAAACTGACTACAGTTCAAAGAATATCCCTAAGCTCTGAATTTTCAAACTTTGAAAATGCATTAAGGGAAGTAATAAAAAAAGATATTCATAATATAGAAAACATACTTAAGGAAATAGACTATAGGGCATTTCATGAAGCATTAAATATAACATTGGAAGCTGAGCATGTATATATACTGGGATTGAGAAGTTCTTCATTTTTGGCAGGATATTTGGGATTTTATCTAAACTTCATACTGGATAATGTTAAAATCATCACTGCTGGGCCAAATGATGTATTTGAACAGCTTTTTAAGGCTAATAAAAGGGATGTAATAATAGGTATCAGCTATCCTAGATACTCAAAAAGAACTCTTGAGGCATTAGATTATGCTAAAGGAAAAGGATGTAAGGTTTTAACCATTACTGATAGCCTAATGTCACCTGCAAATCAATATTCAGACTGTACATTAATAGCCAGCAGTAATATGATATCATTTGTTGATTCCCTTGTAGCTCCAATGAGCTTGATAAATGCATTTATTATTGCCCTGGGTACCAAAAAAGGAAAGCAGATTACTGATTACTTCGAGGATTTGGAAAATATATGGAAGAAACATGATGTATACATTACGAATAACAACCATAACAAAGAATAGCAATAAAATAGCCATGATGAAAACAAGAAATCATGGCTATTTTTACAGAGATAAATATCATATTTAATGTTATCATAAATGATAATCAAAAAACATACAAATTTTCTCTTTTTTTGTTATAATCTATATATAAAACAAAACAGGAGGTATATCATGACTAAAATCTACCTAGCTAGACATGGAGAATCCCAATGGAATATATTAAAAATGATACAAGGCCAAAAAGATGTTCCATTAACTGAAAAAGGAATAAATCAAGCTAAACTATTGGGAAAAAGGCTTAAAGGTGAAAAAATAAAAAAAATATATTCCAGTGATCTATTGAGGGCTTATGAAACAGCAAAAATAGTTGGAGAGATTATCAACGTTGAAGTAATAGCCTTAAAAGAATTTAGAGAAATTAACTTTGGTATATGGGAAGGCATGTCCAATGATGAGCTTTATAAATATTATGAGGAAGAATATGAGCTGTGGCTTAGAAACCCTGAAAAGCTTATTCTTGAAGGTGCAGAAACCTTATACGATTTACAAAAAAGAGCTATTAGCGGAATAAATAAAATAATTAATACAAAGGATAGTAGTATAAATAATATTTTAATAGTTTCCCATAGCGCAACAATTAAAGCTATAATTTTAGGCTTATTGGATATGGATATATCACATTATAAGAATCTAGCGTTAGATAATGTCAGTCTAAGCATTATAGAGTTTAGAAAATATAATAATGTGCTAAAATTATTTAATGATACAAGCCACGTAAAGGAGCGTTGATTTCGTGAAAGTAGCCGTAATTGGAGGAGGACCTTCAGGTATTATTGCTTCAGGATTTGCAAGCTCTAGAGGATTGGATGTAACATTATTTGAAAGAAACAATAAGCTGGGAAAAAAATTATATATAACAGGTAAGGGAAGATGCAATGTAACAAATAGTTCTCCTATAGATGATTTTTTTGATAAGGTTATTACTAATAGTTCATTTTTATACAGCAGTTTTTACTCTTTTACTAATGAGGACATTATGAATTTAATTGAAAGATTTGGAGTAAAGCTAAAAGTAGAAAGAGGAGGCAGGGTTTTCCCATTATCTGACAAATCCAGCGACATAATAAAAGCTTTTGAAAGATTCTTGGAACATAATAAAGTAAAAGTTAAATTGAACACTAGGATAATAGATGTTGAGTATAGTAAAGGAAAATTTTTGCTTATTTCAGAAAATGGAAATGAAGGTATATTTGATAGGCTGATTATATCAACAGGAGGAAAATCATACCCTGCTACCGGGTCCACTGGAGATGGCTACATGTTTGCCAAAAAACTTGGTCACACCATAACACCACTAAAGCCTTCTCTGGTACCTATGGAAACAAAAGAAGAATGGGTTAAATCCCTAATGGGTTTATCTCTGAAAAATGTGACTTTGGCGGCATTCATAAATGGCAGAAAAATACATGAGGAGTTCGGTGAAATGCTATTTAGCCATTACGGAATTACAGGTCCAATTGTTCTATCAATGAGCAATGTAATAAATAAATATGATAATAAAAGCATTCACTTGATAATTGACTTAAAACCAGCACTTTCAATTGAAAAACTAGACCAGAGAGTTTTAAGGGATTTTGAGCTGTATAAAAACAAGCAGATAAAAAACGGCCTAATTAAATTATTACCTCAAAAGCTTATTCCAGTTGTAATTAAAATAGCATACATCGATGAAACGAAACAGGTAAACCAGATTACAAAGGAAGAAAGAAGACGAATCGTTGAAACCATCAAGGGATTACCTTTAACATTCAAGAAGTTTAGACCTATAGAAGAAGCCATAGTAACCTCTGGAGGGGTATCTACAAAAGAAATAAATCCTTCTACTATGGAATCCAAAATAGTTCCAGGACTTTTCTTTACCGGCGAGGTTATAGATGTTGATGCATTAACTGGAGGATATAATCTGCAAATTGCCTATTCAACAGGCTATGTGGCAGGTATGAATGTATAGGTTTGAATATTTACCCTTATAAAATCTTCATTAACTGTAAACAATATGCATAAAGTTATAGTAGTAATAAGATTCAGGGGGTAAATATGAAAACAGCATTTAATATTTTCGAAAAGGCTATATCATTATTATTGATATTATCTTTTTCTTTCTTAATAATAGTTCAGTATATTAACTATAGAGGCGACCTTTCAATTAAAACTTCCTTGTTTGATGATGATAGCCTTGAATACATATTAAAAGAGGAATCATTGGAGAAAGGCATAATTATACTCAAAAATCTGGACTCTCAGTATAATGACATAAGCATTCTGGTAAATGGTGAATACGTATCAGATTTTAAAGAAAATGATGAAGTTGAAATACCGGTATATAATAATGACATAGTAGAAATAGATGGAACTAGATACAGCAATAGGGTAAACATAAAAGTAGTTGGTATTAGTAAGAATATCAGCATCCCTAAACTCAATGAAATAGTTACAACTTCACAAAGTATAGAAATATTAGGAAGAGTTCAAATAAAATAAACTTGTTTGCTATCTGTTTTTAATATATAATTAGTTAGAGGAAGTGATGCTAGTGAATGTTGTAGCTATAAGAGGAGCTACTACTGTTGAAAATAACAGTAAATCCGATATCATAGAAGGAACAAAGGAATTATTATTAAATATTATCAAAGCAAATAACTTAATAAAGGAAAATGTTATTAGTATCATATTTTCATCAACTAAAGATCTGGATTGTGAATACCCTGCTAAGGCTGCAAGGTTGTTAGGATATACTCAATGTGGATTAATGTGTTTTGCAGAAATGGACGTTAAAGGTAGCATTGGAAAATGTATTAGGGTTCTAATACTTTACCAGGACCCAAACTTAAAACAAGCAGATATTAAACACATATACCTTAAGAATGCAAAAGCATTAAGACCTGATTTAAGTGAATAGCAACAACAATGCCACCAACAGGTGGTTATTATTTTATCGGGAGGTAAATATGGAAAATAGGAGATTGGTTATTGCTGTAGATGGCCCTGCTGGAGCCGGAAAAAGCACTATAGCTAAGAAAGTGGCGCAAAAATTAAACATTGAATATATCGATACAGGTGCAATGTATAGAGCCTTAACACTGAAGGTTATAAGGTCAAATGTTGAAATTGATAACGTAGAAGAAATACTTAAAATAATGGAATCCACATCTATAGAGTTTATAGATAACCACATATATTTAGATGGGACAAGGGTAGATGAGGAAATAAGGGAAAATATTATTAATACAAAAGTATCATTTATAGCTAAAATCAAAGAAGTAAGGCAAATGATGATTAAGCTTCAAAGGAAAATGGCAGAATATACCAATGTGATTATGGATGGAAGGGATATAGGTACAGTGGTTTTACCAAATGCCAATTACAAATTTTTTATAACAGCTTCTGTAGAAGAAAGAGCTAAAAGAAGATATAAAGAATTAATTGAAAAAAACAATGAGAATATAACTTATGAAAAAGTTCTGGAAGAAATTAAAGAAAGGGATAAAATAGATAGCACCAGAAAAATAGCCCCACTAAAAAAGAGCCCTGACGCCTATGAAATTGATACTACCAACAAAACAATAGAAGAATGTGTAGATGAAATAATAAACATAATCGAAGGGAGGTAAGATATTGTATTTTTACAAATTTGCAAGAATCCTCATGTCAATTATATTTAAATTCTTCTATCGTGTTGAAGTTACAGGTATTGAAAATATACCACAAGAAGGAAGATTAATTCTTTGCTCAAATCACATAAGCGTATTGGATCCTATTCTTTTAGGTATTTCCATAAGAAGGCCTATTTCCTTTATGGCAAAAAAGGAACTGTTTGAGAATAAACTTGTTGGCAAAATATTATCAATGCTCACAGCATTCCCTGTGGACAGGGGAGAATCAGATCTTTCTGCCATCAGAAATTCTATAGATATATTAAAAAATGAAAGAATATTAGGCATATTTCCTGAAGGAACGAGAACTTCCAAAATAGATATAGAGTCCGCCAAGCCGGGAGTAAGCTTAATAGCATATAGAAGTAAATCTCCTGTAATTCCAGTATACATTGAATCCAGTTATAGGCTTTTTTCTAAAGTAAAGATTATAATAGGCAAACCTATATCATTCAGCTACGATAAAAAGCTTAAAACTGAAGACCATAAAAATATCAGCAAATATATATTAGAATCCATTTATTCATTAAAAAATAAATAGGGGGAAAGAAAGTGAAAATCATTATTGCTGAACATGCAGGATTTTGCTTTGGAGTCAAAAGAGCTGTTGAAACTGCTGAAAAGATTCTAAAAGAATCTGGCAGTGAAAATTTGTATTCATTTGGTCCTTTGGTACACAATTCTCAAGTAGTTGAGAAGTTTAATAAAGAAGGTTTAAATGTTGTAGAAGATATAGATAGCATATCCACTGGCAAGGTAATAGTAAGGTCTCATGGCATACCTGAAAGCTTACAAAGATTAATAGAAGAAAAGAAAATTGAACTAATAGATTGCACTTGCCCATTTGTTAAATCAGTTCATAATAAGGTTAGCAACTATTATAAAGAAGGATATCAGATTGTAATTATTGGAGATAAAGACCATCCAGAAGTAATTGGAATAAATGGCTGGTGCAATAATGCTGCAGTAATCATAAATAGTGAAGAAGAAGCAAAATGCCTTCCACATTATGATAAAATATGCGTAGTTTCACAGACTACAAATACCTTTAATAAATTTAATAACATTGCAAACATTATTAAAAACAAAGGTAATGAAGTAAAGATTTTTAATACCATATGTAATGCTACACAAAAAAGGCAATCAGCATGCGAGGAATTAGCAAAAAAAGTAGATGCAATGATTGTTATTGGAGGATACCACAGCTCAAATACAAATAAGCTTGTAGAAGTAAGCAAAAGGCATTGTTCCAATACTTACCACATAGAAGTTGCAAAAGAATTACCTTTACAAGAGCTATCAAAATTTAATACAATAGGAATAACTGCAGGTGCTTCAACACCTGATTGGATAATTAAGGAGGTTGTTGATACAATGAATAATATCAATAATGATGAAATGTTAGATGCAATAGAAAAATCATTTACAAGGATAAATAGGGGGGACATAGTTAAGGGAAAAGTAATCTATGTAACAGATAACGAGATAATGGTAAATATAAACTATAAATCTGACGGAATAGTGACTAAAGACGAATTATCAAGTGATCCAGATGTAAATCCCAAAGACCTTTTTAAAGAAGGAGATGATATTGAGGTATATGTTGTTAAATTAGATGATGGAGAAGGCAATGTAGTGCTTTCATACAAGAGAATGGAAACAATTAGAGGATGGGAAAAATTAGAAGAAGCTTTTAATAATAAAACAGTAGTAGAATGTAAGGTTCTGGACAACATAAAAGGTGGATTATCTGTATTGGTATATGGAATAAAAGGATTCATACCTGCATCACAGGTATCAATAAAATACGTTGATGATCTGTCAAAATACAAAAATATGAAATTAAAAGCCAAAATTATTGACTTTGATAAAGACAAAAATAGAGTAGTATTATCTAGTAAAGAAGTTGAAAAGGAAGAGATAGAAAAGAAAAAGGAAGAACTTTGGAACAGCTTAAAAATTGGCGATGTTATTGAAGGAACAGTAGTAAGGCTGGCAGACTTTGGCGCTTTTGTAGATATTGGTGGTATAGATGGACTTATTCATATATCTGATTTATCCTGGTTCAGAGTTAATTCTCCTTCTGAAATAGTAAATGTAGGTGATATCGTAAAAGTACAGATCTTAGATTTTGATAAGGAGAAAAATAAAGTTTCTCTTGGACTAAAGCAGACCTTACCAAAGCCATGGGATGTATTTGTACAAAACAATAAAGTAGGAGATGTAGTTACTGGAAAAGTTGTAAGCCTTCTGGACTTTGGTGCCTTTGTAAGGTTAAAGGAAGGTGTTGAAGGATTGGTTCATGTTTCTCAAATATCTACTGAACATGTCAAAAAACCTTCTGATAAATTAAAGGTAGGAGATATTGTTACTGTTAAGATTATGGATATAAACGAAGAAGATAACAGAATAAGTTTAAGTATGAAAGCCATAGAAGAAGAAAATTCCAAAAAAGAAGAAGTAAAAATAGTAAATGAGGATATGAATGTAAGCATAGCTGATTTTATGGAAAAAGATAAATAAATTGTAAAGGGTTTTGATGTATAATAATCATCAATTTGTAAAAAATATTTTATGTAACCTCTCAAAACTACATCAAGACCCCCTTTACGAATTTTCTGTGGTTTTCATGCCACAGAAAATTTTTTATATAATTAATTTAAGAAGGGGATGATATGGAGCAATTTGAAATATTTAAAAAAAGAATAAATAACCTCATAAATATAGATTTAAACCTATATAAGGAAAATCAAATGCTAAGAAGAATAACATCATTGATGAAAAGAAACGGATTTGACAGTTTTGAAGAATACTATGCACATTTAGAAACTGACAGATCGTTGTTAGACCAATTTATAGATTATTTAACCATTAACGTTTCAGAATTCTTCAGAAATCCTTCACAATGGGAAGTGCTTCAAAAAGATATATTACCTAGTATTATAACTAAATTGAATAGACCTCTCAACATCTGGAGTTCAGCTTGTTCTACTGGAGAAGAACCATATTCGCTGGCGATGCTCCTTACAAAGTTTTACAGGCTGGAAGAAATAAATATATTAGCTACTGATATAGATACAGTTGCAATTGAAAAAGCAAAAAAAGGTATATATGACGAAAAAGCCATATCAAAGGTTCCCATTGAATTCCTTGATAGATTTTTTGAAAACTATCACAAATCATACAAAATAAAGGATGAAATAAAAAATACTGTCAGATTTGAAAGAATAGACTTACTGAAAGACCCTTTCCCAAAGCACATGGATTTGATTTTGTGCAGAAATGTCATTATCTATTTTACTTCTGAAGCAAAGGATATGATATATACAAAATTCTATAATAGCCTAAATGATAATGGTATATTATTTGTAGGCAGCACTGAACAGATATTGACTCCTGAAAAGTACAGCTTCAAACCAGTAAAAACTTTTTTTTATACAAAATATGAAAGATAAGGGGGAGAAAACAGTTGAATACAAAAGAGTTTTTGATTAAACTATGCAACAGTCGCAGCGTTTCTGGACACGAATCAGACGTAGTCCAATTAATTGAGTCTGCTTTTTCCAAATATTCTGATAGTATAAAAGTTGATAATCTGGGAAATGTGATTATTTTAAAGAAAGGCAAAAATAACATTTCCAATTCAAAAGCAATGATTGCTGGCCATATGGATGAAATTGGACTAGTAGTCAAATCAATTGAAGAAAATGGATTTATTAAATTTACAAATATAGGTGGCATTGACCCAAGAACTATACTAAGCCAGGAAGTAACAGTTCATGGCACAAAAGACCTATTTGGAGTTATAGTATCTAAACCCCCACACTTGCAGGAAGAATCAGAAAACGAAAAGGCACTCAAGATGGACGAGCTGTATATTGATTTGGGCTATGACAATAATACAGTTAAGAATTACGTTAATATAGGGGATATAATCACAATAAACAGAGAGATAAAAGAGCTTAGAGGAGATAGACTAGCCGGTAAGTCATTAGATGACAAAGCAGGAATAGCCTCTATGTATGAATGTATTAAAGAGCTATCCAAAATAGAACATGAATTAGATATATATTTCGTCTGTACAGTTCAAGAAGAAGTTGGACTGAGAGGAGCAACTACAAGCGCCTATAAAATAAACCCTGATTTTGGTGTAGCTATTGATGTTGGATTTGCTTCAACTCCAGAATTGCCTAAGAAACATACAATTGATATGGGAATGGGGCCTGGCATTACCATCGGTGGAAATATTCATCCTAAATTAAGAGAAAAATTAGTTGAAACAGCAAAGGAATACAATATACCTTTCCAGTATGAAGTTGCACCAGGAGGTATAGGTACAGACGCTAATGCCATGCAAATTACCAGAGAAGGTATCCCAACCCTGAACTTATCCATTCCATTAAGATATATGCATACTTCTGTTGAAGTTGTAGACATGAAGGATATCAAAAACACAGCAAAATTATTGGCCTTTTTCATAGCTTCTATTACAAGTGATAATTTGGAGGGGTTATTATGCTATTAAAAAAGCTTACTGAAGCTTCTGGAGTTTCAGGTAATGAAAAGGAAGTAAGAGATATTATAATATCTGAAATCAAGGATTATGTTGATGACTTAAAAGTTGATAAGCTTGGCAATGTCATTGCATACAAAAATGGAAAATCAAGTTCAAAAATATTTATGATTACAGCACATATGGATGAAGTAGGACTTATTGTTACAGATATAGATGATAAGGGACTGATAAAATTTACAACTGTTGGCGGAATTGATAAGAGAATCCTAGTGTCAAAACCTGTACTTATTGGAGATAGCAAAATACCTGGAGTAATTGGATCTAAGCCAATACACCTGCAGAAAAAAAGCGAAAGGGAAAAGGCAATAGATATTGATAGCCTATATATTGATATAGGAACTGATACAAAAGATGAAACTTCTAAATATGTAAAAATAGGAGATTATGTTGCTTTCGACAGCATATATGTAGAATTTGGAGATAATATGATTAAAGCAAAAGCACTTGATAACAGGGTAGGTTGCAGCCTTCTTGTAGAATTAATTAAAGAAGTAAAGGATATAAGTTTTTATGGAGTATTTACTGTAATGGAGGAAATAGGCTTAAGAGGTGCAGGCCCTGCTGCATATTATGTTGACCCTGATATAAGTATAGTACTAGAAGGTACACTTTGTTTTGATGTACCTAAAATTGACTCCCATCTCATTCCTACATATATAAATAAGGGACCAGCTATTTCACTAATGGATAGGACAACCATATTTAATAAGGCATTGAGAGAAAGAATTGTAGATATTGCAATAAAAAACAATATACCATATCAATACAGGAAATCTTCTATGGGAGGCAATGATTCAGGTAGAATTCATACTACAAAAGAAGGCTCTGTTACTGCTACCATATCAGTACCCTGCAGGAATATACACTCACCAACATCTGTCATGAGTAAGAAGGATTATGAAAATACGTATAAACTATTAAAGGCTATTTTGAAAGAATATGAGAAAGGAGAATTTACAGATGGAATTTAATAGCAAATTATTAGAAGAACTGGTTAAAACCTATGGACCTTCTGGCAATGAAACAAGGATTTGCAACTACATAAAAGGGCAAATAGAGAATTATGTAGATGAAATAATAATAGATAGCCTTGGAAATCTTATAGCCAGAAAAAAAGGAAATGGAAAGAAGATAATGATTGCTGCTCACATGGATCAAATTGGCCTTATGGTTACAGATATCGATGATAATGGATTTTTAAGATTTACAAACATTGGAGGCGTATCTCCTCTGGTTTCATTGCATCAGCATGTAATATTTGAAAACGGTGTATTAGGTATAATTGCAAAAGAACCAGTAGAGGATATTTCAAAACTGAGACTGTCAAACATGTATATTGACATAGGTGTAAAGGATAAAAAAGAAGCTGAAAGCCTTGTTAATATAGGGGATGTATGTGTGTACCTTCCACATTATTGTGAAAATGAAAACACAGTATTTACAAGCGCATTAGATGACAGAATTGGGTGCTATATTGCCATAGAGGCTATTAAGGCTATAGAGAACCCAATTAATGATTTGTATTTTGTGTTTACTGCACAGGAGGAGGTTGGCACAAGGGGTGCCAAGACTTCTGCTTATAGGATAGATCCTGACATTTGCATATCTATAGATGTTACTGGCAGCGGAGATACTCCAAAGGCTAAAACATTTGCAGTGGGATTAGGCAAAGGGACTGCCATTAAAGTTAAGGATCAATCTATACTAACTCATCCTAAATTAAGAAATATTATGATTGAAGTAGCTAAAAACAACAACATACCTTATCAGCTTGAGGTTCTGGAATATGGGGGTACAGATTCCGGAGCTGTACATTTAACAAAGGAAGGCGTTCCTTCAGGCGTCATTTCCATTCCTACAAGATATGTTCATTCAACAACTGAAATGGTCTCCAAGAACGATGTTATGAATTCATTAAAACTGCTTATAAAGCTATTAGAGCATAACATAGAGTTTTAACAAAGGGCCAGATTATCGGCTCTTTGTTTTTTATGGATTTATTGGAGAATAGTGACAGATTATATCAATATCTATCACATTAAATATTAATTTTTGTAAAGGATATTAAACTGTTTTAAAGAATACTATTATAATATTGCTAGTAAGGGGGTATGGTGATGGTAGATGTCGATAAGGAATATAGTATATCTGAAGTATCTGAAATAACTGGCTATCCTCCTCATGTGTTAAGATTCTATGAAAAGGAGTTTGAATTAGACATACCAAGAAATGATTCAAACCACAGATATTATACCTACAATGAAATTGAAATGTTTCAATATATTAAGTCCTTGCAGGAAAAAGGCTTCAGCAATAAACAGATAAAACTCATACTGAAATCTCCAGAAGTATTAGTTAATTCAGATAATGAAATTGCTTTAACAAATATAACTCCTCAGGATAATATAAATATTATATTACTTGCAAAGGAAATCTCACAAAATATGCAGGATAGCTTTTTCAATAGGCTTATTGATATACTAGAGAGCAATAAGGAGCATAATACTCAAATTATAAAAGAGCTGACTGATGAAATTATCGCATTAAGGAATGAGTTAAATAGCAAAGAACGGGATGTTTTAATCTGCGAAAATGCAAAATTGAAGATGAAGGTTAAGGAGAAATCCTATGAAGTGGCTGAGCTTAAGGAAAAAATAAAAAGGCTGGAGAATAACAGGGGGTTCTTCAAAAGAATATTTCATAGAGGCAAAAAAAATTTATGAATACTAATGAATAGAATCTTGCAATTTAATTATATAAATAAATATTTTTAGTTAATATTTAGATATATTTTGCAATTTATTAAAATTGTAATCTAATTTTCAGAAATATGTCTTGTATTATAGAGTTGCTTGTGTTATAATTTACTTAAATAAAGCGATAATGAAATAAAGCGAAAGGATAGATAACATGAAGCAAAATAATAATCTTCTCAAATTTAATCACAAGCATAATTCTAAGAGCTGCGGAGCAATTACCTGCATCAATAATGTATGTGGCACTTGCATTAAAGATAAAAAAGACAAATGTGAACTATATGAAAATGTACTTATTCAGGAATATTAAAATATGATAGAAATAATATTAGGAAATAGCCTATTGCATGCAATAGGCTATTAATATTTAATTGTTCTTTTTTCTTGCATACTTTGCTATAATAATAGATAGTTAGTGATAAGGAGGAAAACTAATGAAGAAAAAATACACTATTGTAACTTACGGTTGCCAAATGAATGAGCATGATTCAGAAAAAATATCGTGGATATTAGAAAATTTAGGGTATGAATGGACTGAAAATAAGGAAGATAGTGATTTTATAGTATATAATACATGTTTAGTCAGGGAAAATGCAGAATTGAAAGTATATGGACAATTAGGCGCTTTAAAAGATCTGAAAAGAAAAAATCCTGATTTAATCCTTGCAGTCTGTGGCTGCATGATGCAAAGAGAGGAAGCTAGAAGGGTAATACTTGATAAATATAGACATGTGGATATAATCTTTGGCACAAATAACATTCACAAGCTGCCATTGCTAATTGACAGACACAAACAGACTAATGAAACTGTTGTTGATATAGTAGAAGATACCAGAGATATTGATGATAATATTGAAGCCAATAGAAAATATGGTTTTAAGGCTTTTGTAAACATCATGTATGGATGCAACAATTTCTGTACCTATTGTATCGTTCCCTACACAAGAGGAAGAGAAAGAAGCAGGGAACCTGAAAGCATTATTAAGGAAATTGAAAAGCTGGCTGAAGAAGGATATAAGGAGATTATGCTATTAGGCCAAAATGTGAATTCCTACGGTAAAACATTGAATATTGAATATACTTTTGCAGATTTACTGAGGGATATTAATAAAATTCAAGGCATTAAGAGGATTAGGTTTATGACTTCACACCCAAAGGACTTGTCAGATGAACTGATATATGCTATGGCCAGCCTAGATAAAGT
Organism: Tissierellia bacterium; assembly: GCA_012839745.1. Lineage (GTDB taxonomy): Bacteria > Bacillota > Clostridia > Tissierellales > Tepidimicrobiaceae > DUMS01. Next base: position 20,052 of record DUMS01000067.1, read on the forward strand.
TTGTGAACAACTGCACTTGCCGGTTCAATCTGGAAGCAACAGAATTCTAAAGGCAATGAACAGAAAATATACAAGGGAAGACTACTTATTATTAATTGAGAAAATCAAAAAAGCAATACCTGATATATCCATCTCTACAGACATTATAGTAGGATTCCCTGGAGAAACTGAGGAAGACTTTTTAGATACATTGGATCTAGTAAAAAAGGCAAGATTTGATTCTGCATTTACATTTTTATATTCCATAAGAGAAGGCACAAAAGCTGCACAAATGGAGAATCAAGTGCCAGATGATATAAAGCATGAAAGATTTCAAAGGTTATTGGATACAATCTATCCTATATTCTATGAGGAAAATCTAAAATATCTAAATAAAACTGTTGAAGTCTTAGTGGAAGAAGTAAGTAAAAATAATGATGAAGTCCTTTCTGGAAGAACCAGAACTGGCAAACTGGTTCATTTTAAAGGTAGTAAAGATCTGATAGGCAAATTTGTAAATGTCAAGATTACAACACCCAAAACCTTTACATTGGAAGGTCATTTAATTTGATTTGGAGGTTTTAATATTGGACAGCTTGACGCCAATGATGAAACAATACAAGAAAATCAAGGAAAAGTATAAGGATTGCATCTTGTTTTTTAGATTAGGCGACTTTTATGAAATGTTTTTTGATGATGCAATTATTGCTTCAAAAGAGTTGGAAATAGCTCTAACACATAGGGAGTCCGGAGGTGATACAAAGGCACCTATGTGTGGAGTACCTCATCATGTTTCCGAAGCATATATAACCAAGCTAGTTGAAAAGGGATATAAGGTAGCAATCTGTGAGCAGTTGGAAGATCCTCAACTGGCTAAAGGACTTGTAGAGAGGGATGTAATTAGAGTTATAACCCCCGGGACCATTACAGATTTAAATGCACTAGACGAAAAATCCAATAACTATCTTCTTTCAGTATATATAGATGAAATGGGGGCAGGACTATCCTATGTTGACAGCTCAACAGGTGAAATGTATACTACAGAACTTATGGAGGATGAAGCCCAGGTAGAGGAATTCTTATTGGACGAAATAGGAAAAATATTGCCGTCCGAGGTACTTTGCAATGAAAAGTTTGTAAACAATAAGAAGTTATACAAAACTATTAAGAATAGAATCAACCCATATATAAATATACACGACTCCAATTCCATTGCTTCTGTAGACTGGGCCAGCAAAATTCTAAGCCATTTCAACGTTAATAGCCTAAACTCCCTTGGCCTTAAGGGAAAGGCATATTCAATAATAGCCACAGGGAAGCTGCTTGAATACCTTTATGACACTCAAAAAAATTCCCTGGACCATATAAGCAGCATAGAGTTTTACAATCCTCAGGAATACATGATTTTGGATTTAAACACCAGGATAAACCTTGAAATACATGAAACCATTAAAGGAAGAAATAAAAAAGGTGCCCTTTTATGGCTTTTAGATAAAACATCAACAGCTATGGGAGGAAGACTATTAAGAAATTGGTTAGAGCAACCTCTGTTGGATAAGAATAGTATTGAAAAACGCCAGGAAATTGTCGATATATTTGTAAATGATATTATTTTGATGGATGAAGTTAAGAATCTGTTAAAAAATGTTTATGATTTGGAGAGAATTATTGGTAAAATATCCTATGGCAATTGCAATGGAAGGGACTTGTATTCTCTTAAAATATCAATAGAAAAAATTCCTCATCTCAAGAAGCTTTTAATGGAATCAAATAAAAGTCCTCTTGTAAATTTAGGTTTGGAAATTGACCCTCTTGATGATATTTATGAATTAATTGATAAATCCATAGTTGATAACCCTCCTATTTCCGTAAAGGAAGGCGGACTAATAAAAAAAGGTTACAACAAGGAACTGGATGCATTAAAAGATGCAAGTAAGGATGGCAAACAATGGCTAGCAAATTTAGAAGCCAAGGAAAAAACAAAAACAGGCATTAAAAATTTAAAGATTGGGTTCAATAGAAAAACTGGCTATTATTTTGAGGTTACCAAGTCATATTTCGATTTAGTACCTGACTATTTTATACGAAAGCAAACATTAACAAATGCTGAAAGGTTTGTTACTGATCAATTAAAGGAGATTGAACTAAAAATACTAGGCTCAGAAGAAAGAATAATTGAGTTGGAATTCAACATATTTCAGGACATTAGAAAGGCAATAAAATCACAGATATTAAGGATACAAGGTGTTAGCAAGCTTATTTCAAAAATTGACGTTCTAAATGCTTTTGCACAGGTTGCTTACAAAAATAATTATGTAAGGCCAAAGCTGAATAACAGAGGTTTAATAAGAATTATTGAAGGAAGGCATCCTGTTGTAGAAGAAACCTTAACTGATAGCATGTTCGTTCCTAATGATACTCTGCTGGATAATAATAAAAACAGAATTCAGATAATAACCGGACCAAATATGGCAGGAAAATCCACTTATATGAGACAGGTTGCCATAATTACTTTAATGGCTCAAATAGGTTCCTTTGTGCCTGCCAAGGAAGCTGACATATCCATAGTGGACAGGATATTTACAAGAATAGGAGCTTCAGACAACCTTTCTCAGGGAGAAAGTACCTTCATGGTAGAAATGAATGAAGTATCCAACATTATTAAAAATGCAACTCAAAAGAGCCTTATAATATTGGACGAAGTAGGTAGAGGTACAAGCACATTTGATGGCCTTAGCATAGCATGGGCTATAGTAGAGCATATTGCAAATAATATTAAGGCAAAAACATTATTTGCCACCCATTATCATGAACTGACTGAATTAGGCAATAAACTTGAAGGAGTCCGTAATTTAACAGTGCTTGTAAGAGAAGAAAAGGATGAAATTATTTTCTTGAGAAAAATTGTCGAAGGAAGCACAGACAAAAGCTATGGAATTGAAGTTGCAAAGCTGGCTGGCATAGACAAGAAAATCATCGATAGAGCTAATGAAGTACTAAGAGAAATAGAAAAAAAGCAGTATTCAATAAATGCTAAGTTTAAGGAAGACAAAAACTATCAGTTTAGCCTTATAGATTATAAAAAAGACTATCTGATAAATAAAATCAAAAACATAGATGTTACAAGAATTACTCCAATAGAAGCAATTAATCTATTGTATGAATTAAACATGGAAGCAAAGAAGCTCGAGGAGATGGCATAGATGCACAAAATTAAGTTATTGGACGAATATACAATACAGAAAATTGCTGCAGGTGAAATAATAGAAAGGCCTGCATCTGTTATAAAGGAATTAGTTGAAAACTCATTAGATGCAAAAGCAACTAACATAGTTGTTGAAATTACCAATGGAGGAAAGGACTACATTAGGGTAACAGATGATGGGGAAGGTATATTGGATTCAGATTTGGATTTGGCCTTTAAAAGACATTCTACCAGTAAGATAGAAACTGTAGAAGATTTATTTAAAATCGTATCCTTCGGGTTCAGAGGAGAAGCATTATCAAGTATTTCTGCAGTGGCTAAGGTTGAAGTGCTGACAAAAACAAGTGACAGCCTGACAGGCACTCAGGCATTTGTAGAAAATGGAGAAATAATAAGCAAAAAACCTGTAGGCTGTCCTAAAGGAACCACTATGATAGTGAGGGACCTGTTTTATAATATTCCTGTTAGGCGCGGTTTTTTAAAAAGCGAATCTAATGAATCTTCGTATATTGACGATACATTATATAGATTTGCTCTTGGAAATACTGATGTTTCCTTTAAATATATTAAGGATAATAAGGTAATTTTTAACACCTCAAAAAACAATAGCCTTATTTCCAATATATATAGTTTATTAGGAAAAGATTTTAGCAATAATCTTATTAAGGTAGATTATAAATCCAAAAATGCTCATATTTATGGCTATATTTCAAATAACACATTATATAGAGGAAATCGAAAGCATCAGTACCTGTATGTTAATAAAAGACATGTTAGAAATAAAATCATAACAAATTTAATAGAGGATAAATATAAGTCTTTAATACCTATAAATAAATTTCCTGTGTTTATTTTATTTATAGATGTAGATCCTTCATTTGTTGATGTGAATATACATCCTACGAAGCAGGAAATTAAATTCCTAAATCAGGATGAGATTAATAATTCATTAGAAAACATGATTTTTAACGCTTTAAATAATAATATATATATACAGAAGTTAACCTTTGAAAGAGAAAAAAAGGAACCTGATTATGAAGAACTTCCTCTGTTATTTGAAAAAAATCTAATAGATATTAACGTAGTAGATAATAATAATGAAAGTTATAATTACATCTATAAGGATAATGAAAAAAATAAAGATATTAAAGAATTCAATATTGATGTAATTAATCAAGCACCTAAAGAGAATGTTCAGATTGAAGAAGATCTGGAGCCTAAAAGTTTAAAAGAACCTATTAATTTTTTGAATAGCTTTAGAATAATTGGAGTAGTTTTCAATACCTATATTTTATTAGAAGATATTGAAAACGAAAAACTTCTTATTATGGATCAGCATGCAGCTCATGAAAGGGTAATGTATGAAAGGTATAAAAGGGAATTTGAATCAGAAAAAATAGCAATTCAAAACCTATTAACCCCGGAAATATTGGAATTAAGTACCTGGGAAGTGGATATTGTCAACAAAAATTCAAAACTATTAAAGGATTTAGGGTTTATTGTAGAAGAATTTGGTCAAAACAGTATAATATTAAGAGGTGTTCCTTTGCTGTTTGGCATTCCGCAAGCAAAAAATTTCTTCATTGAGATATTGGATGGATTAACAAAAGACTTGAAAAGTGGCTATGACATTAAATTAGATAAGATTATGAAAATTGCATGTTCCAAAGCAATAAAAGGCGGAGACAGGATTACAGATGTTGAAATTGAGAAGCTTATTGAACAATTAAAAAATGCTGATAATCCTTATACATGCCCTCATGGTAGACCAACAATTATTGAAATAACTAAAAAGGACATAGAAAAAGAATTTAAAAGAATCATGTAGAAGGATGATGAAATTTGAATAAAAAGCAAAACCTCTTGATTATTCTGGGACCTACAGCCGTGGGTAAATCTGACGTAGCTATAAATGTTGCAAAAAAAATAGATGGCGAAATTATTTCTGCAGATTCAATGCAAATATATAAGTATATGGACATAGGAACAGCAAAGGTAAAGCCTGAAGAAATGGAAGGCATTCCTCATTACCTAATAGATGTGGTATACCCAGATGAAGAGTTTACTGTTGCAGATTTTAAAAACCATGCTGAATACTATATTAATAGAATCAACAACATGGGCAAGATTCCAATAGTAGTAGGAGGTACGGGACTTTATATAAATTCCTTAGTATATGAACTTAAATTTACAAAGGTAAAATCCAATAAGGATTTTAGGATGAAGTACAATGAAATTGCAGATAAATATGGAGACGAGTTCATATATGATGAATTATGTAAAATAGATAAAAAAACAGCAGAAAAAATAAGCCCTAGAGATAGAAAAAGAATAATCAGAGCATTGGAGATATACTATGAAACTGGAAAACCCATGTCTTTTTTTAATGAGGATTTCAGAAGAAAAACAGAAAAGTACAATCTTGTGATGATTGGACTTAATACAGATAGAAACTTATTATATTCCCGTATAGAAAAAAGAGTTGATAAAATGATTGAAAATGGGTTAATTGATGAAGTCAGAAAGCTTTTGGATATGGGATATGATAAAAACCTGCCATCTCTGCAGGCTATTGGATATAAGGAGATTATTTCCTATATTGATGGGGAGTTAAAGCTGGAGGAAGCAATAGACCTTTTGAAAAGAAATACCAGAAGGTTTGCAAAAAGGCAGTTAACATGGTTTAGAAGAGATGACAGAATAATGTGGATTGACATTAAAGGTTTTAATAATGTTGATGAAATCAGAGATTTCATTATACAACAATTACAATAAATACTACTCAAAACAATAAGGGAGGTTTATTAATGAAAGGATCCTTAAATCTACAAGACGTATTCTTAAATAAAGTGCGAAAGGAGAATAAAGAGGTAACTATTTTTTTAATCAACGGTTATCAAATAAAAGGATTTATAAAAGGATTTGATAACTATGTTATAATCATTGAAAATAGCGAAAAGCAGCAAATGGTTTATAAACATGCAGTATCAACTATAATACCAAGCAAACAGATTAAATTAGTAAACAAAACCAGTGATGAAGAATAGGCTAACAATAGTCTCTGTTAATTCAGAGACTTTTAAATTGTTTAACGAAAGGTGAAGGATATGAACAGAAAAACAATAGATTTATTATGTAAGCAATACAGATTAAATGAAGAAGTGGTAACATATGTTAATTCCAAGGAAAAGCTTATTGAGGATAAATTCAAAAATATAGATGAAATAATGGAATATAATCAGTATAAGGTTATAAAGAGTATGCAGGATGCTAAACTTACTTCAACAGACTTTCATTGGACAACAGGCTATGGTTACGGAGATATAGGCAGAGAGAAAGTTGAAAAAATATACTCTCTAATATTTAATACAGAGGACGCACTAGTAAGACCTCTTATAGCTTCTGGGACCCATGCTCTTAATTTGACTTTATCGGGGCTACTAAGACCAAATGATGAATTCATATCCATTACCGGCAGCCCCTATGATACACTGCTGGAAGCTATTGGAGTTAAAGGAAATCATAAGGGTACCTTATTGGAATATGGAGTCAGATACAAGGAAGTGCCTTTAGTAAATAATAAAATAGATGTGGATAGGGTTATAAACAGCATAGGAGAAAATACAAAACTTCTGCTAATACAAAGGTCAACAGGCTATAGCAATAGAAGGGCTCTATCTGTAGAAGAAATACAAAATGCAATTAAATCCATTAAAGCATATAAGGAAGATATAATCATTATGGTAGATAATTGCTATGGCGAATTCACTGATAGAATAGAGCCTACAGACGTTGGGGCAGATATTATGGCTGGTTCATTGATAAAGAATCCTGGAGGTGGACTGGCATATTCAGGTGGCTATGTAGTAGGTAAAAAGGAATTGGTAGAACAGGTGGCAAACAGGAGCACAGCACCAGGAATTGGAAAGGAATGTGGTTTGACCTTTGGCATGACAAGAAATGTTTTACAGGGCTTATTTATGGCTCCACATATAGTTGCAGAAGCAGTGAAAGGCGCTACACTTATGGGAATCGTATATAAGGAATTAGGATTTGAAATAGTTCCTGATATAGATGATGTAAGAAGCGATATAATCCAGGGAATAAAACTAGGAACGCCTGAAAGGGTAGTAGAGTTCTGCAAAGGCATTCAAAGCGCTTCTGCTGTAGATTCCTATGTAATACCAACACCTTGGGATATGCCTGGTTATGAAAATAAGGTAGTAATGGCAGCAGGAGGATTTGTTGAAGGCTCATCCATTGAGTTAAGCGCTGATGGACCTATGAGGCAGCCATATTATGTGTATTTTCAAGGGGGCTTGACTTATGAACACTGCAAATTAGGTGTTATGATGTCTTTAGACAATTTATATAAAAATAACCTGATAGAAAGAAATAAGCTAATTATATAATTAGCTTATTTCTTCATTAAAGCCTTCTGAAAAGGCCTATTACTTTTCCTAATATCATTACATCCTTTACAATTATAGGGGACATAACTTCATTTTCAGGTTGTAATCGTATATAATCCTTTTCCTTATAAAATCTCTTTATAGTAGCTTCATCTTCAATTAGAGCAACTACAATATCTCCATTAATTGCATCCTTCTGTTGCTTAACAATAACATAATCTCCGTCCAATATGCCAGCATTTATCATGCTATCTCCCTGCACTCTTAGCATAAATAGGGAACCTCTTTCGGCCATTTCCACAGGTACCGGGAAGGTATCTTCAATATGCTCAAATGCAAATATAGGTTTACCAGCTGTAACTCTACCGATAATAGGGATATCTACTGTTTTCTTTGCAGGAAAACTATTATCAACATCTCTGTCCAATATTTCAATAGCCCTTGGCTTAGTTGGGTCTTTCCTTATATAACCTTTAATCTCTAGTTTTTCTAGATGTCTATGAACAGTGGATGTAGACTTTAAATCTACTCCTTTGCATATTTCTCTAACTGATGGCGGATAGCCTTTTTTTTGAATTTGATTCTTTATAAAATTCAATATATCAATTTGGTTTTGATTTAAATCCTCGTACAATATCAACACCTCACATAAATTAAGAAGTTTATATGTAATATAAGCCTGAAATATACTATTTTAGCTAATTTTATTATAGCATATGTAATAGAATTAATCAAACACTAGTTCTATTTTTTTGAAAAAAGTATTGACACAGAATATATGTTTCGCTATTATATAGTTAAGAACGAACGTTCTGAACTTATGTACGAGGTGATTACATGAGAAAACGCAGATATAGAATTGTAAATAAAAAGAGGTTTAATACCTTTTTAATATCCGCTACTATAATCATTGCATTTATTATATCTTTATTCATAAACAACAATAAAGCATATAGCCTTACATATAATGAACCATTTAAGGAAATAGTCATAAACAAAGGGGATACACTCTGGAGTATAGCATTGGAAAATATGCCTTATGACTATGATGTCAGAAAAATGGTATATGAAATAAGGGAATTTAACAATTTGGATAATGCGACAATCTATCCAGGTGACATAATAAAGGTACCAATTAAACATTAAAATAAAACGAAAACCTCCTTCTTTCAGAAGAAGGAGGTTTTATTTTTTATCTTTATCTGAGGAAGTGGGGGTTAAATTTGCCAAAGGATTGCTTCTTACAGCCTCTCTTAATCTGTCATCGTCTATATGAGTATATATTTGTGTAGTAGAAACATTTTCATGGCCTAATATGGCTTGTAAGGCTCTTATATCAACATTACCATATTTATACATCAAGGTGGCTGCTGTATGACGCAGTTTATGCGTAGAATACTTTGTGGTATCAAGACCTGCCTGTTTTAGATATTTCTCAATTAAATGCTGAATTGCCCGATTGCTTAATCTTTGATTTCTTTTACTGATAAATAGGGCATCTTTATCTATTGCATCCTTTGGTCTAACCTCCAGGTAGCTGTTAATAGCATCGATACATGATGAGTTCAAATAGATTGTTCTTTCCTTATTGCCTTTGCCAATTACGGTCAATGTATCGTCCTTAATCTTGTTTATATCAATGCTTGCCAGTTCTGATAACCTTAGTCCGCAGTTTAAGAATAGGGTAATTATAGCATAATCACGCTTTCTATACAGCTCATTTTTATTCTTCAATACTGTTTCTAATAGCAGTCGGCTTTCTTCTAAGGTAAGATATACAGGATGCCTTGCATCTCTTTTTGGAAACTCAAGATTATCTGCAGGATTTTCATCTATCAAATTTACCTTTTTATAAAGGTAGGAGAAGAAGGACTTTAAGCTGGCAATTTTTCTAGACTTTGAATAATTGCCGTTGTGCCTTTCCTTGTCCACATAGGATATAAAGGAGTACAGGTCCTGGATATTGATTTTTTTGATTAAATTAATATCAATATCATCAATACAAATTTCTTCAAAAGGAGTATTACCGCTAACCATTTTATATCTTTTCTTTATGAATCTAAAGAAAGTCCTAAGGTCAAAATAATATTCCTTAACAGTTCCAGGGGAAATTCCTTTGATGGTTTCAAGGTAATCAAGATAGTCTTCTAGAATTGTTGGCATATCATACATAAATAACCCTCTTCCGTGTCAATTTTAATCATTAGTCACAAAATGTTTATTTTGTGACTAATGATATATTCTACAAAGTAGGAGAAAAATCCTTCTTTTTGCGGAAAATTTACTATAGTTTTTTTAATTAATTACATTTTATTAGCATTTATAGGCGACTTTTAATCAATGTCCTATGGATTAAAAGTTATATAACCTTCTATCTCATTCTAAGTCAACTACTTCAAAACTGTTATTTAAAAGGTCTATAAATAATGCCTTATTTTTAAATAAATTACCTTTATTTAGCAATATCTTAATAACTTCAGCTACCTCTATTGAAGCTACTAAAGGTGGCATAAATGATGGGTTGCCCAGTTCTGTTTCTATTCCTTTATTGATACTATCGTCATTTGGATAAATATAATCAAAAGTTTTATCGCCCGGATATATTGTTGATACCTGACCATAAAAACCTGCAATAGCACCATGTACCATAGGAATATTAAGCACCGATGAATAATGCCTTAAGATTCTCCTTGAAGATATATTGTCCAATGCATCAACTATAACATCATGGTCCTTTAGCAATATCAATGCATTTTCTTCACTTAGCATTTCCTTTACAGGGTGTACAGTTATATGAGGGTTTACAAGTTCCATCCTTTTCATTGCTTCTTCAGCTTTATTTCGGCCAATGTTTCCTGTATGGCTTAAAAGCTGCCTGTTTAAATTGGTTTCATCAAAGTTATCACCATCTATTGCTGTAATATATCCAACCCCAATCCTTCCGAGCATTTCAATAATGTATCCGCCTAATCCACCGCAGCCAACTATGCAAACCTTACTATTATGTAGTTTTTTCATATCCTCTTCGGATAGAGCCTTCATATTTTTTATATACCTTTTCATTATATTCATTGACTCACCTCTTATCATTCAATTTAATAACAATAAAGTTTACATAATAATATTATGTAAACTTTATTGCCTAATCCATTTGGTTTTCTTATCCTTCAATTACCTGTTTAATCCTTCTCAATCCCTCTTCAATATTTTCCATTGAAGTTGCATAAGAAAGCCTAATATAATCATCATCACCAAATCCAATACCAGGTATTACAGCAACTCTGGCTTCATCTAACAGAACTTTAGCCAAATCCAATGAGCTATTGATGTACTGACCTTTAATTGTAGTGCCTTTCAGCTGTGATATATTAACCATAATATAAAATGCCCCTTTTGGCTTTCTGCAGCTTAACCCTTTAATTGAATTAATTGTTTCAACCATATAGTCTCTTCTGTTTTTAAAATGCTTTTTCATCTCTTCTACTGTAGACTGGTCACCTGTTAACCCTACTACACTTGCATACTGGGATATGGAGCAGGGATTTGATGTAGTATGGCTTTGAATATTGCTTATTACTTTTGCAATCTCCTTGTGAGCTGCCAGAAATCCAATCCTCCATCCTGTCATGGAATATGCCTTTGACATTCCATTTATAACTATGGTCAAATCCTTAATATCATCATTTAATGATGCAATGCTTATGTGTTCTCCATCATAGACTAGTTTTTCATATATTTCATCTGATATAATCAGTATATTATTCTTCACTGCCCAGTCTGCAATCTTTTCCAGTTCATCACGATAATAGATTGCTCCTGTTGGATTGCTTGGGCTATTTAGAATCAATGCTTTAGTCTTATCAGTTTTAACTTTGTCTAAATCCTGTACTGTAAATTTAAAATCATTTTCCTCTTTAGTATGTAATAATACAGGTGTGCCTCCGGCTAACTTTACCAGTTCGGGGTAACTTACCCAATAGGGTACCCCTATTATTACTTCATCGCCAGGATTAATAATTGCCATTAAAGCATTATATATAGAGTGCTTTGCACCACTTGAAATAACAATATTCTCCGGCTTATATTCAATATTATTATCCTCCTTAAACTTTCTGCAAACAGCTTCCTTTAGCTCAATTATTCCAGATGCAGGAGTATACTTTGTAAGCCCGCTTTCAATAGCCCTGATTCCCTCCTTTCTTATGTTTTCTGGAGTATTGAAATCAGGTTCTCCAGCACCAAAGCTAATAACATCTATGCCTTGTGCTTTCATGGATTTTGCCTTAGCAGTGATTTCTAAAGTTACTGAGGGCGATATATTTAATCCCTTTTCAGATAAGCTAATGTTCATAATACAACCTCCATGTTTATTTTTACGCTCTGTAAACTTAAATGAAAATTGAGGACTTCAATCCTCTGTGGTACAATGTTTTTGCCAGAAAACAAATACCTCCCAGAAAGGATGAAGTCCTCATGCAAAAAATTGTACCAATTAAGTGC
>DUMS01000068.1 GCA_012839745.1 Tissierellia bacterium
CACTTAATTGGTACAATTTTTTGCATGAGGACTTCATCCTTTCTGGGAGGTATTTGTTTTCTGGCAAAAACATTGTACCACAGAGGATTGAAGTCCTCAATTTTCATTTAAGTTTACAGAGCGTTGCGGTTAATTAGGAGGAAAGTCATGAAATACAGACTGATAGCAATAGATATGGATGGGACGTTGTTGAATAGCCACAGCAATATATCTGAAAGAAACAGAATGGTTTTATGCAAGGCTATAGAGAAAGGCGTAAATATTGTACTATCCACTGGAAGAATACACAGGTCAGCTGTACACTATGCGCGTCTGACTGGTTTGAATAGTCCCATTATAGCTTGTAATGGAGCTGTTATTACAAGTGCCGATGGAAAGGATATAATATTTGAAAGGTATATAGACAATAATATTCTTAGAAGTATTGTTGAAATGGCAGAAGACAGCAATGTATACTATCATTTTTATGATTTATCTACTTTCTACTTCAGAAAGAGTGAGGACAAGTTTAAGAAATATCATGGCTATTATGAGGAAAACTTTAAAGATCAAGGGATTAGGATTATTGGATTTAATAATCCTGTTGAAGTGCTAAATAACACTTCTGAATTTCATAAGTTGGTGTTTATTGAAGATGATGTATTAAAACTGGAAAATCTAAGACAAAAATTGGAAAAAATCAGAGGTATAAGTGTATGCAAATCATGGTATAACAATTTAGAGATAATGAGTGAAGGAATATCCAAAGGCAATGCACTTAAGTTTCTTGCCCAAATGCTTGGTATAGACACAAGTGAGACTGTTGCCATTGGAGATAATGAAAATGATATATCAATGCTTAAAGTGGCCGGATTGGCAATTGCCATGGGAAATGGAGATGAAATAATTAAGAAAAATGCCCATATTGTAACTGACACCAACGATGAAGATGGCGTTGCAAAAGCAATAGAAAAATATGTTTTGTAAATAGAAGGTGAGTTATTTATGGCTATAAATATAGTTTTAGTGGAGCCTGAAATACCACAAAACACAGGCAATATAGCTAGAACATGTGCTTTGACCAATTCAGTCCTTCACCTGGTAAAGCCACTGGGCTTTTCTGTTGATGACAAGCACCTAAAGAGGGCAGGGCTGGATTATTGGCCATTGGTAGATGTTCGATATTATGAGAATTTCCAAGAACTAATTGATAAATACCATGATGGGGTTTTCTATTATGCCACCACAAAGGCAAAAAAATTTTATACTGAAGTTGAGTATAAAGATGGATGCTTCATAGTATTTGGAAAGGAAACAAGAGGCTTATCAGATGATATACTGAGTAAGAATTGGGATAAGGCAATTAAAATACCTATGAGACATAATCTGAAGAGGTCATTGAACCTTTCAAACTCTGTGAACATAATTCTGTATGAGGCTTTAAGGCAGTTGAATTTTCCGAATCTGGAATAGCTATTGCAAAGTATAGCTATAAATATATTTTTAGGAGGGAACTGATGGATATAGCATTGCCGGTATTGGGCGGTTTAGGACTTTTCCTCTATGGAATGAATATCATGGGGACAGGCCTTGAAAAGTCTGCAGGAGAAAGATTGAAACGATTAATAGAGCTATTGACCAATAACAGGCTTATGGGTGTAATAGTAGGTGCTATGGTTACGGCTATTATCCAAAGCAGCAGCGCTACAACTGTAATGGTAGTAGGATTTGTTAATGCAGGGCTTATGACCTTGAATCAGGCGGTTGGCATTATAATGGGAGCAAATATTGGTACTACAGTTACTGCACAACTTATAGCATTTAACCTTACAGACGTAGCTCCGCTGGCAGTAGCTTTAGGGGTGGCAATTTACCTTGTAACATCAAAAAAAAGGATGAAAAGTGCAGCTGAAGTGCTTATAGGCTTTGGAGTTCTATTTATTGGAATGGACATGATGGGTAGCGGTCTGAAGCCTCTGGCAAACAACCCCGTTTTCTCAAATATATTGAGTAGCTTAAGGAACCCTGTTTTAGGAATATTGGTTGGTCTAGGCCTGACTACAATAATTCAAAGCAGCAGCGCTTCTATAGGTTTACTTCAGGCATTGGCTTCACAGGGTTTGGTGGATATGCAAATTGCCTTCCCCATACTGTTTGGAGATAATATTGGAACTACTACAACAGCTTTAATCTCAAGTATAGGAACCAACAAGACTGCAAGAAGGGCTGCTGTTGTCCACTTCATGTTTAATGCAATTGGAACTATAATATTTATGTTTGGGTTGAGAATTCCAATAGAAGCACTTGTTACAAGGATTTCTCCTTATGATGTGCAAAGGCAGATTGCAAATGCTCACACTTTCTTCAATTTAATCAATGTGATTATTCAATTGCCATTTGCAAATCTTCTGGTTAAAGCAGCCATGAAAGTAATACCCGGCCAGGAAAGGGAAGCAGAAGAGGCAGTATTAAAGTATTTGGATTCAAGAATACTGGAAACTCCATCTATAGCCATAGGTCAGGCTATTAAGGAAGTTACCAGAATGGCACAAATAGCTGAAAACAATTTAGTGGCAGCATGTAAGGCATTTAGAAATAAGGACGAGGATCTGGTTCAGGAAGTATTTAAACAGGAGAAGATTATCAATAAGCTGGAAACAGGTATAGTTGAATATCTGGTACAGCTGTCGAAGGAGCCTCTTACCGATGAACAGCATACTCAAATAAATGTATTAATAAATGTAGTAAATGATATTGAAAGGGTTGGAGACCATTCGGAAAACATAGTAGAATTAGCCAACGAAGCCATTGTAAGCAATCTTCCTTTTAGTGATGTAGCTTTGGAGGAATTCGACAATATAGCAAATAAGTCAATTGAAGTGTTTAAAAAGGCATCTGAAGCATTTAAGGAAACTGATTTTGATATGGCAAGGAATGTTATTATCTTAGAAGAGGAAATAGATAATCTGGAGCAGGTTTATAGAAATAACCATATAGATAGACTGAATAATCAAACTTGCAATCCTTATTCAGGAGTCATATTCCTTGATCTATTAAGCAATTTGGAGAGAGTTTCTGACCATTCATCAAATATCGCTCTTTATGTACTGGATAAGCTAAAAAAATAAATAAGAAAAATAAATTTTTATGTTGTATTTAATAAATTTATTTATTATAATGTTAATATAAGGAAAGTTAATTAATTATCATTATAACTTAATAATGCAGGATGACGAATGCGGGAGAGACCAGTTATCTGGCGCCGAAGGAGTAAGTCATAAATTTGCCGTTTATGATGATGATCTCAGGCAAAAGGACCGTATTCTGACTAAACTCTGAAAAGCGAAAGCGCCGAAGGGGCAATCCCATATGGGAGAAACTCTCAGGTTGAAAACAGAGTAGAAGGCAAATATAAATCCTTCTGCTCTGTTTTTTTGTTAATTTTTATATTGTTTTTATCAATAAATTTCCTGGGTACAATATTAATTGAGAAAGAAAATCATTAAATAATAATATGAATTTCTTACATAATACTAATAAAAGGCTTAAAATGATGTAGATTTTATGCCATAACAAACAATTAGAAAAGGAGGAGCAAAGATGACAGATATTTATGATGTTGTAATTATTGGCCAAGGTCCAGCAGGATTAGCAGCAGGACTATATGCTTCCAGATCAAGGCTTAAGACATTGATAGTAGAAAAAGAAAAGGCTGGAGGACAGATAGTAACAACTGACGAAGTGGCTAACTATCCAGGCTCTATTGAAAATGCAACAGGCCCTTCACTAATCAAAAGAATGGTTGAGCAGGCGAAGGAATTTGGAGCAGAAATGAAACTGGATACAATCAAGGAAGTGGAACTGGAAGGGAAAATAAAGATATTAAAGGGAGAAAAGGATGAATACAAGGCTAAAACTGTAATTATTGCCACAGGAGCCCAACCAAGGAAGATTGGATGTCCAGGTGAAGCAGAATTAACAGGAAGAGGAGTATCATATTGTGCTACATGTGATGCAGCTTTCTTTGAAGACATGGAAGTATTCGTAGTAGGTGGCGGAGATGCTGCAGTGGAAGAAGCCATGTATTTAACTAAATTTGCAAGAAAGGTTACATTAATCCATAGAAGAGACCAGTTAAGAGCAGCAAAATCAATCCAGGAAAAGGCTTTCGCAAATGAAAAGATGCATTTTATGTGGAATACAGTGGTTAAGGAAATCAGAGGCGACGGAATAGTTGAATCAATGCTGGTTGAGAATGTTAAAACAGGTGAAGTGACAGAAATAGTTGCTGATGAAGAAGATGGAACATTTGGTATATTTGTATTTGTTGGATTCCAACCAAATACAAAGCTGTTTGAAGGTATAATTAATATGGAAAATGGTTATATTGTTACAGACCAGGACATGAGGACAAATATACCTGGAGTATTTGCAGCAGGAGATTGCAGAGCAAAATCATTAAGACAGGTAGTAACAGCTACTGCTGATGGAGCTATTGCAGCCACTCAGGCTGAAAAGTATATTGAAGAAAACTTTAGTGAATAATATAGGAGGGATTAGTATGATTGAATTAAACAAGGATAATTTTGAAGAAGAAGTATTAAAGGCAGAAGGGCCAGTATTGGTAGATTACTGGGGACCAACATGTGAACCTTGTAAGGCATTGATGCCACATGTGCATGCACTGGCTGAAAAATATGGAGATAAAGTGAAATTTGCATCATTGGACATAACAAAGGCAAGAAGATTAGCCATTAAGCAAAAGGTATTAGGTTTACCAGCCATAATCATATACAAGGATGGCCAGGAAGTAGAAAGATTGTCAGAATCACAGGCAACAGCAGAAGCAGTAGAAGAAATGGTTAAAAAGTATATTTAAGGTTTTAATTCCAATTCCATTGGAATTAAAATATAGACATGTTTAATAATAAGGGGAGGTGAACTTATGCGTCTTGAATTAGGTCACGTATATATTAATGACGTTAAGTTTGGCAGTGAGACCAAAGTTGAAAATGGAGTCCTCTATGTAAATAAAGAGGAGTTAATTTCCTTAATAAAGGAAGATGAGCACCTAAAAAGTGTAGACGTAGAAATTGCAAGACCTGGAGAAAGCATTAGAATTACACCTGTAAAGGATGTAATTGAACCAAGGGTTAAAGTTGAAGGGCCAGGAGGAGTATTTCCAGGAGTAATATCAAAGGTTGATACCGTTGGAAGTGGAAGAACAAATGCGCTAAAGGGATGTGCAGTTGTTACCACTGGTAAGATTGTAGGATTCCAAGAAGGTATCATCGATATGACAGGACCTGGAGCAGATTATACTCCATTCTCAAAATTAAACAATATAGTATTGATATGTGAACCAATTGATGGTTTAAAACAGCATGACCATGAAAGAGCAGTAAGGCTTGCTGGATTAAAGGCAGCCAGCTATTTAGGAAAGGCTGCTAAGGAAGTAACTCCAGACAAGGTTGAGGTATTTGAAACATTGCCATTATTAGAACAATTAACGCAATATCCAGATTTGCCAAAGGTAGCATATGTTTTAATGCTTCAGTCTCAAGGATTGCTTCATGATACCTATGTATATGGAGTAGACGCAAAACAGATAGTTCCAACTATATTATATCCAACAGAAATAATGGATGGAGCTATAATAAGCGGAAACTGCGTATCCGCATGTGATAAGAATACAACTTATCATCACTTGAACAATCCAGTAATTGAGGACCTGTATAAAAAGCATGGAAAGGAACTGAATTTTGTAGGAGTTATTATCACAAATGAAAATGTATATCTGGCAGATAAGGAAAGGTCATCAAACTGGACTGCTAAA
>DUMS01000013.1 GCA_012839745.1 Tissierellia bacterium
TTGATGCAAAAACCCCCGTCCCCATTGCATCACTTAACACCTATTGCTTTCCTTCCTAAAAACATAATCCCTATGCCTACAAGGGCACCGAAACTGTCAACCAATATGTCGCTTATCTGAGCACCCCTTCCCGGAACGAATATCTGATGAAATTCGTCTGTTATTGCATATACAACACATATTAGCAATGATATTAAAACTCTATACTTTGATATTCCCATAACACCCAAAAGGTTTAGGGTGAGAATTCCAAGTACTAGATAGGATAAAAAATGAGCATGGGTCCTAACTGTATTGTTAAGCCTATCCAAATCAAATCCCTTTTCCTCTACTACCCTATTAGGAAGCACCGTTTGAGAAACCGCTTCTGCCACCTTCATGGATAGAGCATTGGACTCTTCCTTTGGCTGGGCAGACAGTAAAAATATTACTGCAATCCATATAATAAATGCAGATATAGACAATATCTTCTTCCCGCTCATACAAACACCCCTTAAAATTGAGTACTTCTATATTATATCAGTTATTTATGATTATTAACATTTTTATGTATAACTCATCACTAAATTTTATTTTATATTTTAGCATAATCATAAATTTGTGACTTTTAAACAATTTTATGTATAATAATATTGAATGCTTAATACAAAAATTCTAATATGAGGTATGATTATGAACACAATGAAAAAAGCAATGACCCTTTTGGCACTTATTATTCTTTTATCCATAGGCAGCATATCCTATGCAGAAAATGCTAAAACCCTAATAATAGTAACTGATGAGCTGGACTTTTCCACCATTGAAAAGCTGAACCTTAAATCCGGAATATCACTTGGGCTTATGAACACAAGAACCTCCAGTATATTCAGAAGAAGCAGTGAGTCGTATTTCATGACCATTGCAACAGGAAGAAGAGTCGAAGTTAAAGAAGGGTTGTTCAAAGGTCTTAGAATGGACAAATATGGCAATATAGCAGTAGATGGATATGAGGACATCATAAGGAACCTGGATAAAAACTACAAAGGCTTTTCAAGGAATATGGCTTTTCTGGCAGATACCCTTAAGGAGAAGCATATATCCATTGGCTACATGGGGAAGGATGAATCAAGCCTCATTGCTGCAGATAAAAATGGAACCATATATAACGGATATATAGATATCCAGTACACAAAGGATTGGCTGTTTGAAAATACATCCAATTTGCTTAAGAAATCTGATGTAATAGTAGTTTCCTTTCAAATAGACGGCAATCCGGAAAGAATAGAAACCCTTGGGGAATATATTGATGAATTTTCCATGTATAACATCATAGTATTCCCAAGCAAAGTTACAGGAGATGTCAACGATATCAGAAACAACACATTAGTACCCATTATCTATTGCAACCGGATGAAGAACAGCGGAATTCTAACCAGCAACTCTACCAAAAGACAAGGCCTTGTTACCAGTATGGACATATTCCCTGAAGTTGCAGATATATATGGAATAAAAACCAGTACAACCACAGGCTATGGAATGTATACTGAAACTGATATAGATGATTCAAAGGAGCTAATTGACAGGAATGTAGACAATTTTAATGGAATACTGAACCTGTTGGTTATAAAATATGCGTTCCATGGTGTAGCCATAGTGCTGCAGCTGTATGTAATATACAGCATACTCAAAAATAATAATGCCTTGGAAAGATCCAAATTGCTCATAAATGGAATAATCATTATGATATTTGCAACCATGGCCCTGGGCATATTCTTAGGTAAAAGCATAATACTATACTCTACGGTGCTTACTCTGATTACAGCGTTAACAACATATGTGGCAGACAGAAAAGGCATTGATGCCCTCACCATATTCCCCATACTGACAAATATATTAATGCTCTTTGCAGTTTTCTTCTATCCGGATATAATATACAATTCCTATTACGGGTACAACAATATTATATTAGGCGGAAGGTTCTATGGATTAAATAATGATGCCATGGCAGTGCTCATAGTAACAGGAATCATTACATTCTACCATATAAGGAGAAGACTAGAAAAAAACATACTGTCTACAATAGCATTATGCATTTACTTTCCAATAATCATACTGGCATTATCAGAAAGATATGCAACAAATTTTGGAGGCTATATGACTTCCATTATTGCATTCCTAATGCTGTTGTTTGTAACGTTATTTAAAGGAAAGTTCAGCAAAAAGACACTGCTTACCCTCCTTGGACTTGGAGCTGGAATATTTATTTTGGGATTTGCAATAAAAATAGGAAATGACTCCAATGGCCATGCTGGAAACCTTTTTGTAAGAATAGCAAGCCTTGGAATATATGAGCTCATTGACATGATAAAAAAGAAGGTAGCTCAGCTGGTACTTACAGCCATCTCACCTCCCTGGAGCATCATAATGGCAGGTCAGCTGTATTTTCTGAAAAGATTCCTGCTGGATAAAATAAGCACTATAAAAAGTGCCAAGGATCCATACTTTTTAGAGGAATTAATGATTATATTCATTACCTCCATATTTGCATTTTTATTGAACGATACAGGCGTTGTAGCCTTTGTATATATGAACACCTACGTAATAGCAAAATTAGTGCAATAGTGCAAGGGGGACGGGGGTTTTTGCATCAAATTGATGCAAAAA
>DUMS01000069.1 GCA_012839745.1 Tissierellia bacterium
AGCGCGTTCATTTTACCCTTGACAATCTCAAGGCGGACTTTTATAATCGTCAAGGCGAAATTGAAAGTAATTTAAAGCAATTCTATAAAACATTGTGCTATTTTTTCATGTTTAGTTTACAAAGCCCATTCTTGTTGATACCTCTAATATATCTGCTATATCTTCAGCCTTAACTATGCCTCTACTCTGCAGAAGCATATACATCTTTAGAGCATTTGAAACTCTAGACATTAGACTTTCCCCCTATAAACCTTTACACTTTAGAAAGATATTTTAATATATCACTTCTCCACAACTCCCAGAATTCCTCCCATTTTTTGCATAATTTCCTAAATTTTTTGAAAACTCATTACTAAAATTCATTTCATCCATTTACATTCACTTCCAAATAATATAATATGTATATGTATACATATTAGTATATAGCGGGGTGATGGTGTTGGATAAGTTCAAGGACATAATGGACAAATATGCAAATTTAATTGTCAAGGTAGGTATCAATATTCAAAAGGGGCAGCCGCTGGTAATTAATGCTCCTGTTGAAGGCGCTGAATTTGTAAGACTCCTGGCTAAACATGCATATAATCTGGGTGCCAAGGAGGTTCATGTTAACTGGAATGATGGAGAGCTTACCAGGATGAAGTATGACTATGCTCCAATGGAGGTTTTTGAAAACTTCCCAAAATGGTATGCTGATGGATTGGAAGACTATGCAAAAAAAGGTGCAGGATTTATTTCCATATCAGCTCAGGACCCATATCTGCTTAAAGGTGTGGATCCTAAAAAGATTGCTGCCAACAACAAATCCTCATCTATAGCTCTAAAGGAATACTATAAATACACCATGAATGATTTGAACGCCTGGTGTGTAATGTCCATACCAACAAAGGCATGGGCTAAAAGAGTATTTCCGGATGTGTCCGAGGATGAAGCTGTTGAAAAACTATGGGATGCAATATTTAAGGCTACTCGTATGTATGAGGAGGACCCTGTAAAGGCCTGGGAGGAGCACCTGGGGAATATTGAAAAAAGGGTTAATTTCCTGAATGAAAAGAGCTTTAAAAAGCTATACTACAAATCCTCAAATGGAACTGATTTAACTGTAGAACTTCCAGAAGGGCATATCTGGGGTGGCGGCGGCGGAAAGAATGTTAAAGGAGTATTTTTCGTTGCCAATATGCCAACAGAGGAAGTATTTACCCTGCCTCATAAATATGGAGTAAATGGTGTCGTTTACAATACCAAGCCATTAAACTATGGAGGCAATTTAATAGATAAATTCAGTTTAACCTTCAAGGATGGAAAGGTTGTAGACTTTGAAGCTGAAGAAGGCTATGATGTATTGAAGGACCTGTTGAATATGGATGAAGGAGCAAAGAGGCTAGGCGAAGTTGCATTAGTTCCATATGATTCTCCAATATCACAGTCAAATATCATATTCTACAATACGCTATTCGATGAAAATGCATCATGCCACTTTGCACTAGGCAAGGCATATCCAACCAACCTGAAGGGTGGGCCTGAAATGAATGAGGAAGAGCTGGATAAGGCTGGAGTAAACGATTCCTTAACCCACGTTGATTTCATGGTAGGAGACAAGGACTTGAGTATAGTTGGAGAAACCAGGGACGGAGAAAGAATTCAGATATTTGAAAACGGAAATTGGGCACTGTAAATAAAAAGCGGAGAAAATTCTCCGCTTTTTCAGCTGAATATACTTGTTCTTCTAAGTGATGCATAAAGCATTACCGAAGTAACTGCCCCTAAAAGTCCCTGTGCAATATTTCCCGGTATGGATGCTACAGCTCCTTTTCCATACATGAATATTTCAAATGCAAAATATCCTAAAGCCATAAATATTCCGCCCATTGTAGTAGCAATTATAGGTTTACTTCTTCCTAAATCCGTTTCCAGTATTCTACCTGCAATATATCCTTCCATTCCTTTAACTATAAGTGTAACGGGTACATAATGAGTATATCCTAAAAGCAAATCTGCCATAGCAGAGCCTACTCCTCCTACTATTAGACCGCCTTTTCTTCCTAAGGTTAAAGCTGCCATAAATACAACCATGTCGCCTAAATTCAAATATCCATTAGTTCCTAGAGTAGGTATGTGTATTACCATTGTCATAACAGTTGTTAATGCCATAAGCACTGCATACCTTATCAAAGTCTTCAGGTCTACCCCTTTCATATTTATTCCCCCCTTCTGTTATGTATGGGTACAGTTCCTGTATTTAATAAAAGTGTATCTATTCTTATAATAACACTTTTATAACACTATTTCAATATATTTGTAATTTTATTCTTATAATGAATAACCCAATTTTTCTATATTCCTTTTAACAGCGTACTTGTAAATAAACCTCAAATATGTTATATTAGCAAGGTATTGGGTATCTATTAGTCAACACATGGGAGGTAATTAGATGACAAAAGCATTTCTGTCACCAGCGGAAATAACTGAAACGACTATTAATAATGGAATAGATAAGGCAAACAGATCTTTCTTAAGCCTTTTAATGCTAAGCATACTAGCAGGAATATATATTGGCTTTGGCGCACATGCATATTTCACAATAACTCAGGCAGCAGGCAGCTTAAATGCAGGTATAGCGAAATTTTTGGGAGGTGCAGTATTTCCAATTGGTCTACTGCTTGTTGCAGTTGCAGGCGGTGAGCTTTTTACAGGAAACTGCCTTATGACCATGTCTTTAATGGATAGAAAAATATCGGCAGCTGGGCTATTGAGAAACTGGATTATAGTTTATATCGGAAATTTCATAGGGTCAATAATACTGGCAAAGGCACTGGTATTTTCAAATGCCTATGCACCAGGAAGCTTAATTGCTGATACTGCCTTTTCAGTGGCCACAAGTAAAATATCTCAATCTGCTCCCCAAATACTTGTTAAGGGCATTCTGGCAAATATGCTGGTCTGCCTTGCTGTATGGCTTGCCTGTGGCGCTCAGGATATTGGTTCCAAGGTAGTTGCAATATGGTTTCCTGTTATGACCTTTGTGATGGTTGGGTTTGAACACAGCATAGCAAATATGTTCTTCCTGCCAGTTGCAAAGTTTGCAGGGCTGGAAATAACATGGAGCCAAATCTGGTTTAATAACATTATTCCTTCTACAATTGGCAATATTATAGGTGGAGGAATAATAATTCCAATAATGTACTATTTGGCTTATAGAAAGCCTAAAGCCAATATCACTGCAAAGACAGCCAAACTTAATAGCTTAATGAAAAAACAAAGTGCTTAATGCACTTTGTTTTTATGTACTAGTATATTCCCTTTTGATTTAAGAAGTCCTTATATGCCATATCTGTCTTTAAAATATGATTTTCTATCCAATTTGCTATGAATATTATTAAATCCATTCCTATTTTTTGCTGTTTTTCGTCAACATCTTCTTCATCTATAGAGCTAATCTTCTTGATAAATGCATCATGTTGCTTCTTATGCTTTTCAAAATCAGGGTATCCATTTTCCTTCATAAGTTTTTCTTCGTACCCAAAGTGATAAACTGCATAATCTCTCAAATTCTGCAATGCCTCGATAATCTCATCATACCTGTCAACATCGTCTTTAATATCTACAACTTCAAACAGCAGGTTCCCGGTTTTAAATAGCTCTTTATGCTGTGAATCTATACTTTTAATATTCACACTGAAGCTATCTCTCCACTTAAACATACTTAGCCCCCTTGTATGGAATTAATTTTACATAATTAATTATACTATAACAGTAAGAATATTAAAAGAATTATAATTCTTTGCCTGTAGTTTATTATCTTTTCCATAAGGGTATTAATAATAGTAACTTTAGAATAAGGAGAGAAGTACGATGGAAAAATTCGTCCCAGAAATAAAATCCCATTTAAGGTCCAGGATAATTGAAGTACCTCAGGTAATATACAAGGCTTCGGGAATTAAAGTTTTGGGCACAAGAATAAAGTCACTGTTGTTTTCAACAGATGTGGCAATAATAAAGAATACAAATGCAAATTCAATAATTGCAGTATATCCATTTACTCCTCAGCTTTCCATTACCCAGGCCATTCTGGAGGTTGCTCCAGTTCCGGTATTTGTGGGAGTAGGGGGAGGGCTTACAACTGGCAAAAGGTCTGTAAATATTGCTCTTCAGGCAGAGCTTATGGGTGCATATGGTGTTGTAGTAAATGCTCCCACCTCCAATGAAGTTATAAGGGAAATATACGAAACAATAGATATCCCCATAATAGCAACCATTGCCAGTGAAAATGATGATTACAGAGGTAAGCTTGAAGCAGGTGCAAGAATCCTAAATGTTTCAGGAGGAGCAAGAACACCGGAAATAGTACGCAAAATCAGAAGCGAATTTGGAAAGGAACTGCCTATAATTGCAACAGGCGGTCCAACGGATGAAAGCATACTGGAAACCATAGAAGCCGGAGCAAATGCCATTACATATACTCCCCCTTCCACTGCAGAAATATTTGCTGAAGTAATGCAAAGATATAGAGGAGAAACAAAGTAAAGCCCATGAGGGCTTTACTTTGTTTCTTGTGCAAATTTCAAGTTTTTCAATCTGGTTCTTGAATCATATTCATTGGTCATTTTAAATACCAATGGGCTTAACCCCAATACCCCTATTATATTTGGCAAAACCATTAAGCCATTGAACACATCTGATATATTCCAAACCAGTTTCAGTGATGTAGTAGCTCCTACAAATGTGAGAACTATCCATGCCCACTTATAGGCATTTACCATTCTTACTCCGCCTACAAATTCCACACATTTACAGCCGTAATAGTACCAGCCAATTATAGTGGAGAATGCAAAAAATATTATTCCAAAGGTTATTACATACTCTCCTGCACCTGGAATCAGCTTATTGAAAGCAGCTGTAGTCAGGGCAGCCCCTTCCAGGTTTCCTTCTATAGCCATTAACCCTGTTTCATCAAATGTTAATATTCCGGATGCAAGTATTACAAATGCCGTAAGAGTACAAACTACCATTGTTACAATAAACACTCCTAGCGATGCTGTCATTCCTTCTTTAACCGGGTCATCATTTTTTGATGCTGCATGGGCTATGGGTGCGCTTCCCAGTCCGGCTTCATTAGAAAACATACCTCTTGACATTCCCATTCTGATAACGCTTCCTACAAGTCCGCCACCTACAGCCCTGGAAGTAAAGGCATTTGCAAAAATCATGCTGAAGACTGTTTGAATTCCGTCTATATTTGTTAATATTGCAATAAAACACCCTCCCAGATATACAATTGCCATAAAGGGCACAAGTTTCTCAGTAATCTTTCCTATGCTCTTTACCCCGCCTATAATGACCAGAGCTGTCAATATGGCTATTACTATACCTGTTATAACCCGATTTACACCAAAGCTTACATACAAGGATTCTGCAACGGAGTTAGCCTGAGTCATGTTCCCTGTACCAAAAGATGCAATAATAGCAAATACAGCAAATAGAGTCCCCAGCCATTTAAAGTTCTTGCCGTATACTTCTTTCATCCCTCTGCTTATGTAATACATAGGACCGCCGGATTTCTCCCCGTCTTCGTTTGTAATTCTGAACTTCAGTGCCAATAACACCTCTGCAAACTTAGTGGCACCGCCAAATGCGCCGCTTACCCACATCCAGAATACAGCTCCAGGCCCTCCAACGGATATTGCTGATGCAACTCCTACAATGTTTCCAATTCCAATTGTAGCTGCCAATGATGTCATCAAAGCCTGGAAAGGGGTAATATCTCCTTCGCTATCCCCATCCCCGGCAAACAAAGAAATAATTGCCTCCTTTATTTTCCTGAACTGAACGAATCTTGTTCCTAGGCTTAAATAAACACCTGTACCTAACAATATTATTATGGTAGCAGGTCCCCAAACAGCTGCTGCTGCTTTTGAAACTAAGTTTTCCAAAAAGTCCATATTCATACCTCCCGCTATTTAGATAAGAAAAGTATAAAATATGGACTTCAAAATACTACAAAATATATAAAAAAGTACCGAAAATTTTCTTCACAAACATTTTAATTATTCAGGCTTTCAAAATGGGATATAAGCCCTATCAGGAACTTCTTTATATTAGTAGAGCCTCCTTTGTTTGCATTGCCGCGTATAAACTCCATTTCTGCACGCACCTGTTCAAAATTAAAAAGTGTATTTGAATACTCAGTAAATGTAGAATTCATAAAATCTTCAATTCCCAAACTTGCAATATTAGTCAGTGCCGTATTTATTGCCCTTCTCATTCTTTGTTCCATGGACTTTGGATTATCTGTCAAATTGCTTAAAATATCCCTTAGGGTAGCCTGGCTTAGGTTAACTTTATTTCTAATTGCATATTTCACCGTATCTATAATATCCTGGCTTCCCTTTTCTCCAATAATACCCAGCTCTGTTAATATGCTGCCTAGATAATGCTCACATGATTGTTCAATTTTAGCAGGCTTATTTCCACCTTTATTTGCAAATATCTTCTGCATGCTTGAAATAGTTCTGTTTATCTGAATCCTTTCCATTACCTTCCTTATTATTGCCTCAACTTCTATTGCATTTATTGGCTTATATATAAAATACTCCACTCCATATCTATAGGCCTTTTCCACCATGGATTTTGATGATACCTGAGATATCATTATAAATTCAATATCGTCGAATTCTTCCTTTAGCATTTTAACTACGTTCAATCCATCCATTCCAGGCATAAGCAAATCTATTAAGACTATATCCGGAATCGTATCCTTAATCTTTTCTATTCCCTTAATTCCATTCCTTTCCTCCCCTATTACAATTCCCAGCTCCCTATCCTCGATTATCCTCTTTAAAATGCGTATAACATTGATATCATCATCCAGTATAAAAAACTTCATCAGCATCACTCTCCAATTCTTCAGCTGGAATTAAAACAGTAAAAACAGTTCCAATGCCATATTCGGATTTCACGCTTATATTGCCATTTAAATTCACTTTAATGATGTTTTCTATCAGCGGAAGCCCCAGGCCTCTGTTTACCTGTCCTGTGCTGTAGTCAATCTTGCTGGAGTAGCCTGGGGAAAATATATGCGGCAATTCATCCTCCTTTATACCGCATCCATTATCCTGAACTGTAAACTGGTGATTGCTGCCCTCCACAATATGGGACAGTGCAATATTTCCCCTGGATTCAATGGAATCTATGGCATTGATCAACAGGTTTCTCAATATGGACATTAAGTAGTAGTGTTTTTCCGTATAGAAGTCTTCTCCTGTGTTGTAATATATTGTAATATCCTTTCCCTGACTTTTTGCTTCCATATCCATAGTTTCCTTCAATATAGCCACCAATTCGCTAAAGTGCATTCCTGTATTATCCAGCTTATTCGCCATGGCATCCTCTATGCCCATTACAACTAAGCTGTATTCCTTCTTAATTTCATGAATATCCTTGGCTATTTCCAAAGCCTCCATTGCCCAGCTGTCTTTTGTTCCATCTTCACTTATATTTGAAAAAAGCTGGTATGCATTTGCCATAACCCTTTCAATATGGTCCTTATTCTTTTCCATCCAGTATATTTCCGTTTTTAGCTGGGATATGATTTGGAGGAGATTCCTGTACCTTTTATCGTGTTCCTCCTTTATCAGAAGCAGTTTATTATAGTTGTACCCTAGTACCATAATCCATATTAATGCTGCCCTTAATACCGCAACAAACAGCAGTATTTTTATTATGGAATAGCCGGGAGAAAACAAGTCTTCCCCAATTCTTATATATGTTTCCAGTATATTGGAAATAAAATCAACCATTGTAGATACAATCAGTATATTTCTGTATTTTATAGATATATTGCTTTTTCTGATTACATAGAATACTGCACCATACACTATGTAAAATACCATTTCAGGCATTATGTGGTATAGCTTAAGCCCCAGTATTCCCTGCAGAAAACTCAGAAATATCCATCTGAACATCACCAGCAAAAACCCTGATGAAAACCCAAACAATACAGGGTTTAAATCATCATAGATATACAATAGAAATGGAAATACAACTCCTGCAAAGGAAAACTTAAAATTTGCTACATAGAAATCAATGTACAGAAGGGAAGACAACCCTACCAGCAAAGAACAAATAAGCAATTTTTTGGCCTTATTCATTATGTCACCTGCTTTTTATGATTTCACATGAACACATACATTTTATCAATAATTTTAATACTGAACAACCATTGTAACTTTTTTTGTCATATATAAATATAATGATATTATCATTAAAAGCAAAGGTGATAATATGTACAGGAAATATGTCCATGGATTGAATACCCTGGTACCCATTGAAAATGGAAGAAGGGTTCTATACATTAACTTTGATAATGCTGCCACCACCCCTCCTCTAATTTCCGTAATGAAGGAAATCAATTATTTTTCTCATATGTACTCTTCAGTTCACAGAGGTACCGGATACAAGTCAATTATTTCCTCCATGCGCTATGACAGTTCAAGGGATGTAGTACTGGATTTTTTAAAGGCAGATCCCCGGTATTACACGGCTATATTTGTCAAGAACACCACTGAGGCCATAAACAAGCTATCCTACAGGCTTAAGGATAAAATAAGGGATGGAGTTGTTCTATCCACTTATATGGAACATCACTCCAATGACCTGCCCTGGAGATACAGATACAATGTTGATTACGTGGAAGTAGATGAAAAGGGAAGGTTATCCCTCGACCACCTTGAACACCTTTTAAAGAAATACAAGGGCAAGGTAAGGCTTGTAGCTGTAACAGGTGCATCCAATGTAACAGGATTCATAAATCCCATACATAAGATAGCAGAAATTGCCCATAAACATGGAAGCAGAATATTCGTAGACGGAGCGCAGCTTGTTCCTCACCATCCGGTGGATATGAAGCCTATGGACCACCCGGGGCACATTGACTATATTGCCTTCTCTGCTCATAAGATGTATGCTCCCTTTGGAACCGGAGTATTAGTTGCTCCAAAGGATACCTTTACAGATGGGCTTTCTGAAAATGTTGGCGGAGGAACTGTAGACCTTGTAACTCCAAAGGAAGTCATATGGGCTCCTCCTCCTGAAAAGGAAGAGGCAGGCACTCCCAATGTATTTGGAGTAGTGGCTTTGACAGAGAGCATAAGGTCATTGAAAAAGCTGGGCATGAACTGTATATCCAGCTACGAGAGGCAACTTACAAAATACACATTGGAAAGGTTAAAGGAAGTGCCTAACATAATCATATACGATGATGGAGATATTAAAAACAAGGTTTCCATTATATCCTTCAACATTCAGGGCCTTTATCATGGAATAGTGGCAGCAGCCCTTTCCCTGGAAGGTGGCATAGGTGTAAGAAACGGATGCTTCTGTGCCCAGCCATATATACAGAAGCTGCTTAAAGTAACACAAAAACAAATAGAAGAATACAAGGAGGACAGAAACCTTTTAAGGCCTGGAGCTGTAAGGATAAGCTACGGAATGTATAACACCCTTGATGAAATAAATGTTTTGGTGGAATTATTAAAGCATATTGGAAGCAATGTAGAATACTATAACAGGAAGTATAAAAGCCCTTCTTTCTACTAAAAATAGTAGAAAGGAGGGCTTTCTATGAATAAGAAGATGAACATTCTCATGTTTAGCGGGGAATACGACAAGGCCTTGGCTGCTTTGATCCTTGCAAATACAGCAAAGGAAATGGGTATGGACGTTACAATATTTTTCGCCTTTTGGGGACTGCTCCTTATAAGGGACCCTAGCAAGATGAATGAAGAGGATAAATCAACCTATGAAAGGATATTTGCAAACATGACCCCAAAGAATATTGAGGATCTTCCCCTTTCCAAAATGAACCTTGCAGGATTGGGAAAGAAGATGCTTCTGGAGATGATGGAAGAAAACCATACTCCAACCCTTACAGATTTTCTAAACGGAGCCCTTAATAAGGGCATAAAAATGCAAGCTTGTAAATTGTCATGCGAAATAATGGGCTTTAGCAAGGAGGAATTACTTGAACAGGTGGAAATTGTAACTGCCAATGATTATCTAAAGGATGCCATGAATTCAGACATACAGCTTTTTATATAGGAGTTAAGGGAATCCCTTGACTCATTCTTTTATCTTCAATAATGCCAGATTATGATATACTTAAGGTAGCGAACTTATAAGGAGGAGTAGTCATGGAAAAATTCAATATATCAGAGGA
This sequence comes from Tissierellia bacterium, assembly GCA_012839745.1. Taxonomy (GTDB): domain Bacteria; phylum Bacillota; class Clostridia; order Tissierellales; family Tepidimicrobiaceae; genus DUMS01. Next base: position 10,214 of record DUMS01000069.1, read on the forward strand.
TTATATGCCCATTTTTGAGGATATAAAGGCACTAAAAGAAGTGTTTTGGATAAATCCCAACCTTAAGAAATTTGATAATGTAGAGGAAAACCTTCCCTTATCCTTTGAGGACGTATTGGATGCTGAAGAAAGGCTGAACAGATTTAAGCCATATTTAAAGAAGGTTTTCCCACAGACTAAGGATGGAACTATTGAGTCTTACATATCTACCATTGGCAGAATGAAGAGAAGAATGGAAGAGGATTACAATACTGACATACATGGAAAATTGATTTTAAAGAGAGATGATTCCCTCCCCATTGCTGGCTCCATTAAGGCAAGAGGGGGAATATATGAGGTATTGAAGCATGCTGAAACCCTAGCCATTGAAAATGGTTTGCTTTCAACAGATGATGACTATTCTAAGCTGGCTGATGAAAAGTTCAGGAAGTTCTTCTCACAGTATACAGTTCAGGTAGGAAGTACCGGCAATCTGGGATTGAGCATAGGCATAATGAGTGCAAAATTAGGCTTTAATGTAAAAGTACACATGTCCAGTGATGCAAAGCAGTGGAAAAAGGACCTCTTAAGAAGCAAGGGGGTAGAGGTAATTGAGTATTCATCAGATTACTCCAAGGCAGTAGAGGAAGGCAGAAAGCTGTCCATGCTCAACCCAAAGAGTTACTTTATAGATGATGAAAATTCAGTAGATCTATTCCTTGGATATGCAGTTGCAGGACTTAGGGTAAAAAGACAGCTGGATGATATGAACATAATAGTGGATGAAGACCATCCATTGTTTGTATATCTCCCCTGCGGAGTAGGCGGAGGCCCCGGTGGTGTAGCCTATGGGCTTAAATATATGTACAAGGACAATGTCCACTGCTTCTTTGCCGAACCTACCCATTCCCCTGCAATGCTATTGGGACTTATAACCGAGCTGCATGACAAAATTTCCGTACAGGATATTGGGATTGACAACAAGACTGAAGCTGACGGATTGGCTGTAGGCCGCCCATCCTCCTTTGTTGGCAGCATAATGGATTCAATCCTAAGCGGAGAATTTACCATTGAGGATAATAGGCTGTACAAGTTCCTTGTAAGCCTTGCTGATGAGGAGAACATCTATCTTGAGCCTTCAGCATTGGCAGGATTCTTAGGTCCAGTAATCCTGTCCGGTGAAAAGGGAGAAGAATATCTAAGAAAACACAATCTTTTGGATAAAAAGGCCAATATTACCCACATGTGCTGGGCTACAGGAGGGAGTTTAGTTCCTGAAACCATAATGAAGGAGTACTATAATAAAGGAAAAAAATTAATTATAGGGTCATGAGATTCTTCACCTCATCTGGAATTACATGGCCTATCACCCTGAAACAGGTAGAGTTATCACTGACTAAGCCAGATAAACTTACCCTCTGGCTTAGTCTTAAATTTAATTTAAAACTCCCTTCTCATGTATATCCCCTTTGAAATCTGCAGCGATATATAGTAGATTACAATCACTATCCCAAACAGGTACAAGTTTATTGTATTCAAATCTATATTCATCAATTTATCCAATAGCCCTCTTTGGTCTAAAGCCTTAAATCCTCTTCCTATTACTGCAGGTCCCATAATCAGAGCCATCCATAGTACTACATTGAAAGTCCTTAACCCTTCTCCTACTTTAAAGTAAATAGGATAGTATATTGAGTAGAATAACAGTATTATATTTGCTGCCAGAATGGCACTTTGTACACCTGCGATATTTCCTCCATTTGCAATTCCAAACATAGATAATATATTTGTAAACACAATTACTGCTCCGCTGGAAATGAAGAAGAACACCAAAAGGGATATATATTTGCCTCTTACAATATTTTTTCTATCCAGCGGAAGGCTGATTAAAACTACTTCACTTCTGTATTTATCATCATATCCATTTGTAAATATTACTGCAACAAATGTAAGTATTATTATGCCTAATACATATTGAAGATTTGCTATTATTGGATTATTGGATATTAATCCAGTTGCAGAAATAAACAGTGCATATATTACTGCAAATATATTTACTTTAATGGACAGCCTAAGGTCCTTCTTTATGAGATTAATCATATTATCACCTCTAAATATCCCTATTCTTGTATAGATGTATGGACAATAATAAGGACAGTATATACATTACCAATGCTATCGCCATTATATATTCCCACTTCAGCACTCCCAAATATTTCAATGCCCCTTTATCTCCCGTATATGAAATGTTGCTAGAAATTATAGAGAATGTCATAAACAATATAATATTGATTATCTGTGCCACTCTAGGTTCAAACCTGATGAATGTAGGGAATACTATGGATACATAGATCATGATTGTTGGAATAGCATTCATAATTCCTCTTAAATTAAAATAATCCACATCTGCTAATTTTAAAATGTTAATTATCCACAAATAAACCCCAGCATACACAACTGTTATGGAAAAATATATAAATATAGATAGATATTTATATATCACCAATTCATTCCTGTTAATAGGGAGCGAATTAATAACATATTTTGACTTTCCTGTTAAATCATAGGTAAAGGACGTTGTGGACATCATGTAGGTATAAAACACAAGTATCATAAAATAGAGTATCTCTGGAACAAAGGATTCTGATACAAACAGCAGCAATGGTATATAAAACAGCATAAATATAATCATCTGCTTGCTGGAAATCAGCAATGAAATATCCCTTTTAAGTATTCCTATCATTTTGTTACCTCCTTACGCTATATACCATTATATCTTCCAGTGTTGCCCTTTCAATGAGTACCCGGTTGCCAAACATCCTTCTGGTTTTATCCATGTTGTCCGTTAAGGCTTCAAATCCGACTTTTGTTTCTCTGATACCTATGAATTCCTTTCTTGCGTTTTCATCTAAAATATCCAGTCCTCCCTTTACTATGCCATAGTTCTGCAGTACATCATCCTTTGGCTTGGAAAAGACTATTTTGCCTCTATTTATAAATGTTATATAATCTGCAATCTTCTCCAGGTCTGTAGTTATATGGGTAGAGAAGAATATGCTCTTCTTTTCATCCTGAATTACACTGTATAGAATATCCAGTATTTCCCTCCTGAAAACCGGATCAAGCCCGGATGTTGGCTCATCCATAATTATAAGGTCTGCATTATGGGATAGAGCAACAGCCAATGAAAACTTCATCTTCATTCCCTTTGACAGGGTCTTTATCTTCGCTTTGGGATTCAGGTCAAATTCCCTCATATACTCGTTAAACTTACTGTCATCCCAGTTTGAATAGAAGGAAGCCACTACGCTCTTCATGGTATTAATTGTCAGGTCCTCATAGTAGTAGTTTTCATCATATACAAATCCTATTCTATTCTTTACTTCCTTTTCATATTTCTCGTGGTCCTTTCCGAATATCCTTATTTCTCCTCCATCCTTCTTCAAAAGGTTCATTATAAGCTTAATTGTGGTACTTTTCCCTGCGCCATTTGGCCCTATGAACCCCATTATATAGCCTGGCTCCAGATTAAAGCTTATGTTATCCAGTGTAAAGTTCTTAAATTCCTTTCTCAGGTTTTTTACTTCCAAAATGTAATCCATGTTTAACCCTCCTCATATAAAATCTTTAACAGCTCTAATATTTCATCAAAGGATATGCCCAGGGCTTTGCTTTCCTCCACGACTTTAGAAAGCTTTTCTTCTATTATGTTAAGCTTCTTCTCCTTTATAAGCTCTCTGTTCTGTCCTGCTACAAAGGAACCCTTCCCCTGCACAGTTTCAATAAATCCTTCCCTTTCCAATTCCTCATAAGCCCTTTTGGTGGTAATAACAGATATCTGAAGGTCCCTGGCCAATCCCCTTATGGAGGGAAGCAGGTCCCCTTCCTTCAATTCTCCCTTTAAAATCTGCTCCTTTATCTGCTTCGTTATCTGCTCGTATATGGGTTCATCTGAGGAATTTGATATGATTATTCTCATATACATCCTCCTATAGACTGGTGTTAGCATTTATAATCTAGTGTATATTGTGTGTATTATGTGTATACTGTATATATTCTATATTAACAGTATATACTGTGCATCCATAAATGTCAACATGTTTTTGTATTTGACAATTTACAATATGATTTATATAATTCCAATTATAATGAATGAGGTGAAGCTGATGAAACTATCCACTAAAGAAATGATACTGGTATCATTGTTTACATCATTGACAGCCATTGGTGCCTTTTTAAGCATCCCTATTGGTGAAGTTCCCATTACCCTGCAAAGCATGTTTAGCCTGTTGTCCGGGTTTCTCCTTGGCCCTAAGCTGGGCAGCATGTCCCAAGGGTTGTATGTAATGCTGGGTCTTTTCGGAGTCAGAATATTTGCTGGATTTTCAGGAGGTCCTCAGTATATATTTAAGCCAAGCTTTGGATTTCTAATTGGATTTATATTTGCATCCCATATAGTGGGAAAACTAACATATAAAAAACCCTATTCAGGATTCAGAAGCTTTTTATTGGCCAGTCTTATTGGCACCTTTGTCATATACGCATTTGGCATCCCCTATATGTATTTTTCACTGAATTATATTTCTGGTGTAGAAATGGACCTGTTGACAGTTTTAAAGACAGGATGCCTGGTTTTCATCCCTGGAGATTTGATAAAAGCAATAATAACTTCCTTCGTGGCATCTAAACTTGTCCATAGAATATGATATAATATCCCTAAAGGAGGGGTATTATGATCTGTGTCACTGGCAATCAGATGAAATCAATAGATAATTACTGTATAGAGAAGCTGGGAATCCCTGGCATTGTGCTTATGGAAAATGCAGCATTGAAGGTAGTTAAGAATATAGACCTGGACAGATTTAATTCCTTTACAATTGTATGTGGTGTAGGAAACAATGGAGGAGACGGCTTGGCTGTAGGAAGACATTTAATTGTGGAAGGTAAAAGTGTAGACATATTTGTCATAGGAAACCTGAATAAGGGCAGCAAAGATTTTAACATAAACTGCAATATACTTAAGAATATGAATATAAAAATAAACCTTATTGAAACAGAGGAAGATATAAATATCCTGGTAGATTCACTAAAAGCTTCAGACATGACCATAGATTCCATATTTGGAACAGGACTTACAAGGGATGTTGAAGGGTTATACAAGGATGTGATTTCAAGTATAAATAAATACAGCAAATATACATTATCTGTAGACATACCTTCTGGAATGGACTCTGATACCGGCAAAATCCTGGGCATTTCAGTCAGAGCAGATAAGACTGTAACATTTCAGCTTATGAAAAAGGGCTTGGTAAACTGTGAAAATGTAGTTGTTGAATCCATAGGTATGCCAGAGGTAGCTATTGAAAATGTATTGAAATCTACAGATGATAATTGATGAAAGTTGCTTTACACTCATGACTTTAGTCATGAGTAATTGGCAAGTACATATGCTGTATTAATAATGGATGACAACTAAAAAATGGGCTGCATAACCGCTTAAGATTAAAATGCAGCCCCTATATATTCCCAAATCGGTTTTACGACCGTGATATTTCACAAATTCGGAGTTGGAGAACTGTTCTTTATATATGCCTTATAATTATTTTCATCCAAGACTAATAACTAAATCAACTCTTTGTCGTTCATCATCAATTGTCTACATACCCTTCCATGCCTCTTACAGACACTTCTCCTGACAGTATAGCTTCTATTTTCCCATTTTCAAACTCAACTATCAATCGGCCTTCCTGGTCTAGGTCTATTGTCCTGCCTGTTCTCTCAACATTATCCTTTATAATCCTTACTTCCCTATTGAGGAGTATGGAATTTTCTCTTGATATTTTTATGGTTTCTGAAATATCCTCTTTTTCTTTAAATGGAATATATAGCTTTTCAAAATTATTCAATACACATGCAAGAAGCCTACTCCTGTCTATTTCTGCTCCTTTTATTATTTTTAAAGATGTTGCCTTATCCTTAAGCTCATCATGAAAATCTCCTTTATCCAAATTGGCATTTATCCCAATTCCCATTATTACGTAATATGAGTTTTCATCCTGTAAAACCATTTCAGTTAATATTCCGCATACCTTTTTTCCTTCAACTACAACATCATTTGGCCACTTTATATGGGATGTAATGCCTAGTTCCTTTAATGCCTTATGTACTGCAGCTGCACCAATTAATGTTATTTTGGATATCTTCCCTGGATCCAAATACGGTTTTAGTATAATGCTAAACCAAAGCCCCTTACCCTTTGGAGACATCCAACTTCTTCCAAGCCTTCCTCTTCCCATGGTCTGTTCTTCAGCAATTATTACAGTCCCCTCATCTGCCAGCATTGCAACTTCCTTGGCTCTAATATTGGTAGATTCAATACTCTCATGGCATTCAATATTTCTTCCCACAAAATCAGTTGTTAAATGTTTCTCTATATCCATTTTATTTATCATAAATCCACATCCCTTTATTTTAAGCTTCAGTGTAGTGTTTAATTACATCATAATTTATTATATCAGATTTTATATTATTATTTATTTTAACTGCTGTGAGTAAAAGGGTATAATTATAATATACAGAGATTTCTATTGACTCAGTCAATCAATTTAATTGGAGGTGAATGTTATTAATAAGCCATTTAGAGCATTAACAGTTCTTTTACTTGCAGTATCCATTTTATTTAACCTTCCCCAGTGTGCAGTTGCAGAGGAGGAATTAATTATCACCAGATGGCTGGTTGACTCTGAAATACTGAGAAATGGCGATTTAGAAATAGCTGAAGATATTACATTCAGATTTAACAGGGAATTTAATGGAGTATTCAGGGAAATCATATTGGATAAGACTGACGGAATAGAAAATATCAGTGTATCTGAAGTCATCCAGAATAGAGAAGTTGAATATGCTCAAGTTGACAATGCCAGAAAAGGAGATAGCAATGTTTATGTAGTACATAACGAAGATGAATCTCTCACCATTCAGATATTCTCACCTTCTGAGGATGAAGAGAAGACATTTCGCTTAAGATATACCGTGAAGAATGTATCCATAAGATACAATGACATAGGTGAACTGTATTATAAATTCCTGGGAGATGAGAACGAAACCCCTATAGACTTTTTTGGTGTAAATATAAGGCTTCCAGGGAAAATAACTGAAAACACAAAAATATTTGCCCATGGCCCAACAAATGGAACCGTAAGATTTTCCGGAGAAAATGCCATAAGGGCTGAAGTTGAGAATGTGCCTGATAACACCTTTGTTGAAGTCAGAGTCCTTTTCCCGGCAGAATATATTCCTGGTTCCACCAATGTGATAAACAGGGATGCATATGAAGAAATAGTGAATGAGGAATTATCATATATTGAAGAAATCAGGGAAAGGGAAATAAGAAAGGCTGAAAGAAAGAATCTGTTCAACAACATATCAATTATATCATCAGCAGTTCTAACATTAATAATATTCCTCATATTCAACAAATACAGAAGAAGATTAGACAGGCTTGAATCCATTGACCGCAGCATATATCCTGATGACAATTCACCAGCAGTAGTATCCCTTATTCTAAATGGAGCCATTACTCCATCAGCATTTACAGCTACCATACTAGACCTTGCCAGAAGAGGTTTTATATCCATTGAAGAGATAGAAAAATACAGGAAGGATGCCACCAGCTTCAATCTCATTAAGATGGATAAACCAGAAGATGGCCTATTGATGCATGAAAAGTATCTTTTGAAATGGCTTTTTGATGAAATAGGATACAATAATGCAGTAAGCACCATTGACATAGAGCTATACAGAAAAAACCAGGCATCCAGTTTCTATAAAAGCCATACTCAATGGACCAGATTAGTAGGCGAAGAAGCCAGGAAAATGGGATACTACGATAACAGCACCAAGGGAACAGGAGTACTGCTGATGTTAATATCAATGGTATTTTTGACGATTTCCATTATTTCACTGGTATATGGGGCACTGTATGGAATACTTCTGATAATTTTAGCCACTGCAGCCTTCGTATATTCCATAGGGCTATTAACAAGAAAATCCGATTACGGATATCTGCAGATGAAGAAGTGGAAGGATTTCAGAAAGGATTTGGAAGAAAGAAGCAGATTACTGGATGCAAATGATTTATGGATATCCCTGGATAAAGCCTTAATATATGGATTAGCCCTGGGAATACCATATAATTCATTAAAAAGGTTTAGGCCTCTATATCCCCAAAGCCATATGGCAAACCACTGGGCTTACTGGTTCTTCCTGACTAACCCAAATGGAGACAATGAATTTACAAAGAGCATAGGTAAATCCTTCAATATAACAGGAGCTTCCACAGGAGGCGGAGGAGGTTTTTCTGTCGGTGGTGGAGGCGGTGCCGGTGGTGGTGGCGCTGGAGGATTTTAGCTATTGACAATTAAAGGGTCTCAAATCGAGACCCTTTTTTGGTTTATATTATATTTATTTGCTATTTTTGACAAATTCCTATTTATTTCCCGGGAAAATTTAACGCAATACAAAGCTGCTGAACATCTCTTCCACCAGCTCACTTGTCTGGTCCTCATAAGGTATATAGTATGACTCAGAACCAATATATTTACCTTCTCCAGGCACTGTAGCTACATTCAAGTTTTCAAAGTCTATATCGTTCAGCTTTGGTACTGC
>DUMS01000070.1 GCA_012839745.1 Tissierellia bacterium
ATCTAATGTATAATACCAATTGACATATAGAAAAAATTATAGTATAATATATAAACGTAAAAGGCGTGCATCCGTAGCTCAGTAGGATAGAGCAGCGCCCTCCTAAGGCGTGTGTCGGGGGTTCGACTCCTCTCGGGTGCACCATATTTATTTTTGGTGATTTTATGGATGAAATATATATGAGAGAGGCTTTGGAAGAAGCCTATAAAGCTTTAAGCACCTATGAAGTACCTGTAGGTGCTGTTATTGTAAGCGATGGGAAAATAATAGGCAGAGGCTTTAACAAGAGAGAAACTTTAAAGGACCCGACAGCCCATGCTGAAATAATTGCAATAGAGGAAGCCAGCAAGTACTTGGGTGGATGGCGTCTTTTAAATACAACTATGTATGTAACATTGGAGCCTTGTGCCATGTGTTCAGGTGCAATTATCAATTCAAGAATCAGCCGGGTAGTAATAGGAGCCATGGATCCCATAAGAGGATGCTGCGGCTCTGTTATGAATTTGTTGGATAATCCGCATTTTAACCATAGGGTGCAGGTTACTTATGGCGTATTGGAAGAGGAATGCAGCAGAATCATCAAGGATTTCTTTAAAGAGTTGAGAAACAAAAAATAATGTATATTTTCACATTCCATAGAGTATATTCTATCATTTTAAACGTGGAGAGATGTCCGAGTGGTTTAAGGTGGTGGTCTCGAAAACCACTGTACAGTTTAATGCTGTACCGAGGGTTCGAATCCCTCTCTCTCCGCCATATATTTTGTTAAATGTTTCACTATTCTGAAAACTTATTGACATACTACATAAAATAATGTGTATTTTAATTTGTTATTACAAAAGAAGAAAGAAGGTAGGCTCTATGATTGTGGAAGAATTTATTGGTGAAATGATACCTTATATTGTGGGATTATTGGAGGCAACAGGAGTAATAGTCATCATTATAGCTTCCATAAAATCAGTTGTTAAATTTATAAAGTGTAATTTTAATTTTTATAAGAGTGAAAACATTAGAATTGAACTTTCCATGGGATTGGCACTGGCTCTTGAATTTAAACTTGGAGCTGAGATACTTAAAACTGTAATAGTAAGAACCCTGGATGAATTCTTAATATTGGCTGCAGTTACAATTTTGAGAATAATTATAAGCTTTGTAATACACTGGGAAGTAAAATCCATGGAAAAAAGTGAAGAAAAAGGACATTAAGGCAGCATAAGGCAAAGAAACTTCTTTGCCTTTGCTTTTTTGAGAAAAAAAGAGAAAAATTAAGAAAGGTCAAAGAAAGTCAAAATAATTATGACTATTCAGTTTTTTTGGGTTATTATAGCTATATCCAGCATTTGAATATAAGAATTTGTGGTGATATATTTTAGTTAAGGTCAAAGTAAGTCAAAGTTAAAATCAAGGAGGATGATCATATGTTTGGATTAACACCATATAGAGGTAGAAGAGGATTATCAAGAAGATGGATGTTTGACTTTGACAGAATGTTTGAAGATATGCTGGATGAAATGGATTTTAGACTTTCTTCCTATTATCCTATGAAGGTGGACATAAAGGAAAGAGATGACAGATACCTGTTAGAAGCAGAATTGCCTGGCGTTAATAAGGAGGACATAAATATTGAAATAAAAAATGATATAATGACAATTTCTGTTGAAAGGAAGGAAGTATTTCAAGAGGAAAGAGAAAATTACATTAAACGTGAAAGAAGATACGGCTCCTTTAGGAGAAGCTTTCCTGTAGATGATGTAGATCAGGATAAAATTGAAGCAAGATTTGAAAACGGAGTATTGTATATGGAGCTTCCAAAGAAAAAGGACTTTGGAGGAAAATCCAATAGAATTCAGATAAAATAGGCACTGGAAACCAGTGCCTATTTTATATAATTTATTGTATATTAGAAGGGGATATCAATAATGACTCATATACTGATTTATATATTTTCTTTTCTTCATTGGCAATATTCAAAGCCTTGCGCATATTCTTTCCCAAATAAGGCTTTATGGCTGAAATTTCCCTTCTTAATCCTTCTTCATCTATTACTGATATTTTTCCGTCTTTCATTACAAATCTGCCGTCAATCAGCACATGTTTGGCTGATATGGATGCATTAAACACCATTTGATTTAAAAAGGAATCATCTAATATATCTAAAAAGCTGTTTTTATCTATAATGGCTAAGTCAGCAGAATGATTGGGTTTTATTTCGCCAAATGGCTTATCAAATCCTAAAACATCAAATCCGTTCTTTGTAATCATCTGAAGTCCTTTTTCTATGCTTATCCATTGAGTATAATCCATTTCCTGCGTTCTCTGTAAAAGCAGCAAAAACCTGAGTATATCCATCATATTATTGCTGGTGCCACAGTTAACTCCATCAGAACCTAAAGCTATTTTGATATTACGCTTTATATATTGCTTCAACGGAAAAATTCCGCTTCCCAAAAAAGCATTGCTTGTTGGATTTGAAACAACTGCTGCTTTCCTTTCTGCAATAAGGTCTAACTCATCTTCATTCATCCATATACAATGGGCTAGGGAAGTCTGTTCCTTTAGCAATCCGAATTTATCCAATTTAAATAATGGAGATATATCATTATCAGCTGATAATCTTTGCCATCTGGTTTCCAGAAGATGACAGTGTATGGATAGATTAAACCTGCATGCCAATTCAGAAGCAGCTTTCATTAGCTCATCATTTGCCCTTTGAGGGGAGTTAATTCCCAGAATTACTTTTACATTGCCCTTGGGGTCATGAAACCTATTTATAAAGTCTATATAATAATCAACATAATCCTTTACGCTAGGAAACTTATTATGTTTCCCATTAACAGGATATATTTCATTTATCTCATAAAGTATCTCCCTATCTGAAACATTGTGAAGCATTGGGGCAATGGCAGATTTAAACCCGGTATTTTTATAAGTTTTAGCTGCAATGTGTGAAGTAGCAAGGTGAGGTATATGGTCCAAACAGGCAGTTACTCCTGAACGCAGCATATCACATATGCCCAGGGAAACTGACAAGGCCATTTCTCTTTCTCCTAGAATCCTTCCCAATGCAACTGTATCTAGAGACCACATCTCCAATGGCTCTCCAAATGAAGTACCCTTCAATATATTGGTATAGGAATGATAATGGCTGTTTACCATGCCTGGGAGAACATAATCGCCATTTAGATCAATGCATTCTTCATCTGGAAGCGGAGTTAGCTTTTCTCCTAATTCTTTTATGGTGCTGCTGTTTATTCGAATATCAGCTTTTACAAAATTTAAACCCTCACCATTATGGATTAGCACCTTTCCATTTATTAATAGCATATCTGTCACCTATGAATTTAACAGGTTAAAGAATTCTCTAACATGTTCCGAATAATCCCCCAGGCACACCAAATAGTGGTTTCCAACTGGAGTATTCAAGAATTTTTCAACTCCTTCTTTACAGTGTAAATTAATTTGAGTACGGCAAAGGTTCTTTTCATGAAGGCTTTCTAAAACAGTTGCGCTTGAAACAAAGTATCGGTCCAGTGGTCCTGTAGCTTTAAAAACAGTAGCAGGTCCTGAAGATATATTTCCAGAAATGGAAACTCCTATACCAGATTCAAAATGTGTATCCAGTTTATAGCTTTCAGGCATGTTTAAAGGCAAAGTACAGTGAGCGAAAACGATTTCATCCCGTTCCTTATTGATGCGGGATGGGTTGCACATAAATACAGGTTTGCCTGAAATCTCACCTAGAATCATCATAGAGATTAAAGAAGGCATGTCTCCTTCACATCCGCTATATATTCCCATTTGATTTAATAAAGTCAGGCCCAGGCAGCCTGTATTCTTTACAGATGTTAATAAATCAAAACAGCGAACGCTGAAACCTGACAAATTGTATTTTTCAACTAAACGTGAAAATGCACCATAGATTTCAAGGGCTTTTTTAATCTCATTTTTGTCAAAATCCTGTGCCATCAGTTCACTGCATGCCTTGCTGTCAAGATAGCTTTTCTTATTAATCTCTTCCACAAGCTCTTCCATTGTAATTTCAACGATTTCCACACCCAGTGTTTCCTTTAGGATGTTATAATCAAATTCAGTTGAAATAAGCCAATCTGAAGGCTTGCCAATTAATCCAATGCGTAATCCATTTAAGGCGTTTTTTGCTTTGATGGCAACAAGAATTTGTTCTAAAGCAGTGGCTACTTCTTCATTAGTTCCATGAAGTAGTCTTCCTTTAATTCCTCTATTTGAAATGTATGTCATCATTTCCATAGATGCAGACAATGAATTATCGCTGTCGCTGGTAACTATGATTATAGGCTCTTTTAGAAAATCTAAACAAGCTTTAAACATACCTGCAGTTCCGCCACTGGCTACATAGACAACAGAAGCCTGTTCATTTTTTACTTCATCCAAAGTTCCCATAGTAAAGGAATATCCGGTTTTTTCTCCAACATAGTTAAATAAATCAATTGCTTTTTGTTCTAAAGACGGGTCTTGGTGTGAGCTGCTTTTTAGATAAAGGTACTTCATAATCTCCTCTCCTTTTCAGGTAATTAATAACATAATACGATGGACGTCCTACAACTATAAATAACAAATTATATACCTAATGTCAATAAAATTATTAAACATAGCGTCTAATAAGGTTAAATTCCAGCTTTTCAGTTATGAAGTAGCTATCGGAATAAAATACCGGAATACCTCTTGCAGAATAGTGAGTTTGCTTTAACAGTAAAAGGGCCTTTGGTTCATCTAATTCCAGCTTGTCCATGATCTGTTTATCACTTAATACAGCGTGTATGGAACAATTTGAAAAGGAAACAGGTCTATAATTATTTATAAAGCTGAACAAGGATTCATTTTTCATTTCTGCATATTTTTCCAACATTCCTTCTTTATAGGGAATATAGTCTTTTACAAAAACAATGGGATTACCATTGGCAGTTCTTACACGTTCTATATATAGAATTTTCAAGGGGGTATCACTTCCAAGCAGTTTAGCTATATAATCTGATGACATGCGAACATCATAATAAACGCTTTTTGTACCAGGAGTATATCCGTGGTCTGCTATTATTTTAGTTGTGCTGTCAAGGGTGGCAATATTATATCTTATATTATCAGCTCCATTGTAGCGGGTAACAAATGTTCCTACACCATGACGGGAAATTACCAATCCTTCATTTTCCAGAGCTTTTAAAGCTTCACGTACTGTATTTCTGCTTACTCCAAGCTCAGAAGCCAACTTCTGCTCGGAAGGCAGCTTGCTCATAAACTCTGAATTGTTAATCATCTCCAGGATAATTTCTTTCACTTGTGAAGATAATGTTTTGTTTATTATTTTCATAAAAGCAATACACTTCCTTAAAATCATATTTGATTCTTAGTTTAGTATAGTTAATCTTTAGTATTTTGTCAAGGAAACTGGAAACTAAGTAGAATTGAAGTCTTATACGTAGATTTTTAAATATTTATTTTTTTAAGATAAATAAATTGACAGCAAAAAATACATATGTTATGATATTGACATCATAAGACGTTGGACGTCCAATAAGATTGAAAGGATGGTAGAATAATGGATTATTCGGAAGTAAGAAAGGAAGTAGTTAAATTTTGCCATTTACTATATAAAAAGAATTATACTCAGGCTTCTGGAGGAAATGTAAGCTGCAGAGTACCTGGAACAAACCTGTTTGCAATTAAGAAGACAGGAATAAATATGGCTCTTATGACAGAGTCCGATGTGGTTATAGTAGACGAAGATGGACAAGTAGTATATGGAGATGGAAAGCCTTCAAAGGAAATGGGCTTCCATTTAGGTGTGTTAAAGCTGCGACCTGAAGCAAATGCGTTCATCCATTGCCATCCAAGTTATGCAATAGCTTTGGCTAATAATGATATAGAATTACCTTTTGTTACTGTAACTTCAAGAAAAGTTGTAGGATACGTGCCATATATTGAACCTGCACCTGCAGGAAGTGATGAACTGCGGGAATTTGTAATCAAAGCATTTAAGGAAAATCCTGAAAGCAAAGGTATCTTAATGAAGGAGCATGGAATCTGTACTGTAGGCCGTTCATTGGAAGAGGCATTTAATATTGCTGATTTAATTGAACAGACTGCAAAGCAGGCCTTTATTCAAGTGCAGATAGCTGCAAATAGGGGGCTGTTTAAAGAAATATTCAACAGGTAGATGGAGGAGAGAAAGTGGATAGATTACAAGAGCTGACACAGCAATGGAAAGAAGAGAATTTGCTTATGCCAATCTGGATGGAAGATAAACGTTTGCACATGATAGACCAGAGGAAGCTTCCCCACAAGACTGAAATTGTGGAAATTACACAAGTAGACCAGTTGGCTAAAGGCATAAAGGATATGGCAATCAGAGGTTCTGGTGCCATTGGTATTGCAGGTGTTTATGGTATGCTTCTTGCCTTGAAAAACAGCGGAGGAAACAAAGAGGCTGTTATTTCAGCAGGTGAGGAGTTGAAAGCTACAAGACCAACTGCAGTCAACTTATCAAAGACTGTAAACAGGTTGATAGAATATGCAAAATCATGTCCTGAAGATTCATTTTACGAGGCATTTATGGAAAAAGGCTGCGATATTCTTGAGGAGCAGCTGGAATTTGAAAAAAGGTTAGGGAAATATGGGTCAGAAGTTATTGATGACGGAGATTCCATTCTGACTCACTGCCATTCAGGTGCCTTAGCTGGTTCCGGATTTGGCGGAAGGGCTCTTTCAGTCATAAGGACAGCTTTCCTTGAGGGAAAGAATATACATGTATTCTGCTGTGAAACAAGGCCTTATCTGCAGGGAGCTCGCATTACAGCATATGAGCTGGAGAAGTTTGGAATCCCTCATACGCTTATTACTGATGGCATGTCTGGATATTTAATGCGCCTTGGAAAGATTAACAAGGTAGTAGTTGGTTCAGACAGGGTTGCATCCAATGGAGATTTAATCAACAAAGTAGGCACTTATATGCATGCATTGGCTGCAAAGGAAAACGGCATTCCCTTCTACACAGCTACTTCTTCTCATACAATAGATTTTATGCTGAAGGAAGGAATGGATATTGATGTTGAATATCGTTCCGAATATGAAGTGACCCATTTAAATGGACAACTTATTACCACAGAAAACACCAGAGCACTGTATCCTGCTTTTGATGTAACGCCAAATGAAATGATTAGCGGCATTATTACAGAGGTGGGAGTAATCAGAGCACCATATGTTACTGAGCTGTCCAAATTAAAATAAAGGAGGATAAGAATGGTATTAAAAGCACCAACTCATCATATTGCTGCCAAGCCAGGAGAATTTGCAGAAACAGTATTAATGCCTGGAGACCCATTGAGAGCAAAATATATAGCAGAAAACTATCTGGAAAATGCAAGGCAGATTAATGAGATTAGATGCATGTATGCCTATACGGGAACTTATAAAGGAAAGCCTGTTTCTGTTATGGCACATGGCATAGGTGCTCCCAGCATGGCAGTACATGCATATGAACTCTACAACCTGTATGATGTAAAAAACATAATTCGCCTTGGAACCACCGGAGGAATTTCTCCTGATCTTAAACTAAGAGATGTAATAATTGCCATGGGAGCATGCTATGACACTAGCTATATTAAGCAATTTAAGCTTGATGGAACATTTTCTGCCATTGCCTCCTATTCCTTGTTAAGGAAAGCAGTAGAAAGTGCAGAAAGGCTTGGCATACCTTATAAGGTTGGCAATGTTCTATCTACAGATGTTTTTTATCCTGAGGATGGAAACAGCCAGATTAAGTGGATGGATATGGGGATTCTTTCAGTGGAGATGGAAGTTGCAGCATTGTACATTGTAGCTGCTAAGGCTAAGAAAAATGCCCTGGGCATTCTTACCGTTTCAGACCATATTATAACTGGTGAAAAGACCACAGCCGCTGAAAGGCAAAACAGCTTTACAAATATGATGGAAATAGCATTAGAAATGCTATAAAATTAAAAAATACATTCTGGGAGGTCAGTAAAATGAAGAAAAGAATACTAAGTTTAACACTTTTGGCTTGTCTTATAGTTTCTCTATTGGTAGCATGTGGACAAAAGAATTCAGGTTCAGATAATGAAACAGGAAACAAAAATGAAGATGGAATTAAATTTGCAGTTCTTTTTGGGGCAGGCGGTTTAGGAGATAATGGATATAATGATGAAGTATATATGGGTGCTGAAATGGCAGCAGAACAGTTCGGTGCCACTTTTGATTATGCAGAGCCAAAGGATGTAGCTGAATTTGAAACTCAGCTTAGGGCTTTTGCAGATTCCGGAGAGTACGATGTAATCATAGCTATCAGCACTGAGCAGGTAGATGCATTAAAGATGGTAGCTGAAGATTATCCAGAACAAAGATTTTGTATGTTAGATACAATTGTAGAAGGGTATGATAATATCCATAGCATATCAGCAGCTTATCCAGACCAGCATTTCCTTTCAGGAGTATTGGCAGGAATTGCTACACAGGATGAAAGATTTCCTTTAAGCAATCCAGAAAATATCCTTGGATTTACAATTGCTATGGACACACCAACATCCAGGGGACAGGCAGCTGGTTTTATAGCAGGGGCAAAATACATCAATCCAGATGTTGAAATACTCACAAACTTCATAGGTTCATACAAGGACCCAGCAACTGCCAAGGAATTAGCGCTTATGATGTATGAAAGAGGAGCAGATATAGTCAGTGCCAATGCAGGTTCCTCCACACAGGGAGTATTCTATGCTGCTGAGGAAAAGAACCGCTATGTAATAGGCACATCTTTAGCAATGATAGACCCTGATAGAAGTTTGGCTATTTCTCTAAAGAAGGTTTGGCTATTCGTTGTACAGGAAATAGAAAGCATTCATAATGGAACCTGGGAGCCAGGCAGCACTGTTTTAGGTATTCCTGAAGGAGTATGCAACTATGATACAACTGGACTTAACATTCAAATACCAGATGATGTTGTAGCAATATTGGATGATATCAGAACAAAAATTGCTAATGGAGAGCTTACTCTGCCAACTGATTTAGACCAAATAGATGAATGGGCTTCTCAAAACCAGTATCACAGGTAGAAGCATCTTAAGTAACGTCATAAATTTTGAGGTGATATCACGTGGAAATAATAAGGATGGAGAATATATCAAAAATCTATCCTGGAACAGTTGCATTAAAAGGAGTAGATTTTACTCTTAATAAGCAGGAAATTGTTTCACTGTTAGGAGAAAATGGTGCTGGTAAGACTACTTTGATGAAAATACTGTATGGTATGACTGCCCCAAGTTCAGGAAGAATTTTTTACAAGGGAGAACCTGTAAGATTTAAACGCCCTATAGATGCTATTGAGAAAGGTATATGCATGGTACATCAGCATTTTATGCTGGTACCTGCATTTACTGTTGTTGAAAACATTATTGCAGGAAGTGAGCCAGGAAGCAATATATTCTTAGATAAGAAAAAGGCAAGGCAGGAAGTTATAGATTTGATTTCCAGGTTTAAATTCAATGTTGACCCGGATGCAAAGGTGGAAAAGCTGTCTGTAGGAGAACAGCAAAGGGTGGAGATTTTAAAAGTCTTATACAGAAAGGCAGATGTCATCATTCTAGACGAGCCAACAGCAGTTCTTACTCCACATGAGGTGGATGATTTATTTGCAGTTCTAAGGCGTTTAAAGGATGAAGGAAAGAGCATAATCATCATCACCCATAAGCTGAAGGAAACCAAGGAAATAGCAGATAGGGTCGTAGTACTAAGGGATGGCAATCTCATAAACGATAATGTTGATCCTAGAAAGGTTTCAACAAAGGAACTTTCTGAAATGATGGTAGGGCACGAAGTAAACTTACAAGCTCGCAGACCTGCTAAACATATAGGAGAAGTATGTTTGAAAGTTGAAAACCTGACAGTAGAAGAAGATGGGAAGGAAAAGGTAAAAAATGTATCCTTTGCTATCCATCATGGAGAGATTCTAGGTATAGCAGGTATTGAAGGAAATGGCCAAACTCAGATTATAGAGGCATTAACTGGACTTAGAAAGCCAAAATCCATGAAGCTTACTCTGGATGGCAAGGAGGTAACAGGCAAAAGCTCAGATTTCCTGAAAGCAGGAATTGGACATGTACCCGAGGACAGGCTTTCAATGGGATTAGTCAAAGAGATGTCTGTTATGGAAAATATGATTTTAGGCTATCACAGAGAGTCTGAATTTTGCAGTAAAAAAGGCTTACTTTTGAAAAAGCAGATTTCCCAATATGCAGAGAAGCTCAAGAAGGATTTCCTAGTGAAGGCAGCTAGCATATATTCTGCTGTAAGCTCCCTTTCAGGTGGAAATCAGCAGAAGATAATTATATCCAGGGTTTTTAGCAGGGAACCTAAGGCAATCATCGTTGCACATCCAACCAGGGGAGTTGATATTGGGGCAACAGAGTATATACACAATCAGTTAATTGAGCTTAGAGATAGAGGTGCAGCTGTTTTATTGATATCTGCAGATTTGGATGAGGTTAGAGCCTTAAGCGATAGAATTCTGGTTCTTTATGAAGGAGAAATAGTGTCAGAAAGCATGCCAGGGGAACTAAGTGAAGTAGAGATGGGGCTTCTAATGACAGGAGGAAACTATATGGTAGAGGAGGGTAAACAACGTGATTAAGAATATAGACAATGCAAGAAAGATTAAAATGGGAAGCTCTTTTATGAATTCTGCCATTGCATTGGTTATTTCGCTGATTTTAGGTATGGTCATTATCGGTATAAGCGGTTACTCTCCAATAGAAAGCTATATAGCAATCTTTGGTGTTTCCCTTGGTACCTTGAAAGGATTTGCCCTTTCCTTAAGCCAGGCAACACCTCTTATTTTTACAGGATTGGCGTTTGCCTTTGCTTATAAGGTAAAAATGATTAATACCGGAGCTGAAGGTCAGCTTTATGCAGGAGCTATGGCAGCAGCCCTGGTTGGTGCTTATATTACCAACCTTCCAAGCGGAGTTCATGCACTTTTAGGTTTTGCTGCAGCATTTCTGGCAGGCGGGCTGGCTGCATTATTTGTTGCATTATGTAAGGTTTATCTAAATGCCAATGAAATAATAGTATCGCTGATGCTAAATGAAATAATTATATTCTTTACAAGCTATTTGGCCAATGGCCCTCTGAAGCCTCCAGGCAGCGGAGTAGGGCAGACAAAGATGATTGAGGATACTGCAAAGCTGACAAAATTAATACCCCAGACACAGCTTACTACGGCCATATTTATAGCAATAATTACAGCTTGTGTACTTGCATACCTGCTGGATAAAACAGTGTTTGGATATGAAATTAAGGTAACGGGACATAATTTGAAGGCTTCCAATGTTGCTGGAATTAATGTATCCAAAATCTCTCTTATAACATTTGCTTTAAGCGGAGCCATTGCAGGTATGGGAGGAGCAGCTATGGTGCTGGGCGTAAACTACAGGTTTGTAGAAGGATTTTCATCAGGATATGGTTTTGCAGGCATATCCATTGCAGCATTGGCTGCATATAACCCCATAGGTGTAATTTTCTCTGCCTTCCTGATAGGCATATTAAAATCCGGAACTATAACCTTAAACCGTACAACTTCAATACCTGTAGAATTGGTTGATATTATTCAGGTACTTGTGCTGATATTTGTTGCTGCTCCAGCCTTAATAAAATCAATCATGAGCAGAGCTAAAAAGGTTAGGTCAAAGTCCAGCAGGGAGGAGCATATGGAGGTGAAAACCAGTGACATTTAATGCGGAAGTACTTTATTCTATTGTAGCATCCACTTTAAGAAGTTCAGTGCCCTTAATATTGGCCGCTTTGGGAGGATGCTTTTCTGTAAGGGCAGGAGTAAGCGACTTGGGACTGGAAGGCATGATGCTAGCAGGATCTTTCTTTTCTGTATTAGGGTCTTATATAACAGGAAACGCATGGTTAGGCCTTTTATTTGGAATGCTGTTTGGTGCAGTTTTTTCCATGCTTCATGCCGTTATGCATATAACCTATAGAGTAAATGCATCAATTAGCGGAATGTGTGTCAACCTATTAGCAACTGCAGCAACACCTCTTTTGCTAAATGAAATATTCGGAATGAGTGGAAAATCACCAATAGTTGAAGCCTTCAAAAAACCGGACTGGCAGTGGATGAATAACATCCCTGTTGTTGGCAGAATACTGGGAGCACAAAATGTACTGTTTTTTGTGGCTATACTATTGGTAATAGTAAGCTGGATATTTATGTATAAGACAAAAATCGGACTTAGAATGAGAATGGTTAGTGAAAATCCACATGCTGCAAGTACTGTTGGATTAAACGTTACAGCATATAAATATTTTGGAGTTGCAATGAGCGGCTGTCTTGCCGGATTTGCAGGAGCCTATTTATCAATTGGTCAGATGAATTTATTTGTAGAAGAAATGACTGCTGGAAGAGGTTACATTGCTGTGGTTATTAATGCCTTTGGGAAATATAACCCTTTGGGTGTATTTGGGGGAAGTATTTTCTTTGGATTCTTTGATGCACTGCAGACTATATTCCAAAACATATTCCCTTCACAGCTAGTAATGATGACTCCATATGTATTTACGCTATTGGTAATTGCTCTAGGACTGGGCGGATCACGAGGACCTGCTGGTGTAGGCAAGCATGTTGATAATTAAGGAGGTAGATTATGATGAACAATGAATGGGGAAATGCATCAAGGCCAACGGACAAAAATGGCAAACAGTACCATATAGCATGTGGAAAGGGAGATGTGGCAAGATATGTGCTGCTTCCAGGAGATCCAAAGAGGGTAGAGAAAATTGCGAAAACCTGGGATAGCTGGAAGTTTGTTGCAGACTATAGAGAACATGTGACTTATACCGGGAAAATAGGAGATATGGATATTTCCGCTTGTTCCACAGGTGCTGGAGGAGGCTCCACAGCAAGTGCCATAGAGGATTTGGCAGAGATAGGATGCGATACTCTGATTCGTGTAGGCACATGCGGAACAATACAAAAGCATATTAAACCTGGAGATTTAATAATTTGCACTGGTGCAGTAAGAATGGAAGGAACCAGCGACAGCTATGTAACCAACTCCTATCCGGCATTGGCAAACTATGAAGTGACTTTGGCATTAATTGAAGCTGCAGAACAACTTGGATATACCTACCATGTAGGAATTGGATATACAGCTGCTTCCTTCTTCTGCGGTCAGGGGCGCCCTGGATATAAAGGATATAGCCAAAGCTTTATGAAGACATTGGTATCAGACATGCAGGCAGCAGGTGTTTTAAATTTTGAAATGGAAGCTGCAACTGTTCTGACAATAAGCTCTCTTTATAACTTACGTGCTGGTGCCATATTTACAGTGGTAGCAAATCGTGTAGATAATTCATTTATGTATACAGACAAAACTGTTGACCACAGTATTGAGGTTGCTAATCTGGCTATGCAAAACTTATATAATTGGGACAGGAAAAAAGAGGCCAGCGGGAAGAAATACTTTTTCCCTTCGCTTTTAAAATAGAAACATAAAAGAACCTTCTATATCCAAATAGAAGGTTCTTTTATGTCTATTTATGCTCTTCCAATAGCTTATGCTTAATGTTCCACAATGGCAGAGATAAATCCACAAAGTACTGATGAGGGTTTTCAAAGCGCTTTACTTCGTCCCAAAGGGTGTCTATCTGCTCCATACAGTAGTTTCTAATTTCATGTATATTTGGAGATTCATAAACCTGGTTCCCCTTATCAAATATTTTTATCAATAGTTTTCTGGCATAGAAGTTGGTTACAGTTTTTCGTTTCCAGGTGTATAAGGGGTGGAATATCTCATAGGGTTTTGTATCATCTATTACTTCATCGTGCAGAGTTATGACATCAGCAATTGCCTTGTTAGTTTTTCTATCGTATAATCTATATAATTGTTTGAATCCAGGGTTGGTAATCTTCTCTACATTTTCACTTACCTTAATTTTTGGTATTATCTTTCCATCTACTTCCACAGCAGTCAGCTTATATACGCCACCAAATATGGGGTCAGATTTAGCTGTTATAAGCCTTTCGCCTACTCCAAAGGAGTCAATTTTTGCACCCTGATTCAGCAGGTCCCTTATGATATATTCATCTAAGCCACTGGATGCAACTATAGGACAATCTTCAAATCCTGCTGCATCTAACATCTTTCTTGCTTCCTTGGACAGATAGGATATATCTCCGCTGTCTATTCTTATGCCCTTTGGCCTAAATCCTCTTGGAACAACTTCTTCATTGAATGCTTTAATTGCATTTGGTACTCCTGATTTTAATACATTGTAGGTATCCACCAGCAGTACGCAGTTATCTGGATAAAGCCTTGCATAGGCTCTAAAGGCATCTAATTCTGTAGGGAACAACTGAACCCAGCTATGAGCCATTGTACCTAAGGCAGGTATGTTAAAATCTCTGTCAACAATGGTACAGGAACTACCTGAAACTCCGCCAATATAAGCAGCCCTTGCTCCTAAGATTGCTCCTTCATATCCCTGAGCACGCCTTGCTCCAAATTCCATTACAGGTCTGCCTTGAGCTGCTCGTACTATTCTGTTGGCTTTTGTAGCTATAAGGCTTTGATGATTTACAGTTATTAAAATCATGGTTTCAACTATTTGAGCCTGAATAATAGGACCTCTCACTATTACCAATGGTTCTCCAGGAAATATTGGAGTTCCTTCAGGTATAGTCCATACATCACATTCAAATTTAAAGTTTTTAAGGTAGTCCAAAAATTCCTCACTGAACATGTTTTTGGATCTGAAATACTCTATATCCTCATCTGAAAACTTCAGGTTGCTTAGGTATCCTATAAGCTGTTCAACGCCAGCCATTATGGCATATCCGCCATTGTCCGGAATGCTTCTGAAGAACATGTCAAAATAGGCAATTGTATCCTTCATACCATTTTTCAGGTATCCATTAGCCATTGTAAACTCATAGAAGTCAGCAAGCATGCTTAAATTCTTTTTTTCCTTCCAATCAATATTAGTCATTGGCAAAATCTCCTTTATTAATTTTTATCGAAAAATCACGATATATTTATCTTAATTATAACTCAAAAAAAATATATTTAAAAGTCAGGCAATATAAAAAGCAATTAGGTGTATTCTTTAGAATACACCTAATCTAACAGCTTTATACCCTTTTCAGTTATCATTATTGTATTTATTTTAACTCTATTACATAGGCTGGCAAAGGAACAGCCATTGCATTTCATATTACAGCTTTTAGTATTATCTTCCCTTATATATCCCATTCTGATGAGTTCAGAAAATATCTGTTCAATTACATCTTCTGTAGTATTTAATTTTCTGGCTATGCTGGCTTTAGATATATATTTGCTGTCTTTAATCTCCTTTAAAACTTCTTTTATCAATCCATCATCTCCTCCGAGATTAACCTAATCCTATAGCGCTACCCACCTGATATACGAGAACTGACACTAGCCATGCTATGGTAAAGCTATACAATGCGCTGAATAAAGTCCATCTGATTGAGCCAGTTTCCTTCTTTATAACACCTAAGGTTGCAGCACAAGGGGTATACAACAATGTCATTACCATAAAGGATACAGCTGAAAGTGGAGTGAAGGCTGATTGTATTGCAGTAACCAATGCTGTGCCCTCCTCAACGCCAGCATAGACCATTCCAAGTATTGCAACTACAGCCTCCTTGGCAGCTATTCCTGAAAACAATCCTACTGCTGCCTGCCATGTTCCATATCCTGCAGGAGCAAATATTGGAGCAATAATAGTTCCTATTCTTCCAAGAATGCTATTTTGGCTATAGGGCTCTACTCCAACGGGAAGCATTGCCAAAATCCATAACACAGCAACGACTATGAATATTGTGGTACCAGCTCTAACCAAAAATTCGGATACATTATCCCACATGTTTCTAAGAACATTTTCTGCAGTTGGGAATCTATATGGAGGAAGCTCCATAATAAAGTAGGAGGATTCCCCTTTAAATAAGGTCTTGGAAAATATCTTGGCCATCAACAAAGCTATGAATATTCCCAGGAAGTATAGTGAAAACAGCACCAATCCGCCATGTTCAGGGAAAAAGGCTGATATAAATACCAGGTAAATTGGAATTCTGGCACCGCAGGACATAAATGGGTTTATCAATATGGCTATCATTCTGTCCTTTTTATTGTCCAGGGTTCTTGTGGACATGACACCGGGAACATTACATCCAAAACCTATAATCATGGATATAAATGTTTTTCCCTGAAGTCCAAGGGCTCTCATTATATTGTCCATTATATAGGCAGCCCTTGCCATATATCCGCTGTCCTCCAGAATTCCCATCAGCATATAAAGCACTACTATAAGTGGTACGAATTCAAGTACCGTTCCGATACCGCCTATTATGCCTTCAATAAAAAATGAAATTACCCAATCAGGTGCATTCAGACTGCCAAGAAGGGTTTCTATAGCTGAACCAAGTATTTCAATAGCAGTACCTACATATCCTCCCAGAAAATCCTGTCCTATGGCAAAGGTTAATTGAAATACTACAAACATTATAAGTGCGAAAATAGGCAAACCTAAAAACTTATGGGTTACGAACTTATCTATCTTATCTGAGATGGTTTCTATGTTATCCTTTGGCAGTTTCACCGCTTCATTGGTTACTCTGTTAATAAACTCATATCTTTTATCTATGACTTCCAGTACATAGTCCTCTTCTTTTTCCTCTAAGTTTTTTAACAGGCTTGATATATCAGAATTATGGGTTTTTTCCAATTCCTTTAAGATATACTGATCTTTTTCCAGAGCT
This sequence comes from Tissierellia bacterium, assembly GCA_012839745.1. Lineage (GTDB taxonomy): Bacteria > Bacillota > Clostridia > Tissierellales > Tepidimicrobiaceae > DUMS01. Next base: position 16,829 of record DUMS01000070.1, read on the forward strand.
TTCACTGCAACCCAATCCGTAGGATAATCCAGCTTTACATCCTTTAATACTTTCTTTATATTTTCAATTTCCCTTTCAATATTCTCTCCATAGCTAATGTGAGCTTTAAAATCCACATCTTTATGCATTAATTCTATGGCCTTACTAACCAATTCTTCAATTCCCTTTTTCTTTGAGGCAATGGTGGGAACAACAGGAGCTCCTAATTTTTGGGATAGGGTGTTTATGTCTATTTCTATTTTCTTTGCCTTGGCTTCATCTATCATGTTAAGTGCAACTACTACCTTGACTCCCATTTCCAGAAGCTGAGTAGTTAGATATAAATTTCTTTCAATATTAGTTGCATCTACTACATTTATTACAACATCAGGCTTGTCTTTTAGTATAAAATCCCTTGCTACAATTTCATCTTCAGAAAAAGAGCCTAAGCTATAAGTCCCGGGAAGGTCTATTATGGTATATATCTGACCCTTGAACTTGATTTTCCCTTCCTTTTTTTCAACAGTAACTCCTGGCCAATTGCCTACACGCTGGTTTGATCCGGTAAGGGCGTTGAATAAGGTTGTTTTTCCGCTGTTAGGATTGCCAACAAGTGCTATAGTATTCATGTAAATCCCCCTCTAATCTGCTACGATGATTTTTTCCGCCAGTCCACGCCCTACAGCAATTTTATTTCCATATAGGGAAACTATAACAGGTCCTATATCGTTTTTTACAACCTTTACTCTAGATCCTGTATTCAATCCCATTTCATAAAGCCTTTTGGTGGCGTTCATACCTGCATTGATTTTTTGAATCTTACATATTTCTCCAGAATGCAATTTTGCTAAAGATGTGGTCAGCATGGAAATCTCCTCTCTAATATGGTAATGATAATCAGTATCAATTAATTCTGTTACTATATTAACACAAATTAGAAATAAAATCAATATATAAGAATAATGTACTTTTTTAATGATATAAGGAATCATAAAACTTAGTTTATAAATGCATTGTTAATTTGTATTAATTATGATACAATGATAAATTAATATTTTGAATATTTATGCATATCATAAGAAGGTGGTTATATGAATAAAAAAAGAATTGCATTAGTAACAGTAGATCATCTTGTTAATAGCGCTTTAACCAAGCAATTAATGAATGTTTTCAAGAATAAAGTAGAAATAGTGCAGAAATATTTGCATGATAGTGATGTTATTGATGTTAAAGGCATGGATATTGTTCTTTGTTCAAGTAAAGCAATAGAAAAAGATGTTAAAGCAAAAATAAATCAAAATATCCCCATTATGCCTTTGAGAAGAACTATAGACCTAAAAAATATATCGGAACTTATAAGTTTAGATACTGGTTTAGAAGTATTATTAGTAAGCAATTATCTTTCTACTGCTAATGAAACTATTGAAATTTTAAAAAAACTTGGAGTTGATCATATAAAGTTTATACCATATTATCCTGGGTGTAATGAGAATATCCGAGATATAGCTGTAACCCCAGGTGGAAGCCATTTAGTACCTAAGGGTGTAAAGAAGGTTATTGATATTGGGCTGAGAATTATTGATATATCCTCTATTATTGAAATATTTTTGAAGCTGAATTTACCAACAGAAGAGTTAGTAATACTATCTGCAGAGTACAGTAAAGAAATGATTCGAATGAATAAATACCTTTATGAAAGCAATAAGATGTTAAAAGCCATGTTTGAAGTTACAAATGATGGTATTGCTGCTTTAGATATGAAGGGAAATATATTTTTCTGTAATGACAAATTTTCTCATTTGCTAGGATATAATTCCAGTGAGTTAATTTCTATAAATATAACTGAAATCATAAAGAACAATAAAATAGTTGATATAATGCTGGATTCAGGTCAAAGAAATAATGAAATTGTAAATATTAACAATAAGGAATATATGTTAAATAAAACTATGCTGTATTATGGGGAGCATTTAAAATTACATTTAATCAGCATACAGGAAGTATTTCATATTCAAAATCTAGAGAAGGAAGTTAGAAAAAGATTAGTTAGGACAGGTTTTGTTGCAAAATATGATTTTAATGATTTAGTAGGTAAAAGTAAAATTTTACAAAGTAAAATTAGAATTTCAAAGAAAATTGCAAGTAGTGATTTAACAGTATTAATTCAGGGTGAAGATGGTACTGGGAAAGAGATTTTTGCTCATTCAATTCACAGATGGTCTAAAAGAAGAAATGAACCTTTTGTAGCAGTAAATATGGCTTCGTTATCAGAAAACCTTATTGAAAGTGAGCTTTTCGGGTATGAAGAAGGAGCATTTACTGGGGCAAGTAAAGGAGGAAAAGCAGGTTTTTTTGAACAAGCTGACAAAGGAACGATATTTATAGATGAAATTGGAGATGCCTCACCAAAAATTCAAGTAAGTCTTTTACGTGTATTACAGGAAAAGAAAATAATTAGAGTTGGGGGATCAAGAGTAATTCCAATTGATGTAAGGGTAATAGCTGCTACCAATAAAGACCTTTACGATTTAGTGCTTAAGGGTCAATTTAGAAAAGATTTATATTATAGATTGAATGTTTTGCATCTTAGAGTTCCAACTTTAAAAGAAAGAAAAGAGGACATTCCTTTACTTGCTGAATATTTTTTCAAAAAGCTAAACAGCAATAAAACTCTTAGTGATGAAGTAATAGAATTATTTCAAGAACACTCATGGCCAGGAAATGTTAGAGAGTTGGAAAATTTAATTTATTATTTAGATAGTATAGTTGAGAAACAAGTAGTAACAGCGGAAGATTTGCCTGAAGATTTTGTTATGAGATCAATGCTTCATAAAGAAGAAAATGAATTAGAATTTAAAGAAATATTTGCTGAATCACTACCTAAAGAAAAAATCAATGAATATACAGAAATATTAAAAATATTAGAACATGCAGAGAATATGAAAATAATAATTGGCAGAAATAGAATTTCAGACATTTTAGAATCCAATGGATTGTATTTATCTCCAGAGCAGGTACGACAAAGGTTAAAGGAATTAGAAAAAATTGGTTTTATTAATATTGGAAAAACAAAACAGGGAACGACCATAAACCAAGAGGGTAAAATGTTTCTAAAAAATATAAAATATAAGAGGTTAAATATTAGGTGATATTTTAGGTGTTTATTAACTAAATTATCACCTAATATTTTTTTAATATTGGAGTTATTTTTTTATTTATCCTGCAAGTGTAAAATAATGCCTATTTTTATTTTGAACAAGTAAAACTGAAAACCTTTTCCGCTTTAAAACGATAAAGTTTTAAAGCGTTTAAATTTTTTGTAGAAAAATTTTATCAAAAAAATTTTTCTTTTGCGATTTTGGCATGGATATTGCAATAGGTAGCTGTCAAATAATTTTCAGCATATATTAAGACACAATAAGGAGGTGTATATATTGAGAGAAGTAAAAAACAAGCTGTTAGAAGTAAGGAATCTTAATGTTGGGTTTAATATTGAAAATCAATTTGTAAATGTAATCAATGATGTTAGTTTTACAATAAATGAAGGCGAAGTTGTAGGATTGGTAGGAGAATCCGGGTGTGGCAAGAGTATTACCTCTCTTTCGGTTATGAGGTTATTGCCCAAAACTTCAAGGATATCTAATGGTGAAATACTGTTTAAGGATATAGATTTATTAAAAATGAAAGAAAATGAAATGGCACAAATAAGAGGAAAAGATATTGCAATGATTTTTCAGGAACCCATGACATCATTGAATCCGGTATATACCATTGGAGATCAAATATCTGAAATGTTTTATTTACATTATAACATGAAGAAAAAAGAAGCCCTGGAGTTGGCTATTGAAAAATTAAAACTGGTTTCCATTTCCTCTCCTGAAAAAGTTATTAAGCAGTATCCACATCAGCTGTCAGGGGGTATGAGGCAGAGAGTTATGATAGCTATGGCAATGGCTTGCAACCCTCATATTCTGATTGCAGATGAGCCTACAACAGCACTGGATGTTACCATTCAAGCACAGATACTTGATTTAATGAGAAAACTGAAAGAGGATACCAGGGCATCAATTTTGTTAATAACCCATGACCTGGGTGTTGTAGCAGAGATGTGTGATTACGTAATAGTCATGTATGCAGGGAAAATAGTTGAAGAAGCTGATGTATACAGCTTGTTTGAAAACCCCAGGCATCCTTATACTATAGGTTTGCTCAAATCATTACCATCTTTGAATGAGATGAGGCATAGGTTGCATACCATTAAAGGCACAGTACCTTCTCCAAAGGACTTTCCAGAAGGATGTAGGTTTGCCCCAAGATGTGAAAGGGCAGGTAAAGGCTGTGCTGAAGAAGTGCCACCATTTGTACAAGTGGGTAGGACTCATAAGGTAAGCTGCTTCAAAGTAATGGAAGAGTTAAGTGATATTAATGTTTTGAGAGAAGTAGGTGTTGGTTAATGGAAAAGATAATGGAAGTTAATAATTTAAAAAAGTATTTTACTTTAAAAGGGTCACTGTTTTCCAGGAAAAAAATATTAAAGGCGGTAGATGATGTAAGTTTTGAACTATACAAGGGAGAAACATTGGGGCTGGTAGGTGAAAGCGGCTCTGGCAAATCTACTACAGGAAGAACTATATTAAGGCTTTTGGAGCCTACTTATGGACAGATTCTTTATCGCGGCAAAGATATAAGCAAAATCAATGGCGAAGAATTAAGAAGCATAAGGAAGAATATGCAGATGATTTTTCAGGATCCATATGCATCTTTAAACCCAAGAATGACCATAGGGGAATCAATTATTGAGCCAATGCTTTCTCATAATCTGCTGGGGAAAAAAGATGCAGAGGAAAGGGCATTTGAACTGTTAGAACTGGTTGGATTAGATAGTGATTATTATTACAGGTATCCACATCAATTCAGTGGAGGTCAGAGGCAAAGGATAGGCATAGCCAGGGCATTGGCTATGAATCCGGAAATAATAGTTGCAGATGAACCTGTATCAGCTTTGGATGTGTCAGTACAGGCACAGATAATAAATCTGTTTAAGGACTTGCAGGAGAAATTTGGCTTTACATATGTATTTATTGCCCATGATTTAAGCGTAGTCAAATATCTAAGTAATCGAATAGCAGTTATGTATTTAGGTGAGATAGTAGAGTTCAGCACCAAGGAAGTTCTCTTTAATGAACCTTTGCATCCATACACAATTGCACTTATGTCTGCAATACCAGTACCTGACCCAAGGGCAAAGGATAAAAGAATTGTATTGGATGGGGATATACCCAGTCCGGTGAATCCGCCACAGGGGTGTAGATTTAGTAACAGATGTTTTAGGAAAATGGATATATGTGATGAAGTTCATCCTGAATTAGTAGAAATAAATGGACATAAAGTAAGATGTCATTTGTATTCTGCATAGGGTTAAAAGTATCGAGGAGGAAAAAACTATGGCTAAATACATTACCAAGAGAATACTAAAGGGGATTGTTACCTTTCTTATCACTATTACCCTTACATTTTTTATAGTCAGGCTTATGCCAGCTGACCCAGCAACACTGCTAATGGATCCAAGAATGTCTGAAGCACATCGACAGCAATTGTTAAAGGATTTTGGACTGGATAAACCTTTAATAGTACAGTATTTTTCCTTTTTAAGAAATTTGCTTAAGGGTGATTTGGGAATATCCTTTATGCAAAAGAGGCCAGTTATGGATATCATCATGGAAAAGCTTCCATGGACTTTATTGTTAATGACAATTACACAATTTATTACTATGGCAGTGGGTATTCCTTTAGGCATATATTCTGGTCATAAAAGAGGAAGTCTGTTTGATCAGATAGTAAATGCAGTTGCCATTTTTGGTATTTCTATTTTTGTACCCTGGCTTGGATTTACGTTACTTTATATATTTGGATACAATCTTGCCATACTTCCTATAGGAGGAGCCCATACACCTGGTATTGACGGAGGGCTTGAATATTTTCTAGATGTAGGCAAGCATCTAATTTTGCCTGTTATTACGCTTATGTCAATTTATCTTGCTAACTATGTTCTATATACCAGAGGCAGTGTAATTGATGTTCTATCTGAGGATTATATCAGAACAGCAAGGTCTAAAGGAATGAAAGAGATGAGGGTACTGTGGAAGCATGCTTCCAAAAATGCCATGATACCTACTGTTACAACAGCAGGATTAATGATAGGAAGAATGGTTGGAGGAGCAGTATTAACAGAAACTGTATTTGCCTATCCAGGGGTAGGAAGAATGATATATCAGGCTGTTAGTCAGCAAGATTTTCCTATTCTTCAAGGAGCATTTATAATTCTTGCATTAAGCGTAATCATTATGAACATCATAACAGATATTTTGTGTGCTTATTTAGACCCAAGAATTAAACTGGAATAGAGGTGGTAAAATGCTGGAATTGAAAAAGAAATCAAGCTTTAGAAAGAGATGGGAAAAGGAAATAAAGGCATTTTTAAACCATAAAATCGGGATGATAGGGTTATTTGGGGTTATTTTTCTAGTAATTGTAGCTATACTTGCCCCAGTTATAGCCGAACCGGTATCAGGATATGGAAATTATGAAGATAAGCTGTTGAAACCTTCATCTGAGCATTTATTTGGAACAGATGATATGGGATTGGATTTATTCTCTCAGGTGGTATGGGGCACCAGATCTTCAATAAAGGTTGGTATAATAGCAGTTATCTTGGCATTAGCAATAGGAGTGCCAATAGGGCTTATATCAGGATATTATGGAGGAATATTAGACACCATTGGAATGGGAATTACTGATATATTCCTTACAATCCCCATGCTTCCGCTGATGATAATAATTGCTGCCATTGCAGAATCAAACAGTATTAATATGGTTGCTTTTATAATTGGTATTTTTTCCTGGCCATCTATAGCAAGAATAACAAAATCTTCTACATTAAAAGTCTGCGGTATGCAGTATATAGAAGCTGCAAAGTGCCTAGGAATCAAAACTAAAAGCATTTTGCTCAAGCATGTTCTGTTAAATGCTAGTACTCCGGTTTTCATTAACTTAACTATAGTTATGGCATCATCAATAGTAACTGAATCTTCCATTAGTTTTCTAGGGCTGGGAGATCCTCTTACCCATAGCTGGGGAAAGATACTTCATAATGCTTATCAGAGCGGGGCTTTTGGGACAGCATGGTGGTACTCGCTATTTCCAAGTCTGGCTATCATATTCTTTGTGATTTCATTTAACTTCCTAAGCATGGGAGTAAGAGATGCTCTTAATCCAAGAATTAGTAGAGAATAGGAGGGATAATATGGGAGGTTTTTCATTAGAAGAATATAGAAGTAGAATCAGCAAGATAGTTGATTATGTGAATTATAAGGATTTAGATGGGTTTTTGGTTTTCAATCCCTACAATGTGTTTTATTTAGGATTGTATTACTATCCAGGGAAAAGGCCGGTGGTAATTTTTATACATAAGACAGGGAAGACCTACGGATTTACACCTAAAATGGAATATCATGAAGCCTGCAAGTTAAAACAGCTTGACAGGGTATATGCATATGATGATGATTATAGCTCAAAAGCTGATTTGTATGATTTTCTTCAAAGAAACCTGAAATCCTTGCATTCTGGTATTAATAGGGTTGCTGTGGATGAATTGGATTTGAATGGATACAAGAGAATAAGCGAAATCTTCAGTCATGTATCAATTGATGACCATATAATGAACCTTCGAAAAATTAAATCTGCAGAAGAGATAAAGATGTTAAAGCTTTCAGCCTTTTATTCTGACTACATTGTAGATAAAGGACGGGAAATGCTAAAACCAGGAGTAACTGAACTGGGGCTTCTCAATAGAATGATTACAGAAACGGTAGACAAGATGATATTAGATTTAGGAGAGATAATTTATGTTCCAGGTGGTCCTGCAGGTGCATTAGTGCCAAGTGGTATACGAACCTGTATGCCTCATGCCTTGCCAAGCGGGAAAAAAGTTGAAAAAGGGGATACTATGATCTTATCCTGCGGGACAAATGTTTGGGGATATAGAACAGAATGCGAGAGGACATTCTTTGTTGGAGAGCCTGACAAACAAAGAATTGAGGCTTTTGAAGCAATGAAGAAGGCGCAGCAATATGCTATTCAGCTGATGAAGCCAGGGGCAATCTGCCAGGAGGTAGAGAAAGAAGTAGTAAGGTATATCACTGAATTGGGATATGGAGATTATATCAAGCATAGAACAGGGCATGGTAAGGGGCTGGAAGAACACGAACCTCCTTATATTGCTGCAGGAGATGAAACAGTTATGGAGCCAGGCATGATTTTTTCAAGTGAACCAGGAATATATATAGAAGGATTATCAGGGTTTAGACATTCAGATACTGTTTTGATAACAGAGGATGGATGCGAAGTGTTGACAAAATTTCCTAAGGATTTGGAATACTGCACAATAAATATATAAAGGGGGACATATTTTGTGAATGGATATGATCTGATTATTAAAAATGGCTTTATTGTAGATGGAACAAGCAATCCCGGATTTCATGGAGATATAGCAGTTAAAGGAGATAAAATTGCAAGAATAGCTACTAAAATTGATGAAAATGCTGAAAGAATTATAGATGCAAAGGGAAAGATGGTATCTCCAGGCTTTATAGACCCACATGTACACTGGGAAACTACAATTCTAAACGATAATTCATTTGATGTATTCCTTAAACAGGGAGTTACAACAGTTATATGTGGAAACTGCGGACATTCAATCACTCCCTTAGATTCATCAAATGTATATGAGTACTACTACAAGAATGGATTGATTACAAAGGAAGCACAGGAAAAATATAACAGAGAACAGCCAAAATGGAACAATTTTAGTGAGTATTGTGATGTAGCAAGAAGCAAGGGCTTAAACATCAATATGGGGCTGTTGCTTGGGCACGGAACCATTAGATGGACTGCAATGGGCGGATCCAAAGACAGGCCACCAACAGCAGAGGAAGAAAAGGCAATATTGAGATATATCGAAGAAGGTATGGAGCAGGGTGCTTTGGGAATTTCTACAGGATTATCATATATTCCCAGCAGATATGCTGATACAGAAGAAATAATCAGATGTGCAAAGATTGTTGCAAAATATGATGGCGTTTACGCGACTCATGCCAGGTATTATATAGGCTATCTTGAATCTACCCTTGAGGCAATTGAAATAGGGGAAAAATCTGGAGCAAGAGTACAAGTGTCTCATTTAACCTCAACTTCACCTGAATCTTTTGATGCAGTACTTGAAGCAAGAAAAAGGGGAGTCGAAATAGCAATAGATACTATTCCAAGAAGTACAGGGCATTGTACACGCAAGGATAGACTAATTCAGTTTATTATGTCCATTTCCTCAGAGTTATTTGACAAGGGCATTGAGGGAGTTAAGAAGGCGTTAAAGACTGCCGAGGGAAGGAAAATAATTCTGCAGGATGCCTATATTTTTGGAAATGACATGAATAAAGTTTTTGTCATTAATACAGGAAATCCATGCATTGAAGGAAAGAGCATTGAAGATATTGCAAAAGATAGAGGATACGATAATCCAAAGGAGCTTCTATTGGATTTACTGGCTGATGATAATGATAATTATACATTCTGGCTGGGAGGACCTAGCAGAGCAGATTTTCCTTTAGGACCACATCCAAAAAATATTCAGGAGAATCCATTAGTCATGGTTGGAACTGACATTATATTTGGAGAACCATGGGACCCAGGCTCATGGTATGAGCTGCAGAGGCGAGGAGGATTTGCTCACTTTATGAACATGTATAGAGAAGGAGGTGTTAGGGTAGAGGAGATTGTAAGAAGGAATACCTCACTGGCAGCCCAGCAGTTCAGGCTAAATGACAGAGGACTGCTAAAGGAAGGAATGAAGGCTGATATAGCTGTTATTGATCTTGATAATTACAGATATCCTTCGCCAACAGAAATAGATTATTCTAACCCTTTGGTATTTGCTGAAGGAGTTGAATATGTACTGGTGAATGGAAAAGTGGCTTTAGACGAGGGAAGAGTTTTAAAAACCTTATCTGGAGAAATTCTATTAAATAAGTAACTTAAAGAGGGGGAAGTAAAATGAAAAGGATATTGATTATTGTACTATGTTTAACCTTGATTTTAAGTACATTTGTTGGATGTTCAAAAAGTGATGAAGCTGGTGCAAACAATCAGGGCAATGAAGTTAAAAATGGGGAGCAGACTTCTGAAAGCAGTAAATTCGGAGGTACTATAACCATTGGAACATATGCTGATCCAGATACATTAAATCCATTGACTGGTAATGATATTGCAGGTTCATGGATATTAAATCTCATTTATCCAAAATTGATGAAACTAGATGAAAATGGAAACAAGGTACCCTACATAATAGAGGAACCTGAAATTTCAGAAGATGGTTTAACTGTGACGGTTACTTTGAAGGATGGATTAAAGTGGCAGGATGGTACACCTATTACTTCTAAAGATATTGACTTTACCTATAGAGTGCTATATGAGCAAAAACTGCAGTGGCAGTATGAAGTACTCAATAATATAACATGGGAAACTCCAGATGATAAAACAATAGTATTTAGGCTGCAGGAACCATTCCCTACCTTTATAACAACTATAGGCTACTGGCAGAGAATAGTACCAGCTCATATATGGTCTGAAATTGATGACATAAAGAATTATGCTAATGAGAATCCTGTAGGATTCGGGCCATTTAAACTTACTGAATATGAAAGAGGACAATACTATATTCTGGAAAGGGTTGACGAGTTCTTCCTATCTCCTGAAGGGAAGCCATATTTGGAGAAGGTTATATTTAAACCTTATCCCGATATAAATACTATGGTTTTAGCTCTGAAATCAGGAGATATAGATGTAACTGCCAAGGAAATTCCTGCTACTGCAGCTAAGGAATTTGAAGGAAGCAGTGAATTCAATGTAGTTCAGAATCAGGATTTAGGTTATGAACATTTAGCTATAAATCTCAGGGATCCATTACTAAAGGATGTAAATATTAGAACAGCCATGGCAATGGCTATTGATAGAAGCCAAATTGTCAACTTTGCCTTTGATGGTGCAGCAGAAGAAATGCCTGGAATAATTTCACCAGTATATCAAAAATATCAAATTGGCAACTATTTCCCATCCTATGATGTGGAAGGTGCTAAGAAAATACTTGCTGATGCAGGATATAAGGATACAGACAATGATGGCATACTCAATGCTCCAAACGGAGAAAATCTAAGCTTTAAGGTAATGTTTGCCAACTCTATAACCGCTCATGAAAAAGTTTCCAGAATTCTAGTTGACAACATGAAGGCAATCGGAATAGAGCTTATTCCAGAACCAATGGACAAGTCTCTGCAAACAGATAAGCTGTATAATACCGGCGATTGGCAGCTTACGATAAATACCTGGGGTGCAATTGATGATGTTGAATCTTCAATGGCAACATTGTTTCTGTCAACAGCAAGCTTAAACTGGATGGGGTATAATAATCCGGTTGCAGACGATGCAATGCTGAAAATGAAATCTGCAATAACTGAAGAAGAAACAATGAACTTTATGGATATTTTCCAAAAAGAGATTACTAAGGATATACCTGATATACCTTTAGTAGTCAAGAAGAATAACTTTGCATATAACAATAAGTTTGAAGGGTTTGTAAAACTACCATCCATTTTGGAAGGAATAATAAACCCAACATCACTTTCACAGGTTTATATAAGGAAATAACAACTGAAAGCAAGTACTACTGCCAATTCTGGCAGTAGTACATATACAATACAAGAGGAGGTATTATAATGGGACTTCATAAACAGTATAAGGGGTATAAGGCATATCAATACTTGGAGGCAGGAGTTGATTATAGAGCCTTTGAATTATGCGATGGAGACAAGATATTTCCCGAGTATTTAATAGAATTGAATGAAGATCAGGAAAAGCTGGTAGAAAAGCTGGCAGCGGAAATAATCTGCATCTCATTACATGAGCATCCAGTTTTATTTCCTAAGAATTTAGAGAGAGATATATTCGAATTTAACAGGGAAGGAAGACAGCCATGCGCCTATGAAGCACTTTCAAGAAGCTATTGGGATTGTATATTTGACAATCTTATGGATGGAACCTGCACTATATATTCTAAAAGTGGTTGGAAATGGGGAGAAGTGCTTCATGATCTGGGTATGAGATTGTGTGACCTGGCCCATCAGGATTTTATAATAAGATGTGAAAAGGTTGACGACATATACAGGGCTCATAGAGAAGGAAGGATTGCATTAGTTCCTGTAATAGAAGGAGCAGCCCCTATTGAAAATGAACTGGATAGAATTGAGATACTATATGGCTTTGGTGTAAGAATGATGGGAATAACATATAGCGAATCTAATGCATTAGGTTCAGGTATTAGAGAAGACAGGGATGGTGGCCTTACTCATTTTGGCAGGCAGGTTGTAAGAAGAATGAACAATGTTGGAATGGCAATAGATTGTTCCCATAC
>DUMS01000071.1 GCA_012839745.1 Tissierellia bacterium
AAAACCCCCGTCCCCATTGCATCTCTTATATGTTCCTACTTCTTCATGAAAGACCAGCCTCTTATTCTGGCGCTTCCCCATTTATCAGCCATTTCATTAAATGCTTCCTCTATATTTATATTAGAATTAAGCAATGCTTCTATGATTTTGTTCAGCTTGATATTTTCTTCTACTAATATTTCAACCTGTTTACTTAGAGAGTTATTTGATTCTATTACTTTTGGAATAGTGTTATTTAGTATGTTATTTACTGTTTCAGCCATTTTGTTCTGTTTTATGGAAAGTTCCTTTAGTTGGCTATCAAAATTGCTGATGATTGTATCAATTCTATTATCAATATGTTTATATGTATTTATAATTGCTTTATATCTGCTCTCAAGTTCGTTTAAGCTTTCATTTATTGATGTAGTTTTGTTATTTATATCGTTATCAAAAACTGACTTCAGATCATCAACTACAGTTGAGATGCTATTTAATGTTCTTTTTAGCTTCTTAGCATTATCCAGTGCCTCATTAACAGAAACAATGTTTTGTTGAATTTTCTCATTATTGTCATAAGCTAAATTCAACATATTGTTCATTCCATTACTTATTTCATTGATAGCATTTTGAGAACTATCGCATAGGGTTTTGAGCTTTTCCTCAATATTCATTATTTTATCCATAATGTTTTCTTTTTCAAAGTGCTCACTTAATTCCTTAAACTCCTTATGGGATTTGTAATATTTTAATAATACGTCTTTGAATTCAGTTATTTTCTTCAACATATCATCAGTAATATCTATGTTTTCCTGAAACTTTTTAATAAGATTAGCAATATCCTCATTGTACATTATTTAGCCCCCTTATAGCTTCTTCAATATCATAGGTTTTTTCCAAAATAGATTCTGAACTTCTATCAATTAAATTCAACAAGTAATTATTGATTAAAACATTTATGAACTCATCATCAACCTGATCATTTTCGATAAACTTAATTATTCGGGTAAGCTCTTCCTCTTTTATTTGTTCAGGGTTAAAATGTAAAATAGCTTCCAGCCTTTTTAGCTCATTGCCACTATTATAGAAAGCTTTTTCTGCCCATTCCCATTCTTCAATATTCATGAAAATTCTGCCGGCTTTCTCAAAATCATCCTTGCTGTTGCCAGTTGCATATAAGATTTTAGCTTGGCATCTTACTATTGGGGTATCATCATTACTGTTGGTCATTGCATTATATTTTTCATAGTTTTTGATTGCTTTTTCGTATTGGCTGTTTTTTTCCAGTTTCAATCCTGCTTCATACCATTCTTCAGGGCTTTTGGCTTCTGTAATAATCAATATGTCATCATCTACAGTTTCGATGGTATCAAATTCCTGGCCTGAAAACCTGAAACTTTTGGTATCACTGTTTTCCTCCATAAAGAATAGAGTATTTTTGGCTCGTGTCAAGCTAACATAGTATAGATTGAAATAATATCTATGGCTGGAGCTCCTTCTCCCTTCTCCATTAAATATTTCAAGCCAGTCATTATAATTATCTGATAAAAGGTTTAGGCATAAAACATGGTTATATTCACAACCCTTTGCTTCCATAACTGTATATACAAAATCCAGTTCATTATATCTTAATTTTTCAAGGAGCTTTTTCTTTGCAAGCTCATCAGATACAATAATGGCGCTTAATGGCTGTTCGCTAAACAGTTGCACGATTTTTTCCAAATTGTTTATGTTATAGCTAATACTAAAAATCTTGTTATCTGCAGTTGGTTCTTTCATTGGTATTTCTTCCAGGTCATACTCTTCTTTCTGATGGCCTATTAATTTTTTTCTCATTTTAGTTACTTCATTGATATATTCTACTATTTTATAGTCATTTCTGTAGTTGTTTTTTAATATTAAAGGTTCCTTTTTGATATCATTAATAAATAAGTATTTCCTTAATCTTTCAAAGCTGAACAGAGTCGGGCTTATAATCTGGTTAGAATCCCCAATAAAATACAGGCTGTTGTATTTGCAAAGCATCTTTATCATATATATCTGCAATTCTGTCAAATCTTGAACTTCATCAACTACAATATTATCTGTTTTTATTGATGGATTCTTGCTTATCAGATTTATCATCAACCTGGCCAAATCATTATCGTCATAATACCTATTCTGTTCAAGCCACCAGTTATATTTTTCAGCAATACTATATATTTGCTTTCTATCATCAATATCATATTTGCAATATTTATCTGCAATTTCGTAATAAACATTCCTGTCTATCAAGCTTTTGGAATAATCCCTATCCCAGTTATCTTCCATGTATCCCTTTATCTTACCTCTTATTTCTGCCCAAACATCGATGGGGCTGTAGGGATAATGAAAACAGTTGTCATTATACCAATTGATAAATTTTCTCAAATCCATGTAGTTTAATTTTTTTAGATTCAATTTTCTCAAGCAATAATCATAAAAAGAAAAATACCTGTCTTTATTTTCGTCTCCAAATTCTTCGGCAATGTTTTTTACATATTCTACAAGTTCATCAGTAAGAGTCAAGTAAAGGTAATTCATTCCTATATTCTTTATAAAATCAACAATGTTTATGCTTACCAATGTCTTACCGCTGCCTGCATTTCCTATAATTATAGTAGGCGGTTTGCTTTTGGCATATTTTTGCTGTTGTGAATTCAATAGGGGTATTCCAGTAAGGTGATAAGACCTTATGAAACTGGCAATTTTCTCTTGTGTAACGTAATATGTGATGTTTTTATCAAGGTCATAATCCTTTGCATATGTAAGTTCTTCCTCTGTTTCCTGTACATCGTAGTTTTCATAGAAGTATTCATGAAATAAATAATTATCAGGATTAATAGTGGAAGCTATCTGAGATTGTCTATCGTGGTCGGTGACATAGGAAAGCAGGAATATGGAGTTGTCATCAATTATATTATTATTTGAATCCTTCTTTAAATCCTTATAGAACTTATAGATTACTCTATGGCTTCCATTAGCATAAAATTTGTATATATTCCCATATTGGTCATATTTCTTAGAATTATACTTACTTATCAGATAAGATGAAATATCCGCAGGGCTTGAACTTAATTTATCACATATATCGTCAAGAATGTTTATGAGCTTTTCCTTATCCTTCTTATCCAGTTTTCTTATTTCTCTATGAAATCGGTCTGAGAAAAACAACATGCTTTTGGCATTCAAACAATTTACCTCCTTAATTCATGTAGCTCTACTGTCTTATGTATGCACTATAAGTCATTTTGTTGGTTTTTGGCGAAACCTTTTATATAATATTACTAGAATTATCTACTATAATCAATGATAGATATTGAAATATTGTGGATTTTGGTGATTTATATATGATATAATGAAAAAAATAATCAACTATATAGCATAACCCTTTCTATAGCTTAGGATAAAATGCAGTAATAAAGAAATATTGATTCATTACTAACAGCTAAAGGAAGGGTTTGCAGATTAAATGGAAGGAGGATAATTGTGATTATTCATGATGATGAGTTATTATACGTGCTATTGGACAAGCTATCAGAATTAGGTCTAGCAGATTTTGGTGAACTAATATTGCCTCTACTTGAGCGAATAGCAGAGAAAGGGACAAAAGGAAAATGTCCAAATGGAGAAGAAATAGGTATAGATCATTATATAAACTTTATACCAAGCAGAATAAAAGGAATGTGCTGTGATAGGCTAGTTGTAGTGTGCTTTGATGGGGATAGTTTAGATGAAAGATTAAGAGAAATGGTATATCATTCTGGTATTTATTGCCAAAACAGAAATAAGAGAGTACTTTTTTTGACTTCAAAATGGGATACCGGTATATTTGAGAAACATGCGGATGCTTGCAGGATAATTGAAAGTTGGGGAGTAGATGTTAATTTTGTACTTATAGGTAAGAATACTGTAAATATGATAAAGTAAGGGAGACATAGATCTCCCTTTAATTTTCCATTTATATATCAGTCTATCCTCCAGATGGAAGGTAAAGGTATCAGCTCTAAAACATATGGATTGATTCATGGCCAAATGGGTATATATTAGTATAGATGGAAGAGAGGGAGAATGATACAATAATACTATGCCATTGGCAAATAAGTAAATAGGAGGATAGATAATGAAAGAAAAGAATATTAAACTAGGACTTATCTTATTAGGTTTAGTAATTTTATCAGCATTTATTTTCATTAATAGAGAAGATAAAAAAGGCAAAATTAATGAGCCCCATGACAATCCTTTATATAATGAGGAAGTGAATAATGAACCGATAGTTAATGAAGACGAAGACAAATATAATAGTTCTGATAATCCTGCTGATGATGAAAGGGCCAATGAATTGTTTAGATCTGCCTATGATGGCTATATAGACAATGTAGAGTTTGGAATCGGTGATGATGCAGGAAAGGTAGTGGAGAAATGGGGAGAACCAAATTCTAAAGGTTATATATATGGTGGACTTTATCTGCAATACGATAAAGCTATATTTTATACAAATGGATACATAGAAGACGATAATTATATTTATGGGAACATAAGCATGATTGATACAGGAGAAACCTATGGCATAAAGGAAGGCATGATTATAGAAGAAGCTATTGAGCTTTTAGGTATACCAGATGGAGAGGATATATACGATGAATTAAGGGACTATGGAGAGGGTATCTATTATCCAAAGTTCTATTACTATGCAGGCGATTATACTATTAGCATTGTTTATGACCCAGAGACTAAACTCATTAAATATATTCAATTAGATGATTATAGGCCGGAGCCCGATATTGGCAGGGAAGGCTTTGCAGGTCTAAATGAAAGGGAAAAAGAAGTATATGAAGATTTCACAATTGGCTTTGACGAAAATGTATTAAACGGTATGAGTCCATTATCTGTAATGAAAATATATATTCATGCACTAATGGAAGGAAACTATGAGGCTGAATGGGAATTATATACAAAGGAAGAAGATCAACTAGGCTGGGATAAAGAGTACCATATGGCAATACCTGAAGAGGACAGGCCTAAGAATTTTGACCATTATAGAAACCCAGTAAATATTAAATTAACCTATAGTGAGGATTATAAATATGCCAGCATATCCTGGGAAGATAGGTATTTAGATGAATATGACGGATTTGGAAATCCATTTAGATATAGCTTTAGCCTAGTTAGAAGTGAAGACTATATATGGAAGGTATCCTTCTTGCCTATGCAGTGATTAATAAAAAGGAGATGTTTATGAAAAAGACAGTATTTAAAACATTAGCAGCTTTAGTCATTCTTTTAATAGTATTTTTCATAATAGTTGAAAGTATAATTATTATGGAGGGGAGGAATATGACAAAGGAAAAAGTAGACTATGTTATTATACTTGGTGCAAGGCTCTATGGAAGCATACCTTCCCCATCTTTATTGGAAAGGCTAAAAGCTGCTAAGGAGTATTTATTAAAGAATGAAGATGTAAAAGTGGTCGTATCAGGTGGGCAGGGTGTAAACGAGGATATTCCAGAAGCGTTTGCAATGAGGAAGTACCTGATGGAAAACGGAATTGAGGATAGCAGAATACTTATAGAGGACAAGTCCACAAGCACCTTTGAGAACCTGAAGATGAGTCTAGAAAAGATTAAGGAAGTGGATGATAGAGAGAATATCAAGGTTTTAATTGCAACTAACAGATACCATGTTTTCAGAGCCAGGTTTTTGGCCAAAAGGCTGGGCATGATACCTTTTGGACTGCCAGCAGAAATACCGCCAACAACTGTTATAAAATCTTATATTAGAGAATTCTTTGCTGTAATAAAGTCTTTTTTATTTGATAGAGTTTGAAAGATGCAATGGGGACGGGGGTTTGTGCATCAATTTGATGCAAAAACCCCCGTCCCCGTTGCATCACTAATCTAAGTGATTTTCCATTTGGAACAAATTTTATAATGTTATTATTAAGAATACTTTATAAGAAATCATAACAGATGATCTATAGTAACTCTAAATAGGAATATCAGCACAAAGTTATACACATAAGAAAAGAAGTGATATTATAATGGAGAGAATAGTAGTACATGGTATAGATATAGAATTAATAAAGAAAAATATTAAGAATGTATACATATCAGTTCACCCACCAGGTGGAAATGTAAAGGTATCAAAACTTTCCTGGATAAGAAGCAGCAGCAAAAGTTTATAAACCAGGAAAGACAGCCTGAAAGAGATTATGTATCAGGAGAAAGCCATTATTTTTTAGGCCAGAGGTATTTGTTAAATGTAATCTATACCAATGAAAGAAAACAGGGTGTAGAAATTAGAAACAAGAAATATATAGACCTGTATGTGAGAGAAAACACTCCAAAATATCTACGGGAAAGAGTAATAATGGAATGGTATCGAAATAGACTTAAGGAGTTAATCCCTCCATTAATATCAAAATGGGAACCTGTTATGGGAGTAAAGGTTAATGAATTTGGTGTAAAGATGATGAAAACCCGCTGGGGAACCTGCAATCCCAGTGCAAGGAGGATATGGGTCAATTTAGAACTGGCAAAAAAGAGCCCTATCTGTTTAGAGTATATAGTTGTTCATGAAATGGTTCATCTATTGGAAAGGACACACAATGAAAGATTTACAGCATATATGGATAGATTCATACCTAATTGGAGAGCAGTAAAAGCAGAACTAAATGAGATTATATTTGAATGAGTAGAAAGACGATATATATTACAATCAGGTTGCAAAGAGAATCCCACTAATTGTAAATTTATCAAATAGGAAGGCTTGAATTTATGAATCCAATAGCCAATAATATTCAATTTAAGCGCATAACAGGGCAGGAAATGCTAGAAGAAGTCAAAGATCTTTTTTTGGAATATGCCCAATCCCTGAATGTAGACCTGTGTTTTCAGAATTTTGAAGAGGAACTCAATTCTTTACCAGGCAAATATGGCCCACCCGATGGAGTTTTAATACTGGCATTAATTGATGACAAAGCAGCAGGATGTGTTGCCCTTCGCAAGATTTCTGAAGACATATGTGAAATGAAAAGGTTATATGTTCGGGATTCCTACAGAGGATTTGGCATTGGAAGAAAACTTGTCAACACAATAATTGAAAATGCCATAAAGCTCAATTACAAATATATGAGGCTTGATACTCTTCCCACAATGAAAGAGGCTCAATCTCTATATACTTCCATGGGATTTTATGACATTGAGCCATACGTGTATAACCCAATAGAAGGAGCAAGGTATATGGAGCTAAGATTAAGAGAGTGAAGTGCATATATCAAACCGGGTGGATATACTGGAATAATGGTGAACCCTGAAGCATTGTGATAAAAAGGCCAGAAGAAATGTATTAAATGGAAATGATAAATAGAGAAAAGAACAGATTTTAAGCAACAATTAAAGATTTGTATATTAGAGCAGAGCTTAAAACAGTTTCTGCTCTCTTTTTTATCATTCTCTTTGTATATGTTTTTTCTGTTTGGAATAATTCTCTTCTTATTATATAATAATTAAGAAATGAATACATAGGAAGGAGTTAATTGATGGACTACCTTAAAGGTTTAAATGATAAACAGAAGGAAGCTGTTGAGTTTGGAGAAGGCCCTTTGCTAATATTAGCAGGGGCAGGAAGCGGCAAGACAAGGGTGCTGACACATAGAATAGCGTATTTAATCGAAAAAAGGGGTATTTTCCCAGGCAATATACTGGCAATAACCTTTACAAATAAGGCTGCCAATGAAATGAAAGAGAGAATATCCAAGCTTTTGAGCAACAATGTAGATGACATATGGATGGGAACATTCCACTCCGTATGTGTAAGGATTTTAAGGCGTGATATAGATAAAATAGGATTTGATAGAAGCTTTTCTATTTACGATAGAGATGACCAGGTAACCATTATGAAGGAATGTATCAGCGAATTAAAGCTAAACAAGGATGTGTATAAGGAAAGGGCTGTTTTGTCAAAAATAAGCGAGTTAAAGGACAGAATGATTGCTCCTGATGCATATATAAACGAGAATTATAGCAATTTCTATTCAAGAAATGTGGGTGAGCTGTATGCTCTATATGAGAAGAAGCTTAAGACTTATAACGCACTGGACTTTGATGACCTGATCCTAAAGACCATAGAGCTGTTTAATAGCTGTGCGGAAGTATTGGATTATTATCAGCGAAAATTCAAATATGTGTTTGTAGATGAATATCAGGATACTAATAAATCACAGTACCAATTTATTAAGCTTATAACAGGAAGGTACAGGAATATCTGTGTTGTAGGTGATCCGGATCAGTCCATATACAGGTTCCGTGGAGCAGATATAACCAACATATTGAACTTTGAAAAGGATTTTAAGGGTGCAACAACCATACTGTTGGAACAGAACTACAGGTCAACAAAGAATATACTGGAAGTGGCAAATCATGTTATAAGAAACAATTACGAGAGAAAGGATAAAAACCTTTGGACAGATAATGAGGAAGGGCAGAAGGTAGTTGTGGAAACACTGTTGGATGAAAAGGAAGAGGCATATTATGTGGCTTCCAAGTTAATGGAGCTGATACAGAGTGGATTCAGCCTCAAGGATATGGCAATACTCTACAGAACAAATGCCCAATCCAGAGCTTTTGAGGAAACATTCATGAGGAACAATATTCCCTACAGAATAGTAGGCGGATTGAGATTTTACGACAGAAAAGAAATAAAGGACATAATGGCATACCTAAAGGTAATTCAAAACCCTTCAGACAATGTTTCTTTGAAAAGGATAATAAATGTTCCAAAAAGAGGCATAGGGAATGCTACAATAGAGAAGATAGAAGAATATGCTTCAAATAATGATAAAAGCATGTACAGTGTTATGATGGATATAGACAAGGTTAAAACCTTATCCTCCGGGCCAAGAAAGAAGGTAAGGGAATTTGTTGGCATGATAAACGAATTCAAGGCTTTGAGCGAGGTACTAAGCGTAAATGAGCTTATTGAGAAGATTTTGTACAGCGTAGGATATATAAAGGAGCTGGAGGAGGAAGGAAGCATTGAATCCCAGACAAGGCTTGAAAATATCAAGGAGTTTATATCTGTAGCTGTGGATTTTGAAGTGAAAAATCCTGATGGCACTTTAGAGGACTTTCTTGCCAATATATCCCTTCTTTCAGATGTGGACAAAACTGAGGATAAGGAAAATTCGGTTACATTGCTTACAGTTCATTCTGCCAAGGGGCTGGAGTTTCCTGTAGTATTCCTGGTTGGAATGGAGGAAGGCCTGTTTCCAATAAGCAGGGCCCTGGATAATGAAACGGAGCTGGAGGAAGAGAGAAGGCTCTGCTATGTAGCCATAACCAGGGCAGAAAAGCTGCTTTTCATAACCTATGCTAAGCTCAGAACCATCTATGGCCAGACCAGCTATTCAATGGCTTCCAGATTTTTGGATGAAATGCCTAAGGAACTGATCCAGTCCTCAACTTCAAATGAAGGTGACTTTAAGGCCAAATATGCTGAAGATAATAGATATACATCTTTAGAAAGCACCAATAATAATAGGAATAAATTCATAGAGGTTAGGGACTATACAAGAAAGCCTGTCGCAGAAACTGAAACTAATGAAAATAAAAACAGATATTTGGATGTATCCACAGGCACCAAGGTAAACCATAAAAAATGGGGAATAGGAACTATTGTACAAGTAATTGACAAGAAGGACGATAAGGAACTGGTAATTGCTTTTGATAGTGTAGGGCTAAAGAGGCTTATATTGTCGATAGCCCCAATAGAAATACTATAAGGAAAGCAGGGGTGTGTTATGGATGATAAGCTAAAGAGGATGGATGAGCTAATAGAGATAATTAACGAGCTTAACTATTATTACTATACTCTTGACAACCCAAAGGTTAGCGACAAGGAATATGATGCACTTTACGATGAGCTGGTAAGGCTTGAAAAGGAAACAGGCATAATAAGGCCATATTCTCCTACACAAAGGGTAGGAGGAGAAATACTTGACAAGTTTGAAAAGCATACCCATCTGGGAAGGCTGTTAAGCCTTGATAAGAGCCAGGACTACGGCAGCTTAAGAAATTGGGATACCAGGGTTAGAAGAGCCATAGAGGAATACAACAGCCAAAATGAAGACAAGTTGCCGCCCCCTACTTATATTGTGGAATACAAATTTGATGGCCTTACAGTAAATCTTACCTATAGGGATGGGGTGCTTGTACAGGGTGCCACAAGGGGAAATGGAATTGTTGGTGAGGCAATTCTTCCGCAATTAAAGACCATTAAAACCATTCCCCTTACAATAGATTTTAAGGGAGTTATGGAGGTACAAGGGGAAGGGTTGATGCCCTTATCGGCATTGAAAAAATACAATGAAACTGCCATAGAGCCGTTAAAGAACGCAAGAAATGCAGCTGCAGGGGCCTTGAGAAACTTGGATACCAGAGTGACTGCCAGTAGAAATCTTATAGCCTATTTTTATAACGTAGGATATATAGAAGGAAGAGAATTCAAAACCCATATGGAGATGATTGAGTTTTTAAAGGAAAACAGGCTTCCTGTATATGAATATATAAAGGAATGTAAATCCATTGAAGAGGTAATAGAGGAAATTGAAAGGATAGATGAGGAAAGGCACCATATAGATGTGCTTACAGACGGTGTGGTAATAAAGGTAAATGATATGAAAACCAGGGAAGTGCTGGGATATACGATGAAATTCCCACGCTGGGCCATGGCATATAAATTTGAGGCAGAGGAAGTGACAACTAAATTATTGGAAGTGGTATGGAATGTAGGAAGGACCGGCAAGGTAACACCTACTGCCATACTTGAACCTGTGGAAATAGCAGGGGCCACTGTAAGAAGGGCCACATTAAACAACTACGATGATATATTGCGCAAAAAGGTAGCCATAGGCTCAAGGGTTCTAGTCAGAAGGTCCAATGAGGTAATCCCTGAAATACTAGGGGTTGTGGACACAGATGAGGAAACAGAAAAGATAGAAAAGCCTACCCACTGCCCAGCCTGCAATTCCGAGCTTGTTCAGGATGGGGTTCACATATTCTGCCCAAACTCACTGTCCTGTAAGCCTCAGCTGGTATCGAGGATGGTACATTATGCAAGCAGGGATGCAATGAATATAGAAGGGTTCAATGAAAAGACCATAGAAAAGCTGTTTGAAGAGCTGGACATAAAGGATATACCTGAGATATATGAAATAAAGTTTGATGATTTAATTAAACTGGAGGGATTCAAGAAGAAAAGGGCCCAAAATCTAATAGATGCCATTGAAAGGAGCAAGGAATGTACTTTGAAGGCCTTCATATATGCTCTGGGAATCCGCAACGTTGGCAGAAAAACCAGCGAGGACCTGGCCAATCATTTTAAATCCCTGGACAATTTAAAGAATGCTACCTATGAAGAGCTTATAACCATACCTGAAATAGGGCCTAAAATTGCTGAAAGCATTGTGGAATTCTTCCATGATGAGAGGATATTAAAAAGCATAGATAAGCTTCTTAGTGTTGGCGTCAAACCCCGCTATGAGGAGAAAGAAACCAGAGAATCAGCATTTACTGGCAAAACAGTGGTGATAACTGGAACTCTACAGTCCTATAAGAGAAACCAGCTTAAGGATATAATAGAGAAAATGGGAGGTAAGGTATCAGGCTCTGTAAGCAGGAATACCGACTATGTAATAGTAGGGGAAAGCCCAGGATCCAAATATGATAAGGCAGTGGAGTTGGGCATTGAGATAATAGATGAAAAGAGGCTCCTTGAGATGCTGAAATAAGACTGATAAGACAGAGGGACGGTTCTTTTGTCTTATTTGCCTGTTTGTTGATTTTTTTACATGTAAAGTGGTAAAATACTAGAATAGGTATAGCTACTGTGAGAAAGGAGGATTTACATGGTTTCAAAGGAAGTTGTAAAGCACATGGCTCAGCTGTGTAAATTGGAGTTTTCTGATGAAGAACTGGATAATTTCACAGAGGAATTTTCAAAGATTGTAGAATATGTAGCACAGCTGACGGAGATAGATACTGAAGGCGTAGAGCCAACATACAATATAAGCCAAAAGATTCAGCCTCTAAGGGAGGATGTTATAAGAGAAAGCCTATCCAGGGAAGAGGTACTTAAAAATGCTCCTGAAGAGCAATACGGGTATTTCAAACTGCCTAGTGTAATTGAATAGAAAGAGGTGAATTTATGGATATTATTAGCTTAACTGCTATAGAGTTAAAGGAAAAGCTTAAAAACAGGGAGATATCTGCCAGAGAGATTGCAACTGCTTATTTGGACAGGATAAAGGATAAGGAACCTGAAATAAATGCATTTATAACAGTTACAGAAGAGGAAGCCTTAAAGGCTGCAGATAGAGTAGATGAAAAAATAAGAAATGGAGAAGATTTAGGCCTTTTGGCTGGAATTCCCATAGCCGTAAAGGACAACATCAGCACCAAAGGCATTAGAACAACCTGTGGGTCAAAGATGCTTGAAAATTACATACCACCCTTTGAGGCTACGGTAGTTGAAAAAATAAAAGAAGAAGACGGAATAATAGTAGGAAAGACAAATATGGATGAGTTTGCACTAGGGTCTTCTACTGAAACATCATATTTTGGAACAACAAAGAATCCACATGATACTGAAAGGGTTCCAGGAGGTTCCAGCGGAGGTTCAGCAGCAGCAGTGGCAGCCAAGGAAGCCCCATTATCTCTTGGTACAGATACAGGAGGCTCCATCAGGCAGCCTGCAGCATTTTGTGGAGTAGTTGGAATAAAGCCTACATATGGTCTGATATCAAGATACGGAGTTGTTCCTATGGCAAACTCATTGGACCAGGTAGGTCCCTTTGGAAGAAATGTGAAAGATGCTGCTTTGCTGTTACAGGCCATAGCAGGCCATGATGAAAGGGATTCAACATCTATGGACATTAATATACCGGACTATATCAACAGCCTGACTGGCGATGTAAAAGGCATGAAGGCAGCAATACCTAAGGAGTACCTGGAGCTTGAAATTGACTCAAACATTAAGGATAGCCTTTTAAATGCAGTAAATGTATTAAAGGATATAGGCGTTGAAATAGAAGAGGTTTCTCTTCCAAATATAAAATATGCATTGCCTGATTACTATATTATTTCTACATCAGAACTGAGCACAAACATGTCCAGATATGACGGAATAAGGTATGGGCATAGAGCAGAAAGCTTTGTTGACATAGATGACCTGATTATAAAATCCAGGTCAGAGGCCTTTGGCAGAGAGGTAAAGAGAAGAATAATGCTGGGCACTTATTCGCTGAGCAAAGGCCATGCAGATGAGTACTATAAAAAGGCATTAAAGGTAAGAACGCTGATAAAAAATGACTTTGATAAGGCCTTCACTAAGTACCATATAATACTTGGGCCAACAACTCCAAAGCTGCCATTTAAAATAGGGGAAATAACAGACCCTGTTACGATGTATAAGTCTGACCTGTTTACAGTGGCAGTAAACCTGGCTGGAATATGTGCACTGTCCATGCCCTGCGGTTCTGCAAACGGGCTACCTGTTGGAATACAGATAATGGGGGACAGGTTTAAGGAGATAAATATATTGAAAGCAGCATATGCTCTTGAAATGAGCCTAGGAGGTGAGATGTAATGCCATATAAAACATTAATAGGCCTGGAAATACACGTAGAACTGGCAACCAAAACAAAGATGTTCTGCAGCTGTGCCAATGAATTTGGAAAGGATGCAAATACCCTATGCTGTCCTGTATGCTTAGGGCTTCCCGGTGCACTTCCAGTGGTAAACAAGTCAGCATTGGAGTACGCCATAAGGGCAGGTTTAGCCTTTAACTGCAACATAGCAACCCATTCAATGATGGACAGGAAAAACTATTTCTATCCTGATTTGGTAAAGGGATTTCAGATAACCCAGTCGGATATTCCATTGTGTTCAGGAGGATATATTGAGGTAGACTCGAAAAATGGGCCAAAGAAGGTTGGGTTAATAAGGATACACATAGAAGAGGATACAGGCAAGTCAATACACACAGACAGGGGAGATTCTCTGCTGGACTACAACAGGTCAGGGGTCCCTCTAATTGAAATAGTTACCAGACCTGATATGAATACAAAGGAAGAAGCGCAGGATTTTCTGGAAAAGCTGAAATCAACACTGCAATACATTGAAGTAAGCGACTGCAAAATGGAAGAAGGCTCATTACGCTGTGACATTAATCTGAATGTAATAGATGAGGAAAGAGGATTAAAGACAAATATTACTGAAATAAAGAACCTAAACTCCTTCAGTGCAGTGGGAAAGGCTATAGAATATGAAGAAAAGAGGCATATTGCACTACTGGAGGAAGGCAAAAACACTACAAGGGAAACCAGAAGATGGAATGAAGTTGAAAACAAGACTGTTGTAATGAGAACCAAGGAAGTGGCAGCAGACTACAGGTACAATACAGAGCCTGATATTGCTCCAATAGTAATTGAAGAAAGCTGGATAGAGGAAATAAGAAGAAACCTGCCAGAGCTTCCTCATCATAAAAAGGCCAGATTCATAAGGGAATACGGTATTCCTGAATATGATGCAGGGGTACTTACCCAGTCAAAGGACTTGTCATTTTTCTTTGAAGAAACCGTTAAGTTTGCCAAAGACCCTAAACAGGTAAGCAACTGGATAATGGGGGATGTGCTGTACAGGTTAAACGAAGAAGGAATAGATATAAAGGATTTAAGGTTCTCCCCAAAGGATTTGGCTGATTTACTTGAGCTTATAAATGAAGGGAAAATTAGCAACAATATAGGCAAGAAGGTTCTAAAGGATATGTTTGAAACAGGCAAAAAGCCAGAGGATATAGTAAAGGGAAAAGGGCTGGTTCAGATAAGCGATGAGGGAGAGCTTAAGGGCATAGTAAATAAAGTACTGGATGAAAACCAGAAGTCCGTTATGGATTATAAAAATGGCAAGGACAAAGCTTTAGGATTTATAATAGGACAGGTAATGAAGGCTACTAAGGGAAAGGCAAACCCACAGCTTGTAAATAAGCTTGTATTGGAAGCATTAAAGGAAAAGTAGTATGTAATCAGAAAACACTAAGCCTCCTTAATTCAGCAAATTGTATAACGGGTAATATATTATTATCATATATTAAAATGAATGATAATATATTTTTGAAAGTGTATTTAAAGTGTACCAAAAGTATCAGTATTCTGTTAAAATATACTTATACTTATAGATACAATTATGAATATATCAGGGAGGCTTAGTAATGGAAATAGGAAAGTTGCCAAATGACCTTTTGCAGAAAATAGTTTTCAGCAATATAAAGAATAAGAGAAAAGAGGTTTTAGTAAGAGCTGCTGTAGGAGAAGACAATGCAATTGTTGACTTTGGAGATGAAGTCTGCGTTATGTCTACAGACCCCATTACAGGCACTACAAAGGACATAGGCAGGCTTGCAGTATATATATCATGTAACGATGTTGCAAGCAGTGGAGCAGAACCCATTGGGATTTTGCTTACAGTTTTACTTCCTCCAGCAACAACTGAAGAGGAAATTGAAGCTATAATGAAGGAAGCAGGAGAGGCATCCAAAGAGCTTAATGTGGAGATAATTGGAGGGCATACTGAAATTACCGATGCAGTAAACAGAGTAATCATATCCTCTACAGTCATTGGAAAGCAGAAGAAGGAAAGCTTACTTGATTCCAGAAGAGTAAAGGCTGGAGACAGGATATTGATGACTAAATATGCAGCCATTGAAGGCACTTCAATAATTGCAAGGGAACTGAAGGAATACCTTAAGGGAAGAATGGATGAAAAAAAGCTCAATGAGGCTTTAAATATGGGCAATATGATATCAGTTATAAAGGAAGGAATCATAGCTGGTGAAATTGGAGTAAGCTATATGCACGACATAACTGAAGGAGGAGTTTTGGGGGCAGTCTGGGAAGCTTCAGTGGCTACCGGCAAGGGTGTCAAAGTATATGAGGACAGAATTCCCATGAAGGAGGCAACAAGGGAAATAGCCAAGATACTTAATATAAACCCCTATAGGCTAATATCCAGTGGCAGCATGCTTATTATAGCAGATTCCAAAAAGGCAGAGCTGCTTAAAGAAAGGCTTAATAAAGAGAACATACCTGTAACGGAAATAGGCGAAATAATAGAGGATGGAATACTGTTACAACGTGGGGAAATGGTAGAGGAAATACTGCCACCTGGCAGCGATGAGCTATATAAAGCCCTTTTAAGATAAATATTACAGTATGGTTACAAAACTTCCAATTTGTTGACATAATGAGTTGGTAAATGATATAAATAATTTAAAGCAATAAATACAATAAGAGATGATGTAGAAAGGGGCAGTTAATATGAAAAAGTGGAAAGTATTTCTATCCTGCCTATTCATCCTTATTCTTATCATTTCTTCATCAGCCAATGCCGAAGGCTATTCTTCAAGCTATATCACCGTAAGATACGATGGAAAGAACCAGTCAGTAAGGCAAGTGCCGGTAATTATGGATGGACAAGCAGTCCAGCTTGATGTGCCTTCATTTATTACATCTGGCGCAACTTTTGTTCCCATTAGATTTGTAGCAGAAAAATATGGAGCAAAAGTTGAATGGGATCAGAATACCAAAACAGTTTTAATTACCAATGACGACCTTGAAATGGCCCTGACAATAGGAAGCAACCAGATATATTTGAATGGCCAGAAGAAAGTCATTGATAGCAGCTGGATACCCAAGCTTGTTACATTTAATTACGGGACAAGCAAATCCGATTCCAGGACTATGGTTCCATTAAGGCTTATTTCAGAAACCTTGGGCTATGAAGTAGGATATGATGAAGAAAACAAGGTGCCATTTATCAACAGCCTTATTGGCAAGGGTGACGAGGATGGAAATACTAACAGAGTAAAGAATGTAGCAACAGTAAAAGGAAGTACAAGTATTCCCAAGATAACTATTACAGGGACAGAGAAAATTAAGTATTCTACATTATCACTAAAAAATCCTTCCAGGTTTGTTATTGATATTGAAAATGCAGTATTGGACATTAAAGAAGGAGTTGAATTTGAAGGCGGCATAGGAAAAATCAATGTCGACCAGGGTCCAATAGAAAGGGTTACCATTTCCCAGTTTACCAATGACCCGAAGGTAGTTAGGGTGGTAATTAAATTAAAAGAGGAATCTGATTTCGATATTGTAGAAGGCGATGATGGTAAGTCAATTACTATCTCTCCTGTAAATAAAGTAAAGAAAATAGAGAAGGAAATAATTGACGGGAAAGAGGCAATTGTAGTATACAATACTAGTGCCGCAGAAATCAGAACCATGAAGCTTAAAAATCCAACCAGGATAGTCATAGACCTGCTGGATTCATCCTTAGAAGGCGGAGACTATTTTGCATTCGACTATCAATTGGGATTTGTTAAAGGTTTAAGAGTATCCCAATTTTTACCTGACAACCTATACAGCCCAAATGACAGGATTGTAAGGATGGTACTGGATGTAAGAGATGGAATACCAAATCCTGAAGCAAATATAATAGCTTATGATGACAGGCTAATCATTATTCCCGAAACCAATTTGCATGAGGTTATAAACTACTACATAGATGGAACTCAGGGATTCATCACCATAAAAACTGCTGAAGAAACGGAATACAGCGTAGAGTATGTGGAAAAGGATAGAGCAATAATAATTGGGGTACCATCAGACAAGCTGGAAACTAAGGAAGGATATTTGTATATTTCTGATGAGTTGATTGAAGACATTATTGTTACTGAAAAGGATGGAATATATCAGTTCCAGATTAATTTCAAAAAGAGCATAGAATATACAGTGCTGTCTGAAGAAAAAACGGATGAAATAGCTTTATGCGTTGTAAAATCAAATGTAGTAAAACCTTATGACAGAACTATAGTAATAGACGCAGGCCATGGCGGACATGATCCCGGCACAGTACCAAATGGAGTTAAGGAAAAAGACATTAACCTGGCTGTGGCATTGAAGCTTGGTAAAGCTCTTAGTGAAAAAGGTTACAATGTAATATTAACAAGGGATAAGGACGTATTTGTTGATTTAACTGAAAGAGCAGAAATAGCCAACAGGAACAATGCTGATATATTCATCAGCCTTCACTCCAACTCCATATCAAATCCTGATATAAAAGGAATACAGGTATTGTACTGCCCTGCGTTTAACTCAGATGTAAAGGAAACTGATAATTATCCGCTGGCAAAGGCTATAATGGATGCGTTAATCCAGGGTACAGGAGCAGTGGATAAGGGAATAATTAAAAGGCCTGAACTGGCAGTTCTGAGAAAGACGAAGATGCCTGCAGCATTGATTGAAATGGGCTTTTTGACAAACAAGGAAGAGGCAGCCAAGCTTCAGACGGAGGCTTATCAGGATTTAATTGTGGAATCAATTGTAAAGGGAATTGAAAAATATTTTAATGAACAATAGCGGAGATTATCTCCGCTATAAGTATATGGAGGGAAATATGAGTGCAGTATTGGGATACTTGATAATATTTACTGCCAGGGTAATAGATGTTACACTGGCAACCTTCAGGACCCTTATGGTTGTTCAGGGGAGAAAGGTTTATGCAGCAATCATAGGCTTTTTTGAAATAATCATATATGTAAGCGCATTGAATCAGGTAGTAAGCAATTTGGACAATATAGGCAATCTGCTTGCTTATGGGCTGGGATTTGCATGTGGAAACTACGTTGGCATTACACTGGAAAGCAAAATTGCATTGGGGAACCTGTCAGCCCAAATAATACTTAAAAAGGGGGATAATCAGGAATTAATAGATGAACTAAGAGAATGCGGATTTGGAGTTACCAAAATCTTAGGCCAGGGTAGAGAAGGCTCAAGGGACATATTAAATGTAGTAATAAACAGAAAGGATCTAAGCAGCCTTAAGGAAATAGTCTTTAGATATGACCCCGATGCCTTTATCATTACAAATGCAATAAGTCCAATAAGTGGAGGCTATTTTTCAACAGTAAAAAGAAAGTAATCATAGTATTGCTTATCCCCTAATATAATGTAGTAAAAATAAGTAGGGGGGTAAGGAATGGTCAATAAAAATAAAATTATAATACCAGTTCTAGCTATAATATTGGTATTGGCAGTAGGCTTCAGCCTTAAGCTGTTGGATTTTGGCAAGGATAAAGATTCCAGCATTTTAACAGGTGATGATATTGAGATAATAAGGTCAGATGATGAGTATGAATTTGATATTTCAGATGATGATTCCATGAGGGAAACAGTATTGTACTTTAAAGATAAACAAGGTCTGCTTGTACCGGTTATGAGGCGAATTCCCTGGGAAGAAGGAATAGCTAAGCTTGCATTGAGGAATATGATAGATACTCCTGAATTAAGGGAGAGCTTAAGCCGCATTGGATTGTACCCTATCATTCCTTCAGGCACCAAAATACTGGGAATGGCTATAGACCCTGATACCGGGCTGTGCAAGGTGGATTTCAGCAGGGAAGTATTGAATGTGGAGTCAAAAGAGGATGAAGAAAACCTGATAGATGGAGTAGTATATACTCTCACTGAATTTCCAACCATAAAGGAAGTCCAATTTTTGGTAGAAGGTAAGACAGTACCTACCTTTACCCATGGAACTGCTACATCTGGAACTTTCAAGAGGGGGAATATAAACCTTACAGGCAATATAATTGAATCCGGTTCCAAAGTGGTAGTATATTATAAAGGAGAAAACTATGAAGAAAACTTCGAATACTATGTACCTGTAACCATTCCTACTCTTGCACCAGTGCCAAATATGTACACTGCATTGGAGCTTCTATTTGATGGGCCTCCATCTGAACTTGAGCTTACTTCAGATATTCCTGAGGGAGTAACATTCCATGGAGTAGATGTAAGCAACGGAACAGCATATGTGGATATTTCCTTTGATACTGACTATCCATCAGATATTGATGTGGTGCTAAACGGAATGGTTAGAAATATAGGCCTTACTTTAAGCCAGTTTGAGGATATACAGGAAGTAGAGCTGTTAATTGATGGGAAAACTTTAGAAGATGCAGGATTAGATGTGTACATAAATGATACTATACCAACCTTTGCAAATGAATACTAAACTGCCTTAAAGGAATGATGCCTCCAAATCAGACAGTCTGATTAACTGGATTGTCTCATTGGAGGTATTTTTTTAAGAAAATTATATATACCGTAGATGAATTTTTGTTATAATATAAAAAAAACCACAAGGAGAAGGACATGGAAAGAAGAAGGCTTATACTATCAACAGGAAATTTACATAAGGTAAGGGAAATAAAGGATATATTAAAGGATTTGCCAATAGAGGTAATATCCAAGGATGAGCTGGGATTTAAGGATTTTGATATAGAAGAGTATGGGAAAACCCTGGAGGAAAATGCCATAATAAAGGCAAGAGCACTGTGGGAAAAGGTAGATGGAATGGTAATGGCTGATGATACAGGCCTTTTTGTAGATTATCTAAATGGAGAGCCTGGCATAAACTCAGCAAGATATTCAGGTCCTGATGGAAACAGCGAAAGGAATATAGCAAAATTACTGGACAGATTAAAGGGAGTTCCCATGGAAAAGAGAACTGCAACCTTTATTACAGTTATTGCTCTTATAACAGAAGATGGGGAGACAATAACTGTCAGGGGAGAATGCAAGGGGCACATTGGCTTTGAGAAAAAGGGAGGCAGTGGATTTGGATACGACCCATTGTTTATAGTAGAAGGATATGGAAGGACTTTTGCTGAACTTGGAGAGGAAATAAAAAATACTATCAGCCATAGAGCCAAGGCACTGTATAATATAAGGAATGAAATAATAAATATATTAGAGGATGGTAAGGATGAAAATACTGGTAATAAGTGATACTCACGGAGCAATCCATGAGATAGTTAAGGTTATAGAGAATATGGAAAAGCCCCAGCTTATATTGCATCTGGGAGATTATGTGGAAGACGGAGAAAAAATTGAGAAGGAAACTGGAATCAAGGTGGAAATGGTAAGAGGCAACGGGGATTTTTTTAATAAAAGATATGAAGATGACAAAGTTCTTGAAATAGAAGGAAAGAGAATATTCATGACTCATGGACACAGATATGGCGTAAGACATGGAGTGTTGAATTTATTATATAGAGCAGAGGAATTAAAGGCGGATATAGTATTATATGGACATACCCATGTACCTATGATAACTAAGGATGCAGGCATATTTGTAATGAATCCGGGAAGCCCTACCCATCCAAGGGGCTTTTATAAATCCAAAACTTATGGTATAATAAATATAAAGGATACCATAGACATGACAATTGAAAAAATAAAATTTTAGAAACACCTGTTGACAAATATAAAATATGGTGCTATAATTCTATATTGTCAGCGAATGAATTATGCGGGTGTAGCTTAGTGGTAAAGCACTGGCTTCCCAAGCCAGCCATGAGGGTTCGATTCCCTTCATCCGCTCCAGGAATAATTGTGGTGGGTATGGCCTAGCTGGTTAAGGCGCCAGATTGTGGCTCTGGAGATCATGGGTTCGAGTCCCATTATCCACCCCATTTTTATTGTAGTTTCGACTCATTAGCTCAGGCGGTAGAGCACCTGACTTTTAATCAGGGTGTCCGGCGTTCGAGTCGCCGATGAGTCACCATAAATGTGCGGGAGTGGCGGAATTGGTAGACGCGCTAGATTCAGGTTCTAGTGTTTGCAAAAACGTGGAGGTTCGAGTCCTCTCTTCCGCACCAATGAAAATAAAATTGGCGAAAGCCAATTTTTTTATGCAATTATATAGCTCCAAAATAAAACTATTTTAATATATTTGTATATAGGTTGAAATTGATTTATAATAAAAATGTAACTTAATGCGCACCCTTAGCTCAGTTGGATAGAGTCGCTGACTTCGAATCAGTTGGTCGGGGGTTCGAGTCCCTCAGGGTGCGCCAATTTCCATTAATTGCTTCCATTTCGTTTAATTTGCCCTCTAAAGCATCAAATCTGGTGTTTGTTTCTTATCTAAAATCCTTGAGTTTACTTCTTACGCTGCTGATATTATCCTTTAATTCTTTTTTAGCATTTTCTAGTTCCTCCCTAATTTTCTTAAATTCACTATGCATTTCGTTATACATTATAGTCATTAATTCAAATAATTTATCATTATTATTCATAACTAAACTCCTTAATATCATAATTAATTCAACGTATACTTGGTTAAACTCTTACTATTTGTTATAATTCAAAAGAAGGAGGAATTTGCATGAAAAAGGAATTGAAAGGTTTTATAATTGGTGTAATTGCAACAGTAATACTAATAAGCAGTGCTGCTTACTCAGAAAGCGTGAAACAGACTATTGAAGTGTTGTTTAACTCAGTGAATCTGGAAGTTAACGGGAAGAAGGTTGAGGCAGATAATATACTATATAATGGAACTACATATGTGCCACTTCGAGCAGTAGCCGAAATGCTGGGAAAGGAAGTGGAATGGAATCAGGCTACAAGAACTGCAAGCATAAATGATAAGAAGGAGACCATTACTGCAAAAGTTGTAAGAGTAGTAGATGGAGATACGATAATAGTGAATTTCAATGGCAAAGATGAAAGGGTAAGGCTAATAGGAATAGATACTCCAGAAAGCGTTCATCCTGATGTAAGCAGGAATCTACCTGAAGGAAAAACTGCATATGAATTTACTAAATCCAGGTTGGAAGGTAAAGAAGTAGTATTGGAATTTGACGTTCAGGAAAGGGACCAGTATGGTAGGCTATTAGCATATGTTTACCTGAATGGAGTAATGTTTAACAAAACTCTACTGGAAGAAGGCTATGCAAGAGTTGCCACATATCCTCCAAACGTAAAATACGTAGAAGAATTCACTGAAATACAGAAAACAGCACGGGAAAAAAGCAAAGGATTCTGGAAAAACAATACTTTTAATGGCGAAAATGTGGAAGATAAAACATCTGACAGTGCTACAGGGACTGTGAAAGCTGAAGGGAAATATGTTGGAAGCATAGATTCCAATAAATATCACTATCCTACCTGCAGATTGGCAGAAAGAATACTGAAAGAAAATGAAATATGGTTTGATACTGTTGAAGAGGCAGAAGAGCTGGGCTATGAGCCTTGCGGAATATGTAATCCTAAATAGAGCAAAAAGACATCAAAAAAGATGTCTTTTTTATCAACACTTTCCTCTTCTCATTCGTTTAATAGGTGAAAGGATTTAAAGGAGGGGTAAGAAATTGATAGATAAACTATATAAGAATTATTATAACAGCCTGTTATGGTACTGCAGAAACCTCTCCAGTAATAATCCTTCAATTGCAGAGGATATAGTACAGGAGACTTTCATTAGAGCGTTGGAGAATGCACATATTCTTAATGAATTGACTGAAGGACAGTGCAGATCTTGGCTTTACAGAACAGCAAAGAATATCTTCATTGATAAGATAAGGCGAATAGCAAAGGAACCTCAACCTGAATTTCCTTTAATAGGAGAAGATGATTTAAGCGAGATAATAGTGAAGCAATTATGCAATCAGCTGCCAGGTGAGGAAAGAACACTGTTCTGGATGAGATATATTGAGGGATATTCTTCAGCTGAATTAGGCAGTATTTTTGATATACCTCCATCAACTGTAAGGTCAAGGCTGTCGTCAGCAAGAAAGAAAATGGCTAAAATTTATTTTGAACAAAGAGGAAAGGGTGGTTAATATTATGGAAAAGAAAAAACTGTTAATCAATACTGCCGTATGTGACGCAAGAAATGTTTCTGAGGCAGTGCTGGAATCCTATGACAGCATACAAATAAATGCAGCAACTGTGCTGGTATCAAAGGAGACAAATGAGCTTATATCAAGATATAACGTAAGCATGAACGCTTCAGATGTAATTGAGGCTTCTAAGGACGCAGAGGTAATGGTTCAAAATGGAACCTATGAGATTACGGACAGCACAATATTATCAAAGCCTGTTATTCTAGTGGTAAATGGCACTTTGGATATTAAAACCAGCTCACAGGAGGTATTGGAGAAGTTTATTTCCATTCATGTAAACGGGTTGGTATCTTATCCATCAGACATAAAGGATAAATTGCCAGCAATTAAGGTAAATGGAACTGTTGAAACCTATCCATCCGATGCAGTTAAGCTAAAAAGCAAGTTTATCATGGATAAAATATTCATTATGAGAGCAAAGAGCACTAAATATTATGTAAGGAATAAAGTAGTTATTCCAGATGAGAATTTAGACATAACACCCCTTGTTAATAATGGTGTTAAATTTGTCACTAAGAAGGCTGTTATTGCTGAACGCTTACTAGAAGAGGCATTATCTCTTTTTGATGAAGATGTAGAAATTGAGGTAATACCTGACGGTTATAAATATGTTGCAAGCCATGTATTAACTGATAATTTAATAAGAAAATATGGCGACAGGTTATACGTAGATGGTAATTTAACCATCAGCCTGGAAGGCGAAAACGCTTTAAATAAGCTAGTAGGGCTTAAGGTGAACGGAAATGTATTAGTTTCTAATAGACTAAAGGATAAGTTCATGGCTATAAATCCGGAATATAAAGATATGAAGACAATAAAGGGCTTTATTATAGAAGACAGAGGCAATGTTACTATAGATAAAAGTATGTTGGATAAACAGGAAGAAGGCATTGCAGTTTTAGACTGCGGGATTGTATTTGTAAAGGATGATATAACTCCTGATGAAATCCAAGAAAAACTGCAGTTCATTGACTGTGGATATATTAACTGCAGTAAGGAGCAAAAATACGCTGTTGAACTTGTATCAGAGGATGTTGGATATATTAATGGCAGTGGAAAGGGCAGCCAAGGCAGCCTTGGAGAGATGCTGGAGGAATCCGGTATATTTGATAAGAATGCAAAGGTTATCAATGCAGCAAGCTATACCCTGTAAAACACATTAGGATAAAACTCTAGAACTCTGAGAACTGGTGGTTCTCAGAGTTCTTATTTTTATATTTTTCATGATGCTACAATTATATTAGATATGTTAGCATTGTAAATAAAGGAGAGGAGTAATATGACTAGAAGGCAGAAGCGAAAAGTCATTATTACATTTGGCAGTTTTGCTCTCAATATTTACATTGGAAAGAATATACAACAGCAGCGACGAATTTCATGTATCTGCAATGGATGCATCCTATTATGGCATATTGGAAGCTCATTTAACTACAAATGATTGCCATACTAATGTTTTTGGTGGACATGGATTTAGAGAATTCTATAAGCTATACTATCAGCATTCCTCTTATTTTCCATATTGGGACAATGTTTTTTTCAATGAATATGTGTTAAATAGATACATGATTGATGAAATAGAAAGCATAGAAGATATAAAATTATATGATGAATCTGTTTTGGAAACTAAAATACTTTTGAAGGATAAGGAAATTTAGAAAAGTTATTAGTGCTTAAACATATTAGGGGAAAATATAAGAACTCTGGGAGGTGGAATTCTCAGAGTTTTTTATTTTAACCATTTTATGGTGTTATAAGTATGTGATATAATAATAGAAGTTAAGCCTATAATAACTGGAAAAAATGGGTATGGCTATAAAAAAAGATTAGCAAATTTATGTGGAGTGTGAAGTATGAAGATATTGATAATAGCGGTGATATTTCTAATAGTTTTTTTTATATATAACTACATACAGATAAGCAGGTTCTACGTTAATAGACCAATTTTTAATAGCATTAAATTGACTGAGGAGCTGAGAATCACTCAAATAACAGATTATCACGGAAATACCCTGATAGATATGGATAAACTGTTAGATGAGATTAAAGGATTTTCTCCTCATGTTGTAGTATTAACCGGGGATATGATAGATTATAAAACAAAAGATATTGATAAAGTATTGGAATTTATACAGAGTATATATAAATTGAATAAAAACTTATTCTTCGTCATAGGAAATCATGAGCTTAGAAATACCCGAGGAGATGAATTTATATCAAAATTGGAGGATATGGGGGTTATTGTACTTGACAATGAGAATACAGTTATCAGGATTAATGAAGACAGGATAAATATCATAGGCTTAAGCTTTTTTGCTTCTAAAGAT
Organism: Tissierellia bacterium; assembly: GCA_012839745.1. Classification (GTDB taxonomy): domain Bacteria; phylum Bacillota; class Clostridia; order Tissierellales; family Tepidimicrobiaceae; genus DUMS01. The sequence continues at coordinate 26,130 of DUMS01000071.1, forward strand.
GACTATTTAGCTGCAATTAAGGGAGTAGATGACAATTTTACCCTTCTGCTATCCCATTCTCCAAATAGAGTCATATCCTATATATCAGGAATTGAAGACCTTATATTATCAGGGCATACCCATGGAGGGCAGGTTAGGCTTCCTGTTATAGGACCAATAGTAGCTCCAGGGCAGGGGCTTTTTCCCGAATACGACAAGGGAACATTTCAATTTGACAGCACAATGCTTTATATAGACAGCGGATTGGGAAACAGCGTATTGCCAATAAGGCTCTTTAACAGAGTTCAAATAAGCAATATTACAGTAAAGCCATCAGGTGAAAATTAAAACTGGGTAAGATGTTAAAAGGTTGATGGAGAATAAAATGAGAAAAACAGCTTATATGCCAAAAGCAATGATAGCTTTGATATGTTTAATCATAATGCTATATTTCACATTCTTATATATAGACCTGTTTAATAGCCAGCTTTACCGTCTATCTGCAAATCTAAAATATATATGCATGTTACTTTGCTTAGGCTTATCCCTATTTGCCAGAAATAATTATTTTAACCTGCAGAATGTTTGGCTTCTTCATATTGGACTTTTCTTGACTTGCTTGGCTGATCTTTTTCTGTTAATTATAGATAATTACTATGAAGTAGGAGTTGCCATCTTCTCCATAGTTCAGATTACATATTCCATCAGGTATGATGTTGGAAACAGTAAGAAAACTGTGAGAAACTTCATCATATGCTTTTTGTCGCTTTTTATGGCATATATCATAGCTAATCTCATTACAGAATTGCCAGCGTTAATTCCATTGGCATTGTTCTATGGCATATGCCTTATAACTAGTGTAGTAAAGGCAGTAAAGGCATTTGTTAATGAAGCTTTTCCAAAGCCAAATGGCGCTATGATGGCCTTAGGAATGGTGCTTTTCTTGCTGTGTGATATAAATGTTGCTCTTTATAATGTACTTGGCACCTTTAACACAAGTGGGTTTTTATACAGAATATCATCTGTATCCATGTGGCTATATTACCTGCCTTCACAGTTATTGCTATCCTTAAGCGGGTATAAGTTTAAGTAATATCGGGATGTAAATTTTGCATTACCAGCTTATTGAAGGCAATTGTATTTCATGGAATAATTGGACAAAAGTGAAAATGGCATTTGAGTATTTATTATCATATTATCGAGGGGGAATTATATGAAAAGTGTAAGAGTAGCAATGATTCAGATGAAAGTTGATGAGGACAAGAAGAGGAATTTGGAAACAGCAGGTGAATACATAAGGAAAGTGGCTGATGAAGGAGCTCATATGGCTGTGCTTCCCGAAATGTTCAACTGTCCATATAAAACTGATAACTTTCCTGTATATGCGGAAGAGGAAGATGGTGAAACTGTAATATTCCTTTCTAAGATGGCAATGGAAAATGGCATATACCTGGTGGCAGGGTCAATACCGGAAAGGGAAGGAGATAAGGTATACAATACTTCCTTTGTATTTGATAGAAACGGGAAAAGAATAGGAAAGCACAGGAAGATGCATCTTTTTGACATAGATGTTGAAGGAGGGCAGTATTTTAAGGAATCTGATACACTGTCGCCAGGGAATAGCTTAAACGTATTCGACACCGAGTTTGGAAAATTTGGGCTCTGTATATGCTACGACTTCAGGTTTCCAGAAGTAGGAAGAATACTGGTGGAAAAAGGTGCAATGGCAATAATAGTTCCTGCTGCCTTCAACATGACCACAGGTCCTGCCCACTGGGAAATAATGTTCAGATCAAGAGCATTGGACAATCAGGTATATACCATTGGAGTAGCCCCTGCAAGGGATTTAAACGCTCCTTATATTTCCTATGGTAATTCCATAGCCGTATCCCCCTGGGGAAATGTTATTGAAAGAATGGACGAAAAGGAAGGATACAGGATTGTAACACTGGATTTCGACTATGTAAACAAGGTAAGAAATGAGCTGCCACTTCTAAAGCACAGAAGAAGGGACATATATTCCCTGGTTTTTACAAAAGATAGTTGCGAAAACAAGTAAATTATGGTATACTGAGAAAAAACGGGAGGAGAAGGTTTTGAAAAATTGCCCTGACGACTACATAAGCAGGTGGTTTTCAGTTTTTCACAGGCTTTATTTAAGCTATGTATATGAAGGATTAAGGGAGTACGATATTGGCAGCGGGCAGATTATGTTCCTGTTAGAGCTCTATTATTGCGATGGCATAAGCCAGGAGGAGCTTTCATCCTATTTAAGCATAGACGGAGCAAATACCACAAGAGCCATAAAGAAGCTGGAAGATGAGGGGTATGTAATAAGGAAGCAGGATGAGAAGGATAAGAGGATAAAGAGAATATATCTTACTGAAAAGGCCTTGGAAATAAAGCCGAAGATACTAGGGCTGATAGATGAATGGGAGAATATATTGCTGGGAAAATTGACAAAGGTTGAAAGACAGGTACTAAGAGATATACTTAAGAAAATAGGCCATGCCAATGTTGAAAACAACAGATGTAGCATATGTACAAAGGGCTGCTGTGAATAGTCTGGACATATTGATGATGATTCATCAGTATGTCCTTTTTTATTATACAATGATATTATTAAAAAAATAGTTGCGAACGCAAGTAATATATGATATTCTTAAAGTATAGTAAAATAGTAGGAATTAAATGATAAGGAGCATGGTTATGGAAAATAAATTTTTATTAATTAGAGATCTACATGTAAAAGTTGGAGATAAGGAGATACTTAGAGGATTGAATCTTGACATTAATAGAGGGGAAGTTCATGTAATCATGGGGCCCAATGGAGCAGGCAAATCGACTCTTGCAAATGTACTGATGGGCAACCCAAAGTATGAAATAACAAAAGGAGAAATTGTATACGAAGGAAAGGTATTAAATGATATGAAGGTGGATGAAAGGGCAAAGCTGGGGATTTTTATGTCATTCCAGTATCCTGAGGAGATTCCTGGAATAACAGTGGAGAACTTTTTGCGCTCTGCAAAGATGGCCATAGAGGATAAACCGATAAAGGTAATGGAATTTAAGAAGGTATTGAAGGAAAAGATGAAGCTATTGGAGATGAAGGAGGAATATGCTCAAAGGTACTTAAATGAAGGATTTTCAGGAGGCGAAAAGAAGAAAAGCGAAATTCTCCAATTGCTTATTCTTAACCCAAAGCTTGCCATACTGGATGAAACGGATTCAGGGCTGGATGTGGACGCAGTAAAGATTGTGGCAAAGGGAGTAAAGGAACACAAGTCGGAAGAGAATTCAATTATAATAATTACTCACCACAACAATCTATTGGAATACTTAAATCCAGATTATGTTCATTTCCTGGTTGATGGAAGAATAGTCAAAAGCGGCGATATAAGCTTAATAGATATCGTTGAAAAAGAAGGTTTTGAATCTTTTAAGAACTAGAAGGATGTGGTGGATGTGGATATAAGCAGAAAGACCTATGTGGAAGATATAGACCGTGGGATATACGATATCAGAAATGAATTTAAATACAGCTATAAGGTAGAAAAGGGATTGACGGAAAAAATAGTCAGGGAGATTTCAGAAAAGAAAAATGAACCAGAATGGATGACAGAATTTCGCCTGAAATCCCTGGAGATCTATAACAAGCTGGATGTGCCTGTTTGGGGGCCAAATATTGACGAACTGGATATAGAAAACATTGTTACCTATGTAAAGCCTAGAACTGATATGAAGTACAGCTGGGAGGATGTGCCAGAGGACATTAAGGAAACATTTACAAGGCTGGGTATACCGGAGGCTGAACACAAATCCCTAGCTGGGGTAGGAGCCCAGTATGATTCGGAAGTAGTCTATCACAACCTTAAAGACTATCTGGCCATGAAGGGCGTCATATATACAGACATGGAAACTGCAGTCAGGGAATATGAGGATATAATAAAAAAGCACTTTATGACAGTAGTACCGCCAAGCGACCACAAATTTGCGGCACTGCACGGAGCAGTATGGTCAGGAGGATCCTTTGTATATATACCGGAGGGAGTACATGTGGATATACCTCTGCAGTCCTATTTCAGGCTCAATGCTCCAGGAGCAGGCCAGTTTGAGCATACGCTTATTATAGTTGAAAAGGGAGCCTTCCTTCATTTCATAGAAGGCTGTTCTGCCCCAAAGTACTCAGTAAACAACCTTCATGCAGGCTGTGTTGAGCTGATAGTCAAGGAAGGGGCAAGATTAAGGTACAGCACCATAGAAAACTGGTCAAAGAACATGTATAACCTGAATACTAAAAGGGCAGTTGTTGAAAAGGATGGAACAATAGAATGGGTATCTGGCTCCTTTGGATCAAAGGTTTCCATGCTCTATCCCATGAGCATATTGAAAGGAGAAAGGGCAAGGGCAGAGTTTACAGGTATAACCTTTGCAGGCAACGGCCAGCATCTTGATACAGGTGCCAAGGTAGTCCATACTGCACCCTATACTACATCAAGTATAAACACCAAATCCATTTCCAAGGATGGTGGAGTAGCAGTATATAGAGGTGCACTGGTTATAACAGAAAATGCTCATCACTCCAAATCTACAGTATCCTGCGAATCATTGATGCTGGATAATAAGTCAAGGTCAGATACAATACCGGTTATGGACATAAGAAATGATGAGGTGGACATTGGACATGAAGCCAAAATAGGCAGAATAAGCGATGAGGCAATATTCTACCTTATGAGCCGGGGTATAAGCGAAGAGGAAGCAAAGGCTATGATAGTCAGAGGATTTGTTGAGCCAATTGCAAAGGAATTGCCTTTGGAATATGCAGTAGAGATGAACAACCTAATCAAGCTGGAACTTGAAGGCACAATTGGATAAGGGGTGATTATATGATAGTAATTAAAGATGAACTAAACTCCCTTCCTATAAAAACTTATAGGTGGCTGAATGTAAACCATCTAAAGCTGGATGAGCGTATTGAAAAGGACAGAAAGCCCTTTTGCAAGAGATTTTTTGAGGAAATGGATGATGACAATATATCAATTGGGTCCATAAATAATATTGTTACCATAAACCAGCATCTTAGCAGGATAAACAATGAAAAACAAGAATACGGTGTATCCGGGAAAATGGTGGATATGGCGGAAAATTTCAATAATGCAGGAGTATATGCCTATATTAAAAAAGGGGCAGACATTGAGAAACCCATAAGAATTGAATATGGAATGGACAGGGAAAATGATGTGGTTATAGACAACAATATAATAGTAGCCTCTGAAAACAGCAGAGCTACAATAGTTGTGGATTACTGCACACTTGATGACATAGATGCCTTCCATAATGGTGCCATGAAAATATATGCAAAACCTGGAGCTGCTGTTACAGTTATAAAGATACAGAGAATGAATGATAACTCCAATCACTTTGATTCTAACATAGCAGTTGTAGAAGATGGAGCTGAGGTTAACTTCATACAAGTGGAATTTGGAAGCAAAAGAGCTGTTACAAACTATATATCCAACCTGAAAGATGGGGGAAAATCAGCCATATATTCAATATATATAGGAAACAGGGATAGAGAGCTGGACCTAAGCTATTACATGAATCATATTGGAAGAAGAAGCATAAGCAATATTGAGGTAAAGGGAGCTCTCAAGGATAGAGCAAAGAAGGTATTTAAGGGTACCATTGACTTTAAACTGGGTTCAAGTAAGTCTGAAGGAAGAGAAGGGGAATCAGTAATAATATTTGATAAAACCGTGAAATCAAAGGCAGTACCACTCTTATTGTGTACGGAGGATGATGTAAAGGGCGAACATGCTGCCAGCTCAGGAAAGATAGATGAGGATAAGCTGTTCTACATCATGAGCCGTGGTTTTTCAAAGGAAGAGGCTATGAAATTAATAGTTGAGGCATCCTTTAATCCAGTTATTGACAGAATTCCCCTGGAGGATTTGAGAGATATAGTCAGGGATGAATTAGCTAGAAAGCTTATTGTGGAGGAAAGAATATGAAAGGCTTCAATGTTGAGGAAATCAGAAAAGACTTTCCAACCCTTATGCAAAAAGTAAACGGGAAACCCCTTGTATACCTGGATAATGCAGCAACAACCCACAAACCAATATCTGTACTCAATGCAATGCAGGACTACTATGAAAAATTCAATGCAAATCCCAACAGAGGGGCACACTTTCTGGGAGTTTCAGCAACAGAGCTATATGAAAATGCAAGAGAAAGGGTAAGGCAGTTTATAAATGCCAAATCTGCAAGGGAAATAATATTTACCAGAAACGCCACAGAATCCCTAAACCTCATAGCCTATTCCTATGGCATGAAGTTCATAGATGAAGGGGACGAAATAGTGGTGTTGATTTCCGAACACCACAGCAACATTGTGCCCTGGCAGAAAATTGCCCATATGAAGAAAGCAATATTAAAATATATATATTTAAACCATGAATATAGGCTGGACATGGAAGAGGTACAAACCAAAATTACAGACAGGACAAAGATAGTATCCCTGGCGCAGATGTCCAATGTGCTGGGCACCATATTTCCCGTTAAGGAAATTGCAGAATATGCCCATTCCAAAGGTGCAATAGCAATAGTGGACGGAGCCCAGAGCGTTCCCCATATGAAGGTGGATGTACAGGACCTTAATACAGACTTTCTGGTATTTTCAGGCCATAAGATGCTGGGGCCAATGGGAATAGGGGTACTGTACGGCAAGAAGGAACTGCTGGAGAAGATGCCCCCATTCCTCATGGGAGGAGACATGATTGAATATGTGGAGGAACAGACAACTACCTTTGCAGAGCTTCCAAGAAAATTCGAAGCAGGCACTCCCAATGTGGAAGGAGCAGTGGGGCTTAAGGCTGCCATTGACTATATTGAGGAAATAGGATTTGAAAATATTAATGAGCAGGAAATGGAATTGACAGCCTATGCATTAGAAAGGCTAAGGGAAATGCCACATGTTAAAATATATGGACCTATTGATTTAAAGGACAGAGGAGGGGTAATTACATTTAGCCTTGAAGGCTGCCATCCCCACGATGTCTCAACAATAGTGGACACCTGTGGAGTAGCCTTAAGAGCAGGCCACCATTGTGCCCAGCCCCTTATGAAGTATCTTAAGGCCCCTGCAACATCCAGAATAAGCTTTTACTTCTACAACACAAAGGAAGAAGTGGATATATTTATAGATAGTCTTAAAAGGGTTAGGAAGTGGTTAGGTTATGAATCTTAATGAGCTTTATACGGAACTGATACTTGAGCACAGCCAAAGTGGGCATAACAGGAAGCATCTGGATCATGCCAACTGTTCTGAAAGAGGGCACAATCCAAGCTGCGGCGATGATATTACACTGGAGCTTATATGTGATGAAGAAGGTACCATAAAGGATGCATCCTTTACAGGAAGCGGGTGTGCCATATCACAGGCCTCTACTTCCATTATGATAGACCTGATTAAGGGAAAGAGCAAAGAAGAGGCGGAGAAGTTGGCAGACATTTTTATATCCATGATAAAGAAGGAAATAACTGATGATGAGGAACTGGAAGTGCTGGAGGATGCCATAGTATTCAAGAACATTTCAAACATGCCTCCAAGGGTTAAATGTGCAGTTCTATCATGGCACACCCTGAAGGAAGCATTAAAAAATAAAGAGAAATCCTGAAAGGAAGGATTTCTCTTCTATCTAATCTCCGCTATAGACCAGTTCATACTTTCCGCCTTTAATGATGAATATCTTCTCAACTTCATCATCCACCAGTTCCATTACATCCTTGTCAAATTTAAATCTGGCACATATTCCGCAGCTGGAGCTGAGCTTTCTTGGTACGGGCATCAGCTGGCATTCTATATTGCTTGATTTTGCTTTTCTATCGAACCTGATTGCTCCAGAATGGGTGAAAAATACTGCTATATATTCATTCATAATTATTTCCTCGCAATAATCAGAGTATCTTCGCCTTCATTTCTATATTCCAGCTTATATCCCTTATTTGTCAGAAATCTGGATACGTTGTTTTTTGCAGTATTGTTATCTACCAGAATTCCTATCTCTTGAGGGCTTTTTTCAACTGCATTTTTGGCCATTAGTACAGGCTGTGGACAGGATACGCCTCTTGCATCTATTCTTTCCATTTTATCTCTCTCCTTTCAAATTAACTATTAGCTTTTCCCAGGCTTCTTTTACTTGAAAAAGCTTCACAGTTTGCAATCGATATGGCAAGAACTACAGCCAGACAGACAAATACAGCAACTTTACCATTTGGAGAAGCTCCAGCTGTACTTGATGCCAATCCGAAATTATGAGCTATGGCAGCACCTACTAGACTTCCCATAACAGTTATTGCTGAATCCGTATTGCCTTCACCAGCTAATATTAATTGCCTCAATGGGCAGCCACCAAGAAGCACGGAACCCCATCCTACTACAACCATGCCTAAAAAGTTCCACAGTCCGTCTGTATGAGCCACAGGCTGCTCTGCAAATCCAAGGTTGAAATACCCAAGGGCTATATTTCCTATTAATGCAACAACCAGAATTGATAGGAATCCAAATATCAGATAGCTGTCCTTGAACATAATCATGTCCCTTATGCCACCAACTGTACACATTCTTGTTCTTTGAGCAAGAGCTCCCACTATAAGGCCTGCAATTAACGATATCCATATTGGAGCATGCATTGAGCCAGGTCCTTCTGTGCTGAATTTTAGCATGCTAAAGCCTGCTACTAATAATATGAATAATCCAAGGTTTGCTATTGGGAAAAGATAGCCTTCAAAGCTGGATAAAGAGTAATTTCTCCTCAAGCTGAATCCTTTGTTCAGGAATTGTATTCCTATAAATATGCCAACTACAAATCCTGCCAAGCCAACAATAGCGTTAAGGTCTCCTCCGGCTATTCTAAGTATCATCCTCAATGGGCATCCTAGGAATACCAAAGCCCCTATCATAACTGCCATTCCCAGGATAAATCTGGTAAATGGTGAAGAACCGCCTTTTGTTTTAAATTCCTTGCCTGTAACGGAAATCAGGAAGGAACCCAGTACAAGTCCGATTACTTCAGGACGGATGTACTGAACTATTGGAGCACTATGTAATCCAATGCCTCCTGCAATGTCCCTGATAAAGCAGGCTATGCAGAAGCCCATATTCTTTGGATTGCCAAATTTAACAAGTAATACTGCAATAATACCAATAATAGCTCCCGTTAGAATAATGCCTCTTTTTTCCTTCATCTATATACCCCCTCATTATTTTTATGTTATACTATATTTGTGTCATCTAAATTTTAACAATCCTTTTTAAAAAAGTATAATTGAAATACTAAATGTTTCCAACAAGTCCTATAGATTTTATCTATAGTAAAGGCATCATCAGGCTTAACTTCTGCCATTTAAATATCATTAACAGTGAAATATAAGAGATTGCAGATAAATAAATACTTGGAAATTTTCAGTTTAATATCAATACACACAGTGTTTACTATTTGTATACTTTATGATATAATTTTATTATTGCCTAGTTACATATTTCTTCCTTGGATATTCATATCTTACAGTTTTAATCTCATCCAACTTCTGATTAACTCACGAAAAAACATAAATGAGAAAGGGGGCAATCAATGAACTTATTAAAAAGTAAATTTAAAGAAGTATCCATGTCAGTATTACCCATAACCATACTGGTAGTATTGTTAAACTTCACGCTGGTTCCCATAGAATCTGATATGCTGATTAGATTTTTAATTGGTTCATTAATGGTTATACTGGGACTAGGCATATTTCTATTTGGAGCTGAAATTGGCATTACTCCCATTGGAAATCTGATGGGGGAAACCGTTGCCAGAAGCAATAAGGTCTCAATAGTAGGGGTTCTAGGATTTTTACTGGGATTTTTGATAACAGTTGCAGAACCGGATTTACAGATACTTGCAAATCAGGTCAGTGACGCATCAGGAGGGAAGATATCAGCACCGTCTATTCTAATTGTCGTTTCCATAGGAGTAGGGGCAATGGTTGCCATAGGCCTTCTAAGGATTTTATTTGAAAAGCCATTGAACAAGTTGTATACTATTGTATATTTCATAATATTTATATTAGGGTTAAAGGTATCTGAAGAATTTTTAGCCATTTCAGTAGATGCATCAGGAGCTACCACAGGAGCCATGACTACACCATTTATATTGGCTTTAGGCCTTGGCGTATCCCAGTTAAAAGGTGGAAAAACTTCAGAGGAAGACAGCTTTGGACTTGTAGGAGTTGCTTCTGCAGGACCCATATTAGCTGTAATGCTTATGAGCGTTATAGCGGGAGTTACCGATGTCCAGGGAGAAGCGGAGAAATTTATATATCACAGCGGAATATTGCAGCCCTTTCTTGAGGAATTTCCTCAAATGATGAAGGAAATAACATT